>DATDBL010000192.1:0-39583 GCA_036524855.1 Aldersonia sp. | reverse complement strand
GTGGCCAGTGTCGCGACGAGGCGCCCATCGTGGGCGGCGTCGTATTCGAGCAGGGGCGCGAGGGTCCGCTCGACGAAGTCGACCGCGCGGCCGGCGGCCTCGGGTACCCCGAGCACACCGAAGATCCCGAGATCCGACATTTGTGCACCGCCGCTTCGTCCCAGGGCAGCCAGCAATTGCGCACACCGGAACGCCTCGTCGTAGCGCGTCCGCAGTTCCTCCGGTGTCGCTCCCGGGCCGGCGCCACCCACCACCACGGGATACCCGGCGGTTTCCAGGTGCGCGGCGAGGGCCTGCGCCGCGCGTCCCGGTTGGTCGCCGCCGACGAGGACGACGATCGACTGCAGGTGGTCGGCCACGACATCGCCGGCTCCGATCCAGCGTGTCGCGGCGGCCCGCACCGCTCGACGTTGGTGATCCGGTCCGCGCACCACCAGCACCGTTTTCGGCCCGCGCCAGCGCATTCCCGAGCGTTCGGCACGTTGGCGGATCGTGTGCGGGTCGCGGGAGGCGCCGACCAGGATGTCGACGAGGAGTTCTTCGCGGGAACGGATTTCCTCGCCCAGCGCGATCCGCCCGAGGGTCAACACGAGTGCCAATACGGTTGCGCCACGTTCGAGTACGCCGTGTTCGGTGGTATCGAGTGCCGCCCGGTCGACCAAGACCCGCACGAGCGGGACGCCTCGTGCGGTCGTGGACACGGCAGACCACACCCGACCGTCTGCGTCGAGGGTACGGTCGTCGTCCTCCCCCGACTCGAACCGTGGCGCATTCGGCTGCGATGACCACAGCACCGATCCCTCCGCGTCGAGAACGACGACATCGGTGTCCAGGATCTCGCCGATCGTGGCCGCGGCCTCGCCGACACCGCCGCCTTCGAGCAGAGTCGCCGTCAGCCGACGATGGGCCTCGGAGATCGATTCGAGGTTGCGTGCCCGCTGCTCGGCGAGCGCGTGGGAGCGGGCCAGTTCGTCGGCGGCGCGCCGGGCGTCCTCGAACGCCCGCGTCGCCTCCAGGGCGACGGCGGACAATGCGGCCAACGACGATAGGAGTGCGATGTCCTCGGGTTGAAACACCCGGGAATGCCGGTCGGCGGCGTACAGCACACCGATGACGTCGGAATCAATCGACAGCGGGACTCCCACGATCGACACGATCCGTTCCGACCGCACGGCATGGTCGACCTCGGCGGTGTGAGACAACCGCTGGTCCGACCAGAAGTCACTCGTCGCGTACGGCAACCCGCGCTCGGCCACCAGGCCGCCCAGTCCGGCGCCCAGGGGCAGACGTGTACTGCCGATGGCCGAGGAGGACATCCCGTCGGTGACCTTCATGAACGTGTCGTTGCGGTCCCGATCGATCAACGCGATGTAGGCGACATCCGTCGACAAGATCCGACGCGCACGACGCACGATCGCGTGCAGCAGCTTGTCGACGTCGCGGATGCGAGTGAGGTCCTGCGCGGTTTCGAACAGGACGGCCAGTTCCGATTCCCGCCGCTCGTGGCGGGACAGTTCCGCTCGGGCGTGCAGCGCCAGATCCCGCAGCCGCTCCAGTTCGGCAACCGCGGCCCGGCCGGCGCCACCGGCCGCGGCGCGGCGCACCGGCTCCTCGAACGCCGCGGCGTCCGCGTCGCTCGCCAGCAGTTCCAGGAACACACCGCCATCCACGGAGTGGATCTTGCGCTATGGCAGGCGTCGAACGGACGCTCGGGTCGAACGGCAGACGCGATCTCGCCAACCACGTCCCCGCACCGAACCTCATCTGCTCAGGGAGCTCGTCGCCGAAGGCTGACCGCCAGCAACGCCGGCTGGGTGGCGGAACTGCGGCCGTTCACGAGCGCCGCAGGCGCACCGGCGATTCCGAGCGCTGGACGGTGCCGGTGATGCCTGTGGCATCCTGGGCGGCCAGCACGACCGCTGCCTCGCCCATCGCCTCCGGCGGCTCGACCGCCTCGGGTGGGATGTGTTGGCCCCCACCGGCGGCGCGCCAGCCCTCGGTGAGCACCACCCGCGACGGGCTCAGGCAGTTGACCGCGATGTTGTCGGGCCGCAGGTCCGCGGCGAGGCCCAGATACATCCGTTCGACCGCCGCCTTCGACACCCAGTAGGCGTTCGCACCGCGGTCGATCATGTCGACGCCGGTGGTGGTCACCGCGATGAGCGATCCACCGCCGCGGGCCCGCACGTGCGGGATCACCGCCTTGGTGACGGTGAAGACGCCGGTGAGGTTGACGTCGAGGCACAACTGCCACCGCTTTGCGGGTGTCGTCTCGATCGGCCCCAGCCACAGCACGCCGGCATTCGCGACGAGCACGTCGATGCCGCCGAACTCCGCCACCGTCGCCGCCACCGCGGCCTCGACCGAGGCCTCGCTGGTCACGTCGCACGGCACCGCCAGCGCCCGACCGCCGGCCGCCGTGATCCGTGCGGCTACCCCGTGGATCGTGCCCGGGACCCGACCATCCTGCTCGCTGCGGGCCGCGACGGCCACCGCCGCGCCCGCCTGTGCGAGTGCGACGGCGACGGCCGCGCCGATGCCCCGGCTGGCACCGGCCACGAACGCGACCTTCCCCGCCAGCGAACTCATTTCGGCGGGAACCGCAGGGCGCCGTCGAGACGGATCACCTCGCCGTTGAGGTAGTCGTTCTCGGCGATCGCGACCGCCAGTTGCGCATACTCGCTGGGGCGACCCATCCGCTTCGGGTGCGGCACCTGCTTGGACCAGTACTCCTCGAGTTGGTCGGCGGCCTTCCCGTACGCCGGGGTGTTGATGGTGCCCGGCGCGATCGTCACCACCCGGATGCCGAGCGGAGACAGGTCACGCGCCGCCACCAGGGTCATGCCGACCACGCCGCCCTTCGCGGCGGAGTACGGGAGTTGTCCGATCTGGCCCTCGAACGCGGCGATCGAGGCGGTGTTGATGATCACCCCACGCGACCCTTCCTCCAGCGGTTCCTGCCGGGCCATCGCGGCCGCCGACAGGCGCAGCACGTTGAACGACCAGGTGAGGTAGGAGGTGATCGTCGTGGTGAACGCATCGAGCGACATCGGGCTGCCGTCCTTGCCGACGAGTCGACCGCCGCCGGCCGGGCCCCCGTGCGTGTCGACCGAGATCCGCAACGGCCCCAGCGATTCCGCTTCCTCGATCGCGGCGAGCACCGATTCCTCGCTGCCGGCGTCGGTGCGCACGTAGCGCACCCCGAGTTCCTCCTCGAGTGCCTTGCCCTTCTCGTCGGCCACGTCGGCGATGACGACCTTCGCGCCCGCCTCGTGCAGGCGCCAAACCGTGGCGGCACCGAGACCGCCGGTACCGCCGACGACCAATGCCGAGCAATCGCTGATCTGCATTCTCTTTCCCCTTGTCTACTCTTGCGATGAACACTCTCCACCTGAGAGAATAATGTTCTCATGAACGTGACTATGATTCTAGACATGGCTGCGGGCGCCGACGAACGGCCCGTCGTAACGGCCGGTGGCGCCTCGCTGACCGCCGCGCGACTGCGGGACCGAGCGTGCGTCGCCGCCGCGTGGTTCAAGGCCTACCCCGCCGTCCTCTACACCGGGGCAAACCATCTCGCCTATCCGATCGCGCTCTTCGGTGCCGCGATGGCGGGTGTCCCGTTCGTGCCGCTGAACTATCGACTCGGCACCGAGCAATTGACGGCACTGCACGCCCGACACCCCGGCGCGCTGGTCCTGAGCACCGACGACGACCTCGCGGCGCTGGTCACCGAGCCGCAACGCGTCCCAGAACCCGACACCGGCTGGGACGGCGACGCCGTCGCGGTGATCATCTACACCAGCGGGACGACGTCCGAACCCAAGGCCGCTCTGCTGCGGCACCGACACCTGCTCGCGTACGTGCTCAATACGCTCGAATTCGGTTCCGCCGCGCCGACCGACGCGGCGTTGGTGGCGGTGCCGCCGTATCACATCGCCGGCCTGACGAACCTGCTGTCCAACCTGTACAGCGGCCGGCGCGTCGTCTACCTACCCGCCTTCGATGCGTGGTCCTGGCTGGACACGGTCCGTCGCGAGGACGTCACCCATGCCATGCTGGTGCCGACCATGCTGGCCCGCATCGTCGCCGAGGCGGAGCGCGCCGAGACCGACGTCGTGGTCCCGAGTCTGCAGAGCCTCGCCTACGGCGGGTCACGTACTCCGCGCCAGGTGCTCGAGCGCGCGCTGCGGGTGTTCCCCGACACCGGGTTCGTCAACGCCTACGGTCTCACCGAGACGGCGTCGTCGGTCGCCGTGCTCGGGCCCGACGATCACCGCACCGCCGCCGCGTCGGGCGATCCCGCCGTTCGCGAGCGACTCGGATCGGTGGGCCGCCCGCTGCCTGGGATCGAGATCGAGGTCCGCGCCGCGGACGGCGCGCCGGTCGGGCCCGGCGAGACCGGTCTGGTCTTCGTTCGCGGCGAACAGATCTCCGGCGAGTACGGCACCCGCAGCGCCCTCGACGCGGACGGCTGGTTCGCCACCCGCGATCTCGGTCGCCTCGACGCCGATGGCTATCTCTACATCGACGGCCGCGCCGACGACACGATCATCCGCGGCGGGGAGAACATCGCCCCGGCCGAGATCGAGGACATCCTGCTCGACCATCCGGGCATCGACGAGGCGGCCGTGATCGGCTTGCCCGACCCGGAATGGGGCCAACGCCTCGTCGCCGTCGTCGTCGGGGCCGGCGGGCGGGTGGGCGATCCTGACGACATCCGGGCCTGGGTGCAGAGCAGGCTGCGCTCGTCCAAGACGCCCGACGCGATTGTCTTCCGCGCCGAGCTTCCCCGCACCGAGACCGGAAAACTGCTGCGCCGCAGCCTCGTCACCGAACTGGAGAACAGCCATGCCTGAAGCCGTCATCGTCTCCGCGCTGCGCACCCCGATCGGCACCGCCGTGAAGGGAACGCTGCGCGACACCTCCGCCTACGACCTCGCCGACCACGTCGTGCGGGCCGCGGCCGCCGAGGTCGACCCCGCGCTGATCGACGACGTCGTCCTGGGCGAGGGCCTGCACGGCGGCGGGGTGATCGCCCGGCACGCCGCGATCACCGCGGGACTCACGACCGTTCCGGGCCTGGCACACAACCGGCACTGCGCGGCCGGTCAGGCCGCGGTGCAGTCCGCCGCGGCGAGCATCCGGGCCGGCATGGACCGCCTCGTCCTCGCGGGCGGGGTCAACTCGGCGTCCACTGCACCCCGGTCGCGGGTGCGTGCGGGTGAGGACTGGGTCGACTGGCTGCCGCCGACGCACCCCGACCGCCCGGACGCACCGAACAAGGACATGTCGATCACGGTCGGCTGGAACGCCGCCCGGGCCGCGAACGTGACCCGCGAGGAGATGGACGCCTGGGCGCTGCGCTCACACCGCAACGCGATCCACGCCATCGACGAGGGCCGGTTCAAGGAGGAGATCGTCGCGATCGACACCCCGCACGGGGTGTTCGACACCGACGAGCACCCGCGTCGCGACACCAGCATGGAGCGACTCGCGTCGTTGCGGGTGCTGCATCCCGAGATCGCCGGGTTCTCCATCACCGCGGGCAACGCGTCCGGCGCCAACGACGCGGCGGCACTGCTCGGCGTCGCGAGCGCCGACCTGGGTCTGCCCGCGCTGGCCACCGTGCGGTCGTGGGCCTCGGTCGGGGTCGACCCCGCCGAGACCGGCCTCGCCCCGGTCGGCGCGATCCGTAAGGCCCTCGACCGCGGGGGGCTCACGCTCGCCGACGTCGACCTGTTCGAGATCAACGAGGCGTTCGCCGCGATGGTCGTGGCGACCAACCGCATTCTCGGCATCGACCCGGACCTGGTGAACGTCAACGGAAGCGGGTGCTCGCTGGGGCACCCGGTCGCCGCGACCGGTGCGCGGATGCTCGTCACGCTGATCTACGAGCTGCGCCGCCGCGGCGGCGGAATCGGTGTCGCGGCGATGTGCGCCGGGGGTGGCATGGGCTCGGCGACGGTGATCGAGGTCCCCGCCCCGTGACCGGGCGGTGCCAGAGCCGATGAGGGTCGGGGAACTCGTCGACGCCGCGCGCGCCGGTTCGGTGCGCGCGGCGGGCAAGTTGCTCACCCTTGTCGAAAGCGAGGGAGTCGACGAGGTTCTCGCGCTGCTCGAACCGCGACGCAGTCGGGTCGTCGGCATCACGGGGCCACCAGGTGCCGGGAAGTCGACCACCGTCGCCGCGCTGGTGTCCGGTTACCGGGCCCAGGGTGCGCGGGTCGCGGTGCTCGCGGTGGATCCCTCCTCGCCCTACAGCGGCGGTGCGCTGCTCGGCGACCGGATCCGGATGGCCGCGCACACCACCGATCCCGGGGTGCTGATCCGCTCGGTCGCCACCCGGGGGCACCTCGGCGGCCTTGCGGCAGCGGTGCCCGCCGCCGTGCGCCTGCTCGCGGCGCTGGACTACGACCCCATCCTGCTCGAGACGGTCGGGGTGGGGCAGTCGGAGATCGAGGTGGCCGCGGTTGCCGACACGGCGGTGGTGATCCTCAATCCCGGTGCGGGCGATGCGGTTCAGGCCGCCAAGGCCGGACTGCTGGAGGTGGCCGATCTGCTGGTGGTGAACAAGGCCGACCGCGAGGGCGCCGAGCAGACTGTGCGTGACCTGCACATCGAGACCGGTGCCGACGTGCTGAGGCTCGTCGCGTCGCGCGGTGAGGGTATCGCGGAGTTGATGGCGGCGATCGATGCCCACCATCGCGCCGACAGCCCGGCTCGACGGACCGCCCGCGCCCGTGCGCAGATCCTGTCGTTGGCGATGACCCGGCTGCGCGGCCATCCCGACCTGGACGGCCTGGCGGACCGCGTCGGGTCGCGGGAGTGCGAGCCCGATGCGGCAGCCGAACTGCTGCTCGGCGGGATTCAGCCCAGGCGCGTGACGACCTGAGGCAGGTCGAGCGTCGACCGAATCCCCGGGGCTGCCGCACACACGGCCGCGACGGCGTTCACCGCACCCGCGCCCACCTCAGCGCTCCACCGCGGCGGCGACACCGTCGCCGGAGAGTTGTTCGAGCGCCGCGGGTGCGAACCGCACCAGCGCCTCCTGCGCGAAGGAGGCCACGAGGGTGCCGTCCTCGGCGAGCACGTCGCCGCGGCCGAAGCACCGCCCGTGCGCGAGCAGCGGCGAATGCTGGCGCAGCAGCAGCCAGCCGTCGGTGCGGAACGGTCGGTGGAACCACAACGTGTGCGAGGTGACGGCGGAGACGAAGTCGGTTCCGTTGCCGCGCTGGCTGAATCCGGGTAGCGGCAGGAGTGCGGTCCCGATGAGGTTCAGGTCGGTCGCGTACGCGGTGAGGGCGGGAGCCAACTGCGGATCGACCTCGGGTGTGCGCATCCAGAACTCGAACTCGGCCGGTTCGGCGAGCGTCGTGTTCAGGTCGGTCGCGGCCCGCGTCTCCCACGGCAACAGGTCGTAGCGCACGCGCTGTGCCGGCGGGAGCACGGGGGCCACCGCGGCGATCCTCTGCCGCTCGGGGCCCTCCTCGCCGACGTGCATGGAGACCGTGGCGGTGGCGACAACACCGTGGGACTGCTGGGCGCACAGCGTCAGCACCGCGAACGAGCGGCCGTCGTGCTCGACCGCGGCCTGGAAGCGAACGGGCTCACCCGACTTGCCTTCTCGCGCGAACACGGTGTGCATCGACTTCGGTTGCTTGTCCGGGCACGCGAGCTGCGCGGCGTGGACGAGTTGCGCGAGGAGTTGGCCGCCGAAGAGGCGGTGGTAGTCCAACTGCAGGTTGCGGCCCTCGAATCGGTGGCCGGGCTCATCCGGCGGGAGGGGTTGCATATCGAGACACGCGAGGACGTCGTTCCAGAGATCGGCCATGACTGCAGTCTAGTCAAGATCTCCGAAAACGAGAATACTGTTCTCCTACTCTTGTGCTGCGAATCCGTTCGCGCAGAACTCCCAGATCTCCTCGGCGGTGATCGGGTGGCCGGACTCGGAGTCGGAGGTACCGCTCGACTGCGCGGTGAACATGACGGTCTGCATCGTCATCGCCGCCAGCCGGCGCGGATTCGCGCCCTCGCGCAACCGGCCCGACTTCTCGACGCTCTCCATCAGCTCGGTGAACAGGGCCAGCAGTGGCTGGTGGGCGATGCGGACCTCGTTGGGATGGGAAATGAGCAACTGCGAGGCGAAGTCGCTGAATAGTGGACGCTTGGCGGTGGGATCCGGCCGTGAGGTCTCGAACAGCAGCTCGACCGCGACCCGGAGCTGATCGATCGGCTCCGAATGTCCCACGGCGGCTGCGCGAATCTGTTCGGCGGAGCGACCCATCGCGTCCTCGAACAGCGCGAGCAGCAGTTCGTGCTTACCGTCGAACTGCAGGTAGAAGCTGCGCAGCGACTGTTTCGACCGGTCGACGACCTCCTGCACGGTGAAATCCGTGCTGCCCTTCTCGATGATGATGGCCTGGGCGGCATCGAGAAAGCGCTGGACCCGCTGTTCGGCGCGCAACTTGGCGGTCCGGATCGACCGCTCGACCGCCCGCTGCTTCCACGCGGGTTCCTCACTGGCCGTCGTCACAGCAGGCTCGATCGTCGACCGAAGGTTCCGAACATAGCTGAACTGTACCGGAGGCGCCTTCCGATCGGGTGACCTACACCGGCCACTCTTCCGCTATCGGAGACTATTACTTTCTATGGAAGAGAATGATACTCTCGCATTGTGCGAGTCTCTTGCTCGCGGGTAAAGGAGGACGTCGGATGCTCTTCGAGTTCGACTCCGACCAGCGGCTCTGGCGCGACACCGTTCGTGAGGTGCTCGTCAAACAGTGTCCGGCATTGCTGGTGCGGTCGGTCGTGGATCAGGGTGTCGATCCGGAACCGTTGTGGCGCAGGTATGTCGAACTCGGATGGACCGAGTTGACCGATCCCGCCGACACGGTGGAGTTGGCGATCGTGCTCGAGGAACTCGGCCGCGCCACGGATCCGACGCCCTACCTGGCGACGATGACGCAGTTCGCCCCGCTTGCAGGACAATTTGTGCAATCCGGGCAGGTCGGTGCGGCGGTGTACGAGGGTGTCACCGCCCATCGGGACGGTACCGGGTGGCGACTGCACGGCGCCGCCCGCCACGTGCTCGACGGCGACCGCGCCGACGTGCTCGCTGTCTGCACCGACGCGGGAGTATTCGTGGTCCCGCGCAACGCGGTGACGGCGGTGCGCACCCCGGTCTTCGATCCGACCCTGCACGTCGCGGAGGTCGTCTTCGACGGAGTCAGCGTCACCGGTGCCAACCTCGTCGACGCCGACACCGAACGGGCCCGGCACGTCGCACTCGTCGGCCTCGCGCTCACCGTCGTCGGCGCCTGCCAGCGGATCCTCGACCTGGTCCTCGAGCATGTGCGCACCCGAACCCAGTTCGGCACGGTGATCGGGTCGTTCCAGGCCGTGCAGCACAAGGCGGCCGACATGCACGTCGCGATCGAACGGGCCCGCGCGCTCGCCTATTACGGCGCGACCACCATCGCCACCGACGACCCGCGGCGGCGACTGGCGGCCGCGATGGCAAAGGCCAGCGCCGGCGAATGCCAGTCGCTCGCGTTCCGCCACGGCGTACAACTCTTCGGCGCCATGGGATTCACCTGGGAGAACGACCTGCAGTTCGCGCTGAAGCGGGCCAAGGCCGGCGAGTTGCTGCTCGGCGGCGCGGCGGTGCATCGGGCCCAGATCGCGGAGGAGTACCGTGCAGTCCACGTTTGACACCAAGAGCAGTGACGCCGAAACCGAAGCGTTCCGAGCCGAGTTCGTCGCGTTCCTCGACGAACACCTGCCCACCGCTGTGGCGGCGGAGCAGCGGTCGCGGTCGAGTGCGGATCAACCCGAGTGGGCGCGCAAATGGCAACGCCTGCAGTTCGATCACGGCTGGCTGCTGCCGGGCAATCCACCGGAGTTCGGCGGCCGCAACGCCACCATCCTGCAGCAGTACCTGCACCTCGAGGAACTCTCGCGCCGCCGCATCTACCACAGCTTCAACCCGCAGGGCCTCGGGATCATCGCGGCGTCGCTGCTGTCGTTCGGCACCGCCGAACAGAAGCAGCGCTGGGCCGTACCGATCCTGCGGGCCGAGATCACCGCGGCGCTGGGCATGAGCGAACCTGGCGCCGGGTCCGACCTGGCCGGCCTGCGGACCCGGGCCGACCTCGACGGCGACCACTTCGTGGTCAACGGCCAGAAGGTCTGGACGTCGGGTGCACACGATGCGGACGTGCTGCTCACGTTCGTGCGCACCGACCAGGATGCCCCGAAACACAAGGGGATCAGCGTCCTGCTCGTCCCGACCGACACGCCGGGCGTCGTGCTGCGCCCGTTCGCGTCGATCTGCGGCGGCGACGATCTCGACTTCAACGAGGTGTTCTTCACCGACACACGCGTTCCGGTCGAGAATCTCGTGGGCCCGTTGAACGGCGGATGGGGCGTCGCGAACGGCTCGCTCGGCCACGAACGCACGCTGCTCTGGCTGAGTTTCGCCGACCGGTTGCAGGATCTGGTCGAGGACTTCAAGCCACAGACCTCGTTGGAACGGGACCGATACGCCACGCTCGCGATGGATCTGGAGGCGCTGCGGCTGCTCGGCTCGGCGGCTCTCGCGCGTGCCGCGCGGGGCGAGCAGGACGTCGCCGCGCTGTCGGTGCTGAAGCTGCTCGGCTCGGAGGCGGTGCAGTCGGCATCCGAGCAGGCGTTGTCCGCTGCCGGACCCGAAGGCCTCGTGCATCCCGCGAGCACGGCCCGCTACAACCACATGAACCTCGACAACTTCAGCTCGAGTTGGTTCGAGCGCTACGCACGCAGTTTCGCCGGCACGATCGCCGGCGGCACATCCGAGATTCAGCGCAACATCGTCGCCGAGCGGGTGCTCGGACTACCCCGAAGCTGAGGAGCCACCGTGTACATCCGCTACGAGGTCGCCGACAAGATCGCGACCATCACCCTCGACCGTCCCGAGGCCGCCAACGCCCAGAACATGGACCTGCTCGACGAACTCGACGCCGCGTGGACACGAGCCGCGACCGACGACGAGGTTGTCGTGATCGTGCTGCGCGCCGAGGGCAAGCACTTCTCGGCCGGCCACGACCTCAAGGACCGGTGGCCCGCGCCGAACGACATCACCCTGGAATGGATCTACCGCGCCGAGACGCGCCGCTACCTCGAGTACACGCTGCGCTGGCGCAACGTGCCCAAACCCTCCATCGCGGCGGTGCAGGGCCGGTGCATCGCGGGCGGCCTGCTGCTGTGCTGGCCGTGCGACCTGATCGTCGCCGCCGACGACGCGTTGTTCTCCGACCCCGTCGTGCTGATGGGCATCGGTGGCGTCGAATACCACGGGCACACCTGGGAACTCGGCGCGCGCAAGGCCAAGGAGATCCTGTTCACCGGCCGCCCGGTCACCGCCGACGAGGCCGCGCAGACCGGCATGGTGAACCAGGTCGTGCCGCGTGCCGAACTCGACGAGCAGACGCGGGCCTTGGCCGAGCAGATCGCCGCGATGCCGCCCTTCGGCCTGCGCCAGGCCAAGCGCGCGGTGAACCAGACCCTCGACGTGCAGGGCTTCTACGCCGCGATCCAGTCCATCTTCGACGTTCATCAGACCGGACACGGCAATGCGCTCAGCGTCAGCGGCTACCCGATCCTCACGAAGCTGGACGACATGAAGGCGGCCATTCGGTAGCCGACACGGCGCCGCCGTCGATCGCAGCGTTCAACGGGCAGGTCCTCAACGTCGACGGCAGGACCGTCCTGCGCTGAGCGATCCCGCCGCGGGTTTCGGGATTTGCCCCCTCGGCCACTCCCTTCGTTGTTGGATGAACGAATAGCGACGAAGTGCTGCCGAGGGAGTACGTAATGAGTCTGTATGCGGTGGTCGATCCCGCGACCGGCGAGACGGTGCGCGAGTACCCGACCGCGACCGACGAACAGGTGCGCGCCGCGCTCGCCGCCGCGGACCGGGCGTACCGGGAGTGGTCGAAGACCACGACGGTCGCCGAGCGGGCGGCGCTGGTGCGCCGCGCAGGTGAGTTGCACACGCAGCGGCGCGACGAACTCGCCAAGATCATTCAGCGGGAGATGGGCAAACCGCTCGACCAATCCCTGGGCGAGGTCGACTTCAGCGGCGCCATCTACGGCTACTACGCCGACAACGCCGAGAAGTTCCTCGCCGACGAGCCGATCGACCTGGTCGAGGGAGAGGGGAGTGCGGTCATCCGGCGCGGCCCGGTGGGTGTGCTGCTGGGGATCATGCCGTGGAACTACCCGTACTACCAGGTGGCGCGCTTCGCGGGCCCCAACCTGACGCTGGGCAACACCATCGTGCTCAAGCATGCCCCGCAGTGCCCGGAGTCGGCGGCGGCGATCGAGCAGATCTTCGCCGACGCCGGCTTCCCGCCGGGCGCCTACGTCAACGTGTACGCGACGAACGAGCAGATCGCCGACGCGATCGCGGACCCGCGGGTGCAGGGAGTGTCGCTGACCGGATCGGAGCGCGCCGGCGCCGCCGTCGCGGAGATCGCCGGACGCAACCTGAAGAAGGTCGTGCTCGAACTCGGCGGATCGGATCCGTTCATCCTCCTCAGTTCCGACAACCTCGACGCCACCGTCGACGCGGCCGTCGCTGGTCGCTTCGAGAACACCGGCCAGGCCTGCAACGCCGCCAAGCGGTTCATCGTCGCCGCCGACGTCTACGACGAGTTCCTCGACAAGTTCACCGCGAAGGTCCTCGCCACCGCGAAAGGTCTGGCACCCCTGTCATCGGTGGCGGCCGCCGAGCGTCTCGAGGAGCAGGTGCAACGCGCCGTCGACAACGGGGCCACCCTGATCAGCGAGGGGCAACGCGGCGGCGCGTTCTTCCCGGCCGGTGTGCTGACCAACGTGACGCCGGATTCGCCGTCCTACAGCGAAGAACTGTTCGGTCCGGTGGCGACGGTGTACAAGGCCGCCTCGGAGGACGACGCCGTGCGACTCGCCAACGACACCCCGTTCGGCCTCGGCTCCTACGTCTTCACGACCGACCCGGAGCAAGCGACCCGGGTCGCCGACAACATCGACGCCGGCATGGTGTTCGTCAACGCCGTCGGTGCCGAGGGCGTGGAGTTGCCCTTCGGCGGGATCAAGCGCTCCGGTTTCGGTCGCGAACTCGGCCGGTTCGGCATCGACGAGTTCGTCAACAAGAAGCTGATCCGAATCGGCTGACTCTCTCTAGTACAGGCTCCCACTCGACACGACCGCGTGCGGATACACATCGCCGCGATGTTGGAACGACAGCACGTGCGGGTTCAGGATCTCGCCGTCGCGGATCTCGATGGCCCGTCCGATGGTCGGATCGGCCTCCCACGCGGCGCGGCCTGCCAGCACCGTCCGCAGGTGCGGCAGCAGAGCCTCGCTGATCTCCCAGGTGGCCGAGTTCCACAGATACGACGGGCTGTGATCGACGGCGTAGTAGTGCACGTTGTCACCGACCACGAAGCTCGGAGCGGTGAACGAGGTCGGGCGGGCCCAACTGAAGCCCATGCCCTCGTCGCAGGACACGTCGACGATGAGACTACCCGGCAGGAAGGCGCCGAGGTCCTGCTCGGTGAGGAAGGTCAACGGCGCGTCGGGGTCCTGCAGCACGCAGTTGACGACGATGTCGTTCTCGGCCAGGTACGGCGCGAGGGCCACTCGGCCGTCGTTGGTGACCGCGCAGGTGAGATTGGGATCGTCGGAATCGTGGTCCAGGTGCACGATCTGCACCGAGTGAATCGGTGAGCCGACGGCAGCAACCATGCGGTTGGTGAGCACCCGAACGTCCCCGACACCGTGTGCGTTGAGCGCCGTCACCGCTCCCCGCGCGGTTGCACCGAAGCCGATGACCGCCGCGCGCAGCCGACGGCCGTAGATGCCGGTCGTCCCGATCAGCTCGAGCGCGTGCAGAACCGAGCAGTAGCCCGCGAGTTCGTTGTTCTTGTGAAAGACGTGCAGCAAGAAGCCACCGTCACGGGCCCAGTGGTTCATCGCCTCGAACGCGATCAGGGTCAGCCGACGGTCGATGGCCAGTTGGGTGACCGCGGCATCCTGGACGCAGTGCGGCCAGCCCCACACGATCTGACCTTTTCGCATCTCCGCAAGATCACTGGGCTGAACCTTTGGCAGCAGGACGACGTCGCAGTCGCCGAGCAGCCCGTCCCGGGGCAGCAGCCCACCCACATACGGCGCCAACTGCTCGTCGGTCACGCCGAACCGCTCGCCGTACCCGTTCTCCAGGTAGATGTGTTCCCGAAGGTCGGCGTCGATTCGCTGGAAATGCATCGGATGGATCGGAAGCCGTCGTTCGCTCTCCTTGCGAGAATGCGCTACGACGCCGAGGGTGAGCAGCGGTCGAGCCTCAGCGTTTTTGGGCATGGAACGCGGTCTCGATGCCGGTGTGTTCGCTCGACTTCGCCTTCTTATCGGCTCGCTTCTCCTTGAGCGACTTCCCGGACGTCTTCGACATGGACTTACGCGGTGATTTGTCGGACATCATCGGTCCCTCGATTGGGAACCTGTACGGTCCCGATGCCTCGACGGTACGCCACATCCAGCTCGTACCCCGCATCGTCGATCCGATACCGAAGTCGCGGTTGCGCATCTGCCACCAGACGTCCCGGAAGCGCGGTTCGACGCTCGCGGCCTCGATCAGGGTGCGCATGACGTCGCGGAAGTCCTAGGAGGTCCTCGATGACCGTGACATTCACCGACGAGCAGCACGATTTCGCGTCCTCGGTTCGGGAGTTCTGCCGCCGCGACGTCGGCACCCGCGAACAACGCGACAAGCTCACCGATCGCGGCCGCCGCCCGCACAGCCTCGAGCTCAACCGGAAGGTCGCCGACCTGGGTTGGGCGGCGATCGGCATGCCGGAGGCGTACGGCGGCGCGGGCGGCAACCACGTCGACCTGTGCATCCTGCTCGAGGAACTCTGCCGAGGCATGGCACCGCTGCCCGGGATCGGCACGACGCTCGTCACCGGCGGGATCTACAACCGGTTCGCCGACGAACAATTGAAGAAATCCGTGCTCGGCCGGATCGCCGAGGGCGCCGCGCTCGCCATCTCGATGTCCGAGCCCGGCGCGGGATCCGACGTCGCCGCGCTGACCTGCCGCGCCGAACGCACCCAGTTCGGTCAACCCGTCGGATCCTTCCAGGCGCTCAAACACCGCCTCGCCGACCTCGCCACGGAGATCGAATGCGCCCGGCTGCTCGTCTACAGCGTCGCCACCCAGGCCGACGATCCCCGCCCGGGCGTGAACCTGTCGCGAGCATCCTCGATGGCGAAACTCAAGGTCACCGAGGTCGCCAAGAGCATGGCGATCGAGGGCATGCAGATGATGGGCGGCTACGACTACGCCACCGAATTCGACATGGTGCAGCATGTCCGCACCGCCCTCGCCGCCAAACAGATCTGCCCGCATCGCCCGGTCGTGCGCGTGCCTCGAAATTCGCCGTCCATGCGGGCGAACCATTCGGGGTCTGGGGCCTACTTGGAGAGCGGCGGGTGCGGACCTGCAGCGAAGCTAGAGCGACGCGAGCCGTTGCGCCCGTCCCGCGGCGCGGACGCGCGCTCCCGCCGCTCGGGTGAGTTCCCGGCTGCTGCCGAGCAATCCGTCGAGCAGCAGGGTGTGCCGCACGTGGCGGTGCAGTCCGTGCTCGGCGGTGAACCCGATCCCGCCGAGCACCTGCTGGCAGTGCCGGGCGGCCGTGAGCGCGGCCCGCCCGGCGGCGGCCTTGGCGAGCAGCGCACCGAACTCGTCGTCCGCATGGGCCAGCGTGGCCTCCGCAGCCTCGAGCGCGACGAGGGTCTCCGCGAGGCGGTGTCGGACCGCCTGGAACGAGGCGATCGGCCGACCGAACTGGGTCCGGTCGAGGGCGTGCGTGCTGGCCAGTGCGAGCATGGCCCGCCCGGTCCCGACCAACCACCACCCCAGCGCGCGCCGGCCGGCCGCCAGCGGGACCGGCTCCCCGGTCGCGACGATGTGGACGGGGACCGCGGGGTCCAGCGCGGCACTCGGTGTGTCGTCGCGCGCCCACCGCACCCACCTGTCCCCGGCGTACGGCAGCGCGAGAACGCCCCCGACCGGGCGCCCGGCCGCGACCGCGACCACGTCGTTGATCAGCGGTGCGTGGGAGCCGGTCTCGCCGAGCATGCCGAATACCAAACCGATCGCGTCGTCCGGGTACTCCGCGAGCAACTCGGGCCAGCCGATCTGCACCAGCGCCGCGTCGAGGTCGGCCCCCGACGTCGACGTCATCGCCTTGCGCAGGGTGTCCGCGAGCAGGTCGCGTTCGACCCGGTCCATCGAATGCTCAGCCATCGCTACCCTTTCCCAGGTCGAGTAGGCGGCGGGCGATGATGTTGCGTTGGATCTCCGCCGTGCCGCCGTAGATGGTGGCCGCACGCGAGTACAGGAACTCCGCGCGCCACGGCGTGTCGGTCAGCTCGATCTCGCCGGGCAGCAGATCACGGGCGGTGTCGAAGAGTTGCTGCTCGGCCGTGGCCAGCAGCACCTTGTCGATCGAGGTCTCGGGGCCGAGGCGGGCCCCGTCGGCGAGGCGTTGCTGGGTCTGCCGGGACCGGCACCGCGCCGCGTGCAGCGCCAGGTAGGCGGCGCCGACGTCCGCGTCGTCGGCGGGGTCGGCCGCGGGGAGCAACTTGTCCAACCGGGTGTACAGGTAGGCGATCCGGTGCCAGAAGCAGGTGGAGCGTTCGTGCGGCAGCAGATCCATCGCGACCCGCCACCCGTCGCCGGGGCGGCCCAGCATCCGGTCGGCGGGCACGGCGACGTCGTCGAAGTACACCTCGGCGAACTCGTCGACGCCGTGCATGGTGCGCAACGGCTTGACGGTGATGCCGGGGGTGTCCATGTCCACGAAGAAGGCGGTGATGCCGTCGTGGCCGGGCGCGGTGCGGGTGAGCAGGATGCAGCGCTGCGAGTACTGCGCCAGGCTCGTCCAGACTTTCTGCCCGTTGACGATCCAGTGATCACCTCGATCCTCGGCCCGCGTCGACAGCGACGCGAGGTCGCTGCCGGAGCCGGGTTCGGAGAAGCCCTGGCACCACAGTTCGCGCCCGCTCAGCAGCAGCGGGACCATCTCGGCGGCGAGGTCGGGACGCGCATACGAGATCATCGTCGGCGCCAGCACCTCGATCATCGAGTAGATGCCGGGCTCGGCGAGATCCCGCGTCGCGACCTCCTCACCGAGGATCGCGCGCAGCACCGCGGGCCCGCCGGCACCACCCACCTCGACCGGCCAGCCGTGCTGCATCCACCCCGCGTCGAACAGCGCACGGCGGACCCGTTCGAGTTGCGCCACCTGCCCGTCGAGGCTGTGATCGGCGCCGGGGGAGAGGTCGTGGTGGTCGAGCCAGGCCGACAGCTTCGCGCGGAAGTCGGTCGGGTTCATCCCCTCGGCGCCTCGTAGGCGTGCGGGCGCCCGGAGTTGTGCTCGCCGCTGCGCCGGATGAACGTCATCGCGCGTGTCCGCAACCGCCATCCGTCCGCGGTCTTCGCATACGTGTCGCGGTAGTAGCCGATCCGCATGTCGTGCGTCGCGTGGTCGATGAAGCACAACGGCTGCGTGCCGGTCGCGGTGTCGCCGTCGAGGTCCACGAGTGCGGTGCCGGTGAGAAACAGGCCCTTGGGCGCCGCCTCGACGAGGGTGGGGAACTCGTCGAGGGTGAACGTGTCCCCGAAGGCGCTGTAGGTGCCGTCCGCGGTGAACACGCCGATCATGCCGTCGATGTCGCCCTGGGTGATGGTCACCGCGTAGCGCGCGAGCAGTTGCTGGATTGCGACGAGTTCGTCGGTTTCAGACCGGGTTTCCGACATGGACCTTTCCGCCTTTCATCACGAACCGCACCTGCTGGGTGACGGTGATGTCCGCCAACGGATCTCCGGGGACGCCGATGACGTCGGCCAGCAGGCCTTCCGCCAACCGTCCGCGGTCCTCGACGTCGATGAGTTCGGCCGCGGTGGTGGTCGCCGCGCGGAGCACGGCGATCGGGGGCATGCCCCGCTCGACGAGCGCGACCAACTCGTCGGCGTTGCGGCCGTGCGGGATCGCCGGGGCGTCGGTCCCGACCGCGATCTTCACCCCCGCCTCGTAGGCCGCCAGCACGGACTTGCGTGCGCGCGGGAACATCTCGGCCGCCTTGGCCTGCAGGTCGGCCGGGGCGTGCGAGATGTCCATGGCGTCGGCGAGACGGGTCGTCGGCACGAGGTAGGTGTCGTTCTTCACCAGCATCGCGATCGCGTCGTCGTCGATCAGGAAGCCGTGCTCGATGCAGTCGATGCCGGCCTCGACGGCCTGCTTCACCGCCTCGGCACCGTGCGTGTGCGAGGCGACGCGCAGCCCGCGCCGATGCGCCTCGTCGACGATGGCGCACAGCTCGTCGAACGAATAGTGCTGTGCACCTGGGGCCCCGGTGTGCGACATCACCCCGCCGGAGACGCACACCTTGATCAGCTGGGCACCGTGCTTGATCTGGTAGCGCACCGCCTTACGCACCTCGTCGACGCCGTTCGCGATGCCTTCCTCGAGCGTCAACTCCATGACGCCGGGCGCGAACGCTGCGAACATCGTCGGGTCGAGGTGCCCGCCGGTCGGGGTGATCGCGTGCCCGGCCGGCACGATGCGGGGACCGTCGATCCAG
Organism: Aldersonia sp.; assembly: GCA_036524855.1. Classification (GTDB taxonomy): domain Bacteria; phylum Actinomycetota; class Actinomycetes; order Mycobacteriales; family Mycobacteriaceae; genus Aldersonia. The sequence goes on along the minus strand of DATDBL010000192.1, from coordinate 20,912 downwards.
CCGGCGTCGATCGCCCGGCCGAGCGCGACGTCGAGGAGGTAGCCGCCGGTCTTGACGAACAGTCCGAGGTTGCGCACCGTCGTGAATCCCGCACGCAGTGTGCGCCGGGCGTTGCCGACCCCACGCAGCATCCGGGTCGGCGGATCGTCCTGGACGGTGGAGTAGACGGGGCGCTCGCCGCGCCCACCCATCAGGAGGTTGACCTCCATGTCCATCAGTCCGGGCAGCAGGATCAGGTCGCCGAGATCGAGGACCTCACCCTCCGGTTCCCCCCCGACCTCGACGATCCGGTCCCCATCGACCTTCAGCACGCCGGGCCGCACGATCTCTCCCGCGTCGACGTCGAGCAGACCGGCGGCCTTCAGCGTCAACATGTGCTCAGACCACCGGTTCCCGGATCAGTTCGGCCCACGCGGCGCCGCTGTCCGGTACCCGTGGCTGCTTCCAGACCTCCACCGGGAACGACACCATGACCAGCGACTGCATCAGGTGCAGCAGCGACCGGGCGTCGTCGGGCAGGTCGTCGAGATCGAACTTGTCGCAGTAGGTGATCGCGTCCTCGAGTCGACCGAAGGCGACGTCGTAGAACTCCTGCATCTGCGGCATCGAGGACGCGAGGCGCTTGGCATAGCGTTCGGCCTCGGTCGCCAGCGCCCAGTCGGCGTAGGGCTCGAGGTCCGCGAATTCAGTTGGTAGCGTGGACATTGTTTTCCTCTCGATACTCCTGGACCTTGTCCTTCACGACCTTGTGCAGGTGGCGCAGCAGGATCTCCTGGTCACAGAGCGGGAAGTCGGTGACCGTGCGGGTCGCCAACATCGTCTGGGTGGCCTCGAGGGTGTTCGCGTCCTGCAGCGCGTACTCCTTGAACGTGACCGCGGCCAGTTCCTGGGCGAGCCGTTCGCGCGTGTTCTTCGGCGGCACGAAATACAGGTTGGCCTCGAAGATGTGCTTGTCCACCGCAGTGGGCCAGTAGTGGTAGGTGAGGTACCAGCCCGGTGCCCAGAACAGCAGCGACATGTTCGGGAAGATCTCGAACTCGTCGACGCCCCAGGGTTTCGCGCCGGCGGGGTTGATTCCCGGCGGCAGCGGGTCCAGGCCCTCGATGTCGGGGCGGTCCCACGGGCCGAACAGCCCGCTGCGCAGCACCCGTTCGATCGGCTTGACCATGGCGAGGTCCTTCGGCGGGGACATCCCGCCCCACGACGAGATCATCGAGTGCGGGCTCTGCAGGTCGTAGTGCAGGGCCTCGAAGCCGGTGCTCATCAGTTTGTCGGCCTCGTCCTTCACCGCCTGCTTCTGATGCAGCACAGGGGCGTGGTAGAACTCGGCGAACGCGTCGATGAACAGCTTCCAGTTGCTCCCGATCTCGGCCCGGTAGCTGTACACCTCGGTCATCTCGTGGAACGGATAGCCCTCGATGCCCTCGGCGTACTTACCGAGGTACTCCCGCAGCGGTCGCGCGTTGTCGTCGAGGTTGATGAAGATGAACCCCTCCCATACCTCGCACCGCACGGACACCAGGCCGTACTCCTGCTTGTCGAGGTCGAAGAATTCGCCCTCCTGCTGGACGTAGCTCAGCTTGCCGTCGAGGTCGTAGCGCCACGCGTGGTACTTGCACGCGAACTGTCGGCAGCTACCCGATGTCTCCTCGTTGGGAAAGTCGTTCCACACCAGCTTGTTGCCGCGGTGCCGGCAGACGTTGTGGAGCGCCCGGATGACGCCGTCGCGGCCCTTGACGATGATCAGCGACGTGCCCAGGCAGGCCAGTTCGCGGGTGAAGTAACTGCCCGTGCGGGGCAGCCGCTCGACTCGTCCGACGTTGAGCCACGTCCGCTTGAAGATCGCGTTGCGCTCGGCCTCGTAGAACTCCGGGTCGATCGAGTCGGTGTAATCGACCGGTTCCGTGCCGAGGTCCGGGAAGTGCTCGGTCCAGCTACCTTCGGCTGGTTTGGTGAAGTGCGACAAGGTTCTACCTCTCGTGTTCTAGCTCGTCGTGTTCTAGCTCGACGCCGAAGGTGTTGAAGGCCATGGCCAGCAGGGCGTACCCGCCGACCGTGAAGATCAGGTCCATGCGTTGGCGATCGTCGAGTCGCGCGCCCAGCGCGGCCCAGGTCGGATCGGAGATCTGCGACGTCCCGTCGAGTTCGTCGACGGCGTCGAGGACGACGCGGTCGAAGTCGTCGGCGAGTTTCCCGCTGCGCACCCCGGCGATCTGGTCATCGGACAGGCCGGCGGCCCGGGCGAGTTCCTCGTGGTGTGCCCACTCGTAGGCGCTGTCCCTGCGGTGGGCGACGCGCAGGATCGCCAGTTCCCTGATGCGCGGCGACAGGGTCGACCGGAACAGCAGATGAACGTTGAAACCGAGGAACGCCTCGGTCAGATCGGGATGGCGAAGCAGTGTGCCCAGCCCGTTTCCTGCCTCCGCGGGGGTCTGCCGCGCACGAGGCATCATGCCGCGCAGGGCTGCGCGGGTGCGGTCGTCCCATTCGTCGGCGGGGAGCGGGGGGAGTCGCATCCCAGAACCTCCTCTCAGGAGAATTATGTTCTCATTTCCAGATACTAGATTTCCACGTAGTCGCGCGATAGTCAATCGGCGATCTGTCGTCGCTGGTCGAAGGCGAGGTCGAGGCCGCCCGTCGGCGCGACGGGCCGCGGGTGATCGACCTCCTGTACGGGCTATAGAGCGCCTCCAGACCACTGTCGGCCGGCCGACGCAGGATTGCACATTTGATTCTCCCGCAATGAGAAGCTAGTTTTCCTACTAGCGTCCTCAGTCGCCGAGGAACGTCAACTGATCACAGCACCGGCAAGGAGGCACGATGACCGACGACACTGCGCTACGGCCCGGCGCACAACTGGCCAGCACGTCCTGCGGGACCCGGGTCGTCGTCGTGCGTGCACCGGCCGACCACCTACCCACGATCACCTGCGGCGGCACACCGATGGTCCCGGCGTCGGCCCCGCCGTCAGCGCCGCAGGCGACTCCGGCCGGCACGCTGGTCGGCAAGCGATATGTCAACGCCGGGGAAACCGTCGAATTGCTGTGCACCTGCTCGGGAACCGGAGAGCTTGCCTGTGCTGGCAGCCCAATGACCATCAAGGCCGCCAAGCCGCTGCCTGCGTCCGACTGATCCACGGAGAGGACCTCACCGATGACCGAGGGCATGAACTTCGACCTGTCCGAGGACCAACAGCTGATCCGCAAGTCGGTGACCGAACTGATGCGCCGGTTCGACGACCAGTACTGGATGGAGAAGGACGCCAAGCACGAATTCCCCACCGAGTACTACCGCGCGATCGCGGACGGTGGCTGGCTCGGCATCACGATCCCGGAGGAGTACGGGGGTCACGGACTCGGCATCACCGAGGCGTCGCTGATCCTCGAGGAGGTCTCCCGCTCCGGCGGCGGGATGAACGCGGCCACCGCGATCCACCTCTCGATCTTCGGTATGCACCCCGTGGTCGTGCATGGGTCCGAGGAACTCAAGCGGCGCACACTGCCGCGCATCGCCAACGGCGATCTACACGTGTGCTTCGGGGTCACGGAACCCGGGGCGGGACTGGACACGTCGCGGATCACCACCTTCGCGCGCCGTGACGGCGACCACTACGTGGTGAACGGGCGCAAGGTGTGGATCTCCAAGGCGCTCGAATCCGAGAAGATCCTGCTGCTCACCCGGACCCAGCGCTACGCCGACATCGAAAAGAAAGAGGGCGCCAAGAAGACCGACGGGATGACGCTGTTCCTCACCGATCTCGACCGCGCCCACGTCGACATCCGGCCGATCGCGAAGGCCGGCCGCAACGCCGTCACCTCCAACGAGGTGTTCATCGACAACCTGCGCGTCCCGGTCGAGGACCGCGTCGGCGAGGAGGGCCACGGCTTCCGGTACCTGCTCGACGGGCTCAACCCCGAGCGGATGCTGATCGCCGCCGAGGCACTGGGATTGGGGCGTGTCGCCCTCGACCGCGCCGTGCGCTACGCGAACGAACGAGTCGTGTTCGACCGGCCGATCGGCCAGAACCAGGCGATCCAGTTCCCGCTGGCGGATTCTCTCGCGCGCCTGGATGCCGCGGAGTTGGTGCTGCGCAAGGCAACCTGGCTCTACGATCAGGGCCGGCCGTGCGGCCGGGAGGCGAACACCGCGAAGTACCTCTGCGCCGACGCGGGATTCGAGGCCACCGACCGGGCACTGCAGACGCACGGCGGCATGGGCTACGCCGAGGAGTACAACGTCGCGCGCTACTTCCGTGAGGCGCGGGTCATGAAGATCGCGCCGATCAGCCAGGAGATGATCCTGAACTACCTGGGTTCACACACATTGGGACTGCCGAGGAGTTACTAGATGGGCGAGACGAATTCAGTGCTAAACCGGACCGGGCGGTCCGCGTTCGACCTGACCGGACGCGCCGCGCTGGTGACCGGCGCCGGTGGCGGCATCGGGTCCGCGGTGTCGCGGGCCCTTGCAACCGCGGGTGCCGCGGTCCTGGTCACCGACGTCGATCCAGCCGCGGCCGCTGCGGTCGCGGAGCAGATCGCCAACGACGGCGGCAAGGCGGACAGCATGGCTCTCGACGTCCGGGACCGCGACGCCGCCGGCGCCGCGGCCGCGCGGGCGGCGGGACTGGGTTCGGGGGCGCTGCACATCGTCGTCAACAACGCCGGTGTCACCGCGCCGGCCATGTTCGCCGACACCACCGAGGACAGCGTCCGGCGGATGCTCGACATCCACCTGATCGGTGCCTTCAACTGCGCGCAGGCGGCGTTGCCGGTGCTGGCGACCGACGGCACGGGCCGGATCATCAACGTCACGTCGTCGGCCGGCATCACCGGCACGCTGGGGCAGGTGAACTACTCGGCGGCGAAGGCGGCCATCATCGGCATGACCAAGTCGCTGGCACGGGAACTGGCGCGCAAGAACATCCTCGTGAACGCCGTCGCGCCGCTGGCCGCGACCCCGATGACCGAGACCATCCGCACGGACGACAAGTTCGCATCGACGATGCTGGCCCGAATCCCGTTGCGGCGCTGGGCACAGCCGGAGGAGGTCGCCAATGCCTTCGTGTTCCTGGCCTCGGACGCGGCCTCGTTCGTCACCGGGCAGGTGCTGCCCGTGGACGGCGGACTGGTCATCTGATGCCCGCGTCGCCACTGGTAGGTCTCACCGTTGTCGCGCTCGAGCAGGCGGTGTCCGCGCCGATGTGCACCCGGACACTCGCCGACTTCGGTGCCCGGGTGATCAAGGTGGAGAACCCCGACGGGGGCGACTTCGCGAGGCACTACGACGACGTGGTCAACGGGATGGCCGCCCACTTCGTCTGGGTCAACCGGGGCAAGGAATCCGTCACGCTGGACCTCAAGTCCGACGAGGGGATCGCGTTGCTGCGCCGACTGCTCGACGACGCGGACGTGCTGGTGTCCAACCTGGCACCGGGGGCGACCTCGCGCATGGGCATCACGCCGGCCGATCTCGCGATCAGCCACCCGCACCTCGTCGCGGTCGAGATCGACGGGTACGGGGCGGGCGGTCCGCTCTCGCACAAGAGGGCCTACGACCTGCTGGTGCAGGCCGAGTCGGGTGCCTGCGCGATCACCGGTCTCCCGGGCGCGCCCGCCAAGCCGGGCCCGCCGATGGCCGATGTCTGCACGGGACTGTATGCGGCGCTGTCGATCCTGGCCGTGCTGGGTGACCGTCGTGAGCGACGGGGCCGTGCGATCACGGTGAGCCTGTTCGACACGATGGCCGAACTCATGGGCTATGCGCTGAATTACACCCGGCACTCCGGGATCGATCAGGAACCGCGGGGGATGGGATCGCCGGCGGTGGCGCCCTATGGGGCCTACGAAACCGCCGACGGGCAGACCGTGGTGCTCGGCACCACGAACGACCGGGAGTGGCAGCGGTTGGCGCGGGAGATCCTGCGCCGCCCCGACCTCGCCGACGACGCGCGCCTGGCGCGCACCGCCGGGCGGGTCGAGCATCGCGATCTGCTCGACGCCGAGATCGGATCCTGGTGTGCACGTCACGATCTGGTGCACGTCCAGAAGGTCGCGGACGAGGCCGGCATCGGCAACGCGCGGCTGAACCGGCCAAGCGACGTCGTCGCGCATCCGCAACTGGCGCAACGCGATCGATGGCGCGACATCGAGACGCCGTCGGGAACCATCCCCGCGCTGTTGCCGCCGCCGGTCATCGCCGGCTGGGCACCGCAGATGGGTGCCGTGCCGGGACTCGGGCAGCACACCGACGCAGTGCTCGCCGAGTTGGGCGTCGTCGGCGACGACCTCGCGTGCCTGCGCGCGCAGGGCACGGTCGGTCCGGCGTACCCGCGGTGAGTTCGATGCTGTCGGTCGTCGACCGCGACGGCGTCCGCACGCTGGTACTCGACCGGCCGGAACGGCGTAACGCGATCGACTGGCCGGGCTGGGACACCCTGCGGACCGCGCTCGCCGCGGCCGCCGAGGATCCCGCGGTGCGGGTCGTTGTCGTCACCGGCGCTGGGGGAGCGTTCTGCTCGGGTGCCGACATCTCGCGACCGGATCCGCGGCATCCGACCGAGAAGATGCGCATTCTCGGCGACGTCGCACTCGCGCTGCACGAGATGCCCAAGCCGACCGTCGCGAAGGTGAGCGGACCCGCGGTGGGCGCCGGATGGAACCTCGCACTCGGCTGCGACCTGGTGGTCGCGACGCCCGGATCGACCTTTGCGCAGGTATTCACGCGCCGCGGACTCTCCCTGGACCTGGGCGGATCCTGGCTGCTACCGAAGCTGATCGGCCTGCAGCAGGCGAAGCGGCTGGTGCTGACGGCGGAGACCATCGACGCCGCGCAGGCGCACGCCCTCGGGCTGGTCACCTGGGTGGTCGACGACGCCGAGATCGACGGGTTCGTCACCGACCTGTGCGCGCGGTTGGCCGCCGGCCCGCCGGTCGCGTTGGCTCAGACCAAGGCGCTGTTGAACGAGGGTGCGGACCGCACGCTGCGCGACGCCCTCGCGAACGAGGCCCGCGCACAGGCGATCAACTTCGCCACAGCCGACGCGGCCGAGGCCTACGCCGCGTTCGCCGAGAAGCGCGAACCCCGTTTCACCGGCCGGTGGGCGGTGACACGGGCCGGTGCGCGGAGCACATGACGGACCCAACTGGAGGGAGAACACATGCGTGACGTCGTGATCGCCGAGGCGGTCCGGACCCCGGTAGGCAAGCGCAACGGCGGGTTGTCGACCATGCACGCCGCCGACCTGTCCGCGGTCGTGCTGAAGGCACTGATCGAGCGCACCGGCATCGACCCGGCGGTGATCGACGACGTCGTCTGGGGTTGCGTGTCTCAGGTGGGGGACCAGTCGAGCAACATCGGCCGCTACGCGGTGCTCGCCGCCGGGTGGCCCGACACGATCCCCGGCACCACCGTCAACCGGGCCTGCGGCTCGAGCCAGCAGGCGGTGGACTTCGCCGCGCAGGCGGTCATGTCGGGGCAGCAGGACGTCGTCGTCGCCGGCGGCGTGGAGGTGATGAGCCGGGTGCCCCTCGGGTCGGCCAAGGCCGGCGGCGTGCCCTACGGGCCGAGGGTGCGCGCGCGGTACCCGGACTTCGACTTCAACCAGGGCATCTCCGCCGAACTGATCGCCCAGAAGTGGGGACTGGATCGGACCCGGCTCGACGAGTTCGCGGCCCGGTCGCACGACCTGGCGGCCGCGGCGTCGGACGCGGGCGCCTTCGCCACGCAGATCGTCCCGGTGACGACCGAGTCCGGGGTCGTCGCCGCCGACGAGGGAGTGCGCCGCGGTACCACCGCCGAGACGCTCGCCGGACTGAAGCCGGCCTTCCTGCCCGACGGCGTCATCCACGCGGGCAACTCGTCGCAGATCTCCGACGGGGCCGCCGCGCTGCTGCTGACGACCTCGGAGAAGGCGCGCGACCTGGGACTGGTGCCGATCGCGCGCTACGTCTCGGGCGCGGTCGCCGGGTCCGACCCGGTCCTGATGCTGACCGGCCCGATCCCGGCCACGGAGAAGGTGCTCGCGAGGGCCGGCCTCGACCTGTCCGAGATCGGCGTCTTCGAGGTCAACGAGGCCTTAGCCCCGATCCCGCTCGCGTGGATCGCGGAGACCGGCGCCGACCCGGACCTGGTCAACCCGCTCGGCGGCGCCATCGCCCTCGGCCACCCCCTCGGCGGCTCCGGCGCGGTCCTGCTCACCCGCATGGTCCACCACATGCGCGCCCGCGGGATCCGCTACGGCCTGCAGACCATGTGCGAAGGAGGCGGCACCGCCAACGCCACCGTCGTCGAACTCTCGGTGTAGGCGCCCCGGGTGTGATTCCGCACACAAGAAACCACTGAGACCCTTGTCACATCCTCAAAACCAACCTACTGTGTGTTCAGTAGGTTTAGTTGAGAGGGAGTTCGGTGATCGACACTCGGCGGTACGCCACGCTTCTCGCCAAGGGTGAGGATCGGAAGATCCAGATCCTCGCTGCAGCCCAGCGACTGCTCACCCGCTACGGGTGGCGCAGCACCTCCTTGGCGCAGATTGCCCGTGAAGCCGGTGTCAGCCCCGCCGGGTTGCTGCACCATTTCGAGTCGAAGGAGCAATTGCTCCATGCGGTTCTCGATGCACGCGACCAGGACGACGACCGGCACGCCGACCGCACCGGCGTGATCACCGATCAGCTGTTGCGTGTCGCCGAACGGTTCGAACGCTCGCCCGACCTGGTCGGGACGTTCTCCGTGTTGGTCAGCGAAAACATCGATCCCGCGGCTCCCTTGCACGATCGCCTACTGGCGCGTTACCGGGCGGCGGTCGACACCGTCGCCGGGCAGATCCGGCGTGGTCAGCGCGCCGGCGTCTACCGAGATGATGTTGACCCGGCCGTCAAGGCCGTGGAGATAGTTGCCTTCCTCAATGGGATGGAGACCTCATGGCTACTCGATCGATCGATACCGCTGCAGGGCGCGTTCCAGGACTACGTGCAGTCGCTGCGACGCGAGCTGGCGCCCGCCGCCGCAGCCTCAGATACCGCCTCGCCGTCGTCGCACCGAACATGACGGAAGTCGTGCAGTACGCCGGTGGCTGGATGTTCGACCGGATGATGGCCGGGTGGGACGTCACGGTCCACGTCGCGGATGTGGGCGAGACCAGACCCGTGCAGATTCTCGGTGCGACCGTGCTGCCGCTCGAGTGCTCTCTCGCCGCCGCCGAGCACGGGCCCGTGCCGCGGGCACTCGCCGTCGCGGGCCGACTCGTCGAGTGCGACGACCGGGTCCGTCGTGGGGTCCTGCACACCATCGACGAGGGGATCGCCGAGGTGCGGGTATGGGGTGACGGGCTGCCCGCCGAAGTCGAGCGCCGCTGCACCCCGCTGCCGCACCGCCTCAGCGTCGCCGCTCGCGCCTTCAAGGCCCAGGCCCTCGCCGCCCTCGAGTCCTCCGAACAGCCCAGCCTCACCGAGGTTTTCAGCGGGGCTGTGGTCGCTACCGGATACCGGTCGGTGGCCGACCTGACACCCGCGGTGTGAGTTGAGTCAGCCGCTCACGGCGATCACGACCTTGCCGATCGCACGACCGTCGGCGACCTCGCGTAACGCGGCGGCGGCGTCCTCGAGCGGATAGGTCGCGCCGATGTGTGGGCGCACCCGCCCGCTGCTGAGCAGGTGGGCCAGTTCCGCCTCGTTGCGCCGGTATTCCTCCGGATCGAGGTCTTGAAAGGCGAACCCGTGCAACGAGACTCCCTTGACCAGGATCAGGTTGAGCGGGATCCGCGGAATCGTGCCGGATGCGAATCCGATGGTGACGTAACGTCCGCCTCGGCGCAGGGTGCGCAGCGCCGGCTCGGCGAGGTCTCCGCCGACGGGGTCGAGCACGGCGTCGGCACCGTCGGGGAGCGCGGCGCGTAACCCAGAGCGGAGATCGACCCGGCGGAGATCGACCCGGCGGTGCTCGATCAGGTGTGTGGCACCATTTCGGCCCGCGACCTCCAGCTTTTCCGCCGAGGACGCGACGGCGGTGACCCTGGCGCCGAGCGCGACGCCGAGTTGGACGGCGGCCAGGCCGACGCCGCCGCCCGCCCCGAGCACGATCAGCTCGGAGCCGGAGCGAACCTGCGCCACCGAGCGCAGTGCGTGGTAGGCCGTCCGGTGCGCCACCCCGAACGCGGCCGCGCAGGTGTCGTCGACACCGTCCGGTATCGGTATCAGTTTGTCGGCGGATCCCACGACCTCCTCCGCGAACGCGCCGACGAGACCGGTGCTCGTCACGCGGTCGCCGACCGCCAGACCGGTCACGCCGGCACCGATTTCCGTGACCACGCCGGCGTATTCGCTGCCCGGCACGAACGGTGGCGGGACACTGATCTGATACTTGTTCGCGACCAGCAGCACGTCCGGGTAGTTGACCGCGGCGGTCACGATCCGCACCCGCGCCTGGCCCCGGCCCGGCAGGGGAGCCGGCACGTGTTCGACGCGGACGACCTCCGGCGGACCGTAGGTCGGGCAGATGGCGGCACGCACCCTCAGCTCACCGTCCCTGCCACGCGGGTGGCCGCTTCTCGACGAAGGACATCGCGCCTTCTCGGGCGTCGGCGCTGCCGAACACGCTCTTCTGTAGCTCGCCGAGCCGCTGCTCGGCTGCGGTTGTGTCGGACAGCGCGAGACGCACCAGTTCCTTGGCCGCGGCCACGCCCAGGGGTGCGTTGCCGGCAATCAGATCGGCGTAGCGTAATGCAGTGTCGAGCACCTGGTCCGGCGCTACGACGGCGTTGACGAGACCGATTTCGTAGGCTCGCTCCGCCGTGATCGGCTCGCCGGTGAGCGTCAACTCCAGGGCGATGCCGAGCGGGATCCGAGTGCCGATGAACGTGCCGCCGCCACCGGGGAACAGCCCACGCTTCGTTTCGGGCAGTGCGAATTTCGCAGTCCGGGACGCGACGACGATGTCGCAGCCGAGCAGCAGTTCCAACCCTCCGCCGACCGCGGCACCATTCGCGGCGCCGACGACGGGAACGGTCGTCCGCCCGCGGGTGAGCCGATCGTAGGCCGCCGCGGACTCGTCGGCGGTGAATCCGTCGGCTCCGTCGGCGAATTCGCGCAGGTCCATCCCCGCGCAGAACGCCCGGTCACCGGTTCCGACGAGCACGATCACGCGTGTGTCCGGGTCGGATTCGGCTTCGAGCACCGCCGCGCCGATCCCACTGAAGATGTTTTGGGTCAACGTATTTCGCGATGCCGGACGGTTCAGCCGAACCACCAGCACAGAACCCCGGCGCTCGACGACGAGGTCCCCGGTCGTGCCCGTCATGCCGCGTAGTCCGTCGACTCGGCGAGCTCGGCCGCCGACCTCATCAACGTCGGCACGATCGGTCCGAACGTCTGCAGCTTGATGTCGTCGCCTGCGCGCTGGAATCCCTGCTCGAGCACGATCGCGAGCTTCCATTTCGCGAGCACCAGATAGTAGTCCAGGTCGTCGACCTGGCGCCCGGATACCTCGGCGTAGTGTGCGACGAGCTGATCGCGCGACGGCATGCCCTGCAGGTCGACGTAACTCGCCGTCGCCGCGTCGGGGGAGGCGGTGTCGGCCGGCCAGCTCTGCACCATCCAGGCCAGGTCGAGCTTGGGATCGCCGACCGTGCCCATCTCCCAGTCGACGATGGCGGCGAGTTGGGCGGGGGCGTCGTTGCGGTACATGACGTTTGCGAACTGGTAGTCGCCGTGCATGAGGCCGGGTTCGAAGTCGAGCGGGCGGTGGGTGCGCAGCCAGGCGGTGGCGACCTCCATCCCGTCGAGGTCGCGACCCTTGATCCGGTCGAAAAAGCTTGTCCACCGGGCCACCTGACGGTCGTGGAAGCCGTCGGGGCGGCCGAGGTCCTGAAGGCCCTTTGCGCGCCAGTCGACCTTGGACAGCAGCGCGATGCCCTCGGCGAGTTGGTATGCCAGTCCGGCACGGGCGGTGAAATCGGTGTCGTACGGTGCCGGCCAGGCCTTGCGGCCCATCGGCGACCAACCGTCGACGAAGCCCATCAGGTAGAACGCCCGACCCAGGACATCGAGGTCGGAACAGGCCGCGATCGCGGGGGTGTGCGGGACGTCGGTGCCGTCGAGTGCCTCGATGATCCGCCACTCGCGCAGGATTCCTTCGTCCCGGTTGGCCGGGGCATCGGGCGGTGGGATCCGGATGACGCAGCGGTGTTCGCCGCGGCTGATCTCGTAGATCTCGTTCTGCGTACCGCCGGAGAGGAATCGGGCCTCGAGCGGTTCGCCCTTGCCGGGCAACCCCTGCCCGTCCATCCAGTCGGCCAGGCGTTCGGTGTCGATCACAGGTTCCCCACTTCGTGTTCGAGGTATTCGGCGAACTTCTCGCGTGCCGCCGCTTGCTTGCGTGGAATCCACTCGGTCGGCCACAGGTCGTCGCTGGGTTCGTAGTCGCGCAGAACCTGGCGGGCGACGGTGGTCTTGTGGACCTCGGTGGGACCGTCGGCGAGACCCATCACCCCGGCCCCGTGGATCATGCCGAAGAACGGCATCTCGTTGCTGACGCCCAGCGCACCGTGGACCTGCATGGCACGCCAGGCGATGTCGTGCAGCACGGTCGGCATGACGACCTTGGCCGTCGCGATGTCCTTGCGCACCTTCTTGTAGTCGTTGTACTTGTCGATCTCCCACGCGGTGTAGAGCACGAAGAGCCGGAACTGCACCAGCTGTGCGTAGGAATCGGCGATGTATCCCTGCACGAACTGCTTGTCCGACAGCCGGCTTCCCGCGGTTTCGCGGCTCAGCGCGCGCTCGCACATCATGTCGAGGGCCTTCTGGGCCAAGCCGATCGTCCGCATCGCGTGGTGGATGCGGCCGCCGCCGAGCCTGGTCTGTGCGATCGCGAAGGCCTGCCCCTCGCCGCCGAGCAGCGATTCCGCGGGGACGCGGACGTCGCGGTATTGGATGAGCGCGTGCGAGCCTTCGTCCACCGGCTCGCCGTAGAGTCCGACGTTGCGCACGATCTCGATGCCCGGAGTGTCCGCGGGGACGAGGAACATCGACATCCCGTTGTACGCGCTGACGTCTGGGTCGGTCACCGCCATGACGATCAGGAACGTCGAAGTCTTCGCGTTGGACGAGAAGAACTTCCACCCGTTGATCACCCAGTCGTCGCCGTCGCGGACCGCGCGAGTCTCGAACCGGGTTGGGTCGGCACCGGCCTGCGGCTCGGTCATCGAGTAGCAGGAGAAGATCTCGCCGTCGAGCAGGGGTCGCAGGTAGCGCTGCTTCTGCGCGTCGGTCCCGAAATGCGCGATGATCTCCGCGTTACCGGTATCGGGCGCCTGACAACCGAACACGATCGGCGCCCACGACGACCGACCGAGGATCTCGTTGAGCAGCGCCAGCTTCAGCTGGCCATGGCCCTGCCCGCCCAGCTCCTGGCCGAGGTGGGTCGCCCACAGTCCCTGTCGCCGTACCTCCTCCTTGAGCGGGTCGATCACCTTGCGCCGCTTCTCGTCCAGCGGCACGAACTGCAGGTGCGGGACCGCGAGGTCGATTGGTTCGACCTCCTCGCGCACGAACGTATCCGCCCACTCGAGCTTCTCCTGGAAGTCGGGGTCGGTTTGGAAATCCCACGCCATTGCATCTCCTCTCCGAGAGTGAGAATATGCTTCTTATGATCCAGAATGCAATTCTTAGTTCGAACCCGGTGCGGGGCTGGTCTCGTGAAGGACGCCGAGCCCGGCTGTCGACGTGCTGGGCGGGGAGCGAGGCATGACCGCCGTCGGCATCGTCACCGGCGCCGCCCGGGGGATGGGATTCGAGTGTGCCCGCCGAATCACGAGCATGGTCGATCATCTGCTGGTCGTCGATCGTGACGCCGACGGAGTACAGGCTGCTGCGGGCGCGTTGGCGTCGGGCGGTCCGGCGATGGTCACCCCCTTCGCTCTGGACATCACGGACCACGACGGCGTGGCAGCGCTCGCCGATCGCGCCGCCGAGGTGGGTACGCTGCGCGCGGTGGCACATGTCGCCGGTATTTCACCCACGATGGCGGACTGGCGGCGCATCCTCGAGGTCGACCTCGTCGGCACCGCCGCGTTGGTGCACACGCTGCGCCCGCTCGCCGCGACGGGAACGGCCATGGTGTGCTTCGCGTCGATGGCAGCACAGTTGGCGGATCTCACTCCTGACCCCGCAGTCGCCGAGGTGCTCGACGATGCGCTGGACGAGCGGTTCCTCGACCGACTTCGCGAGGCCGTCGGTCCAGCGATCGAACACCCCGGTGTGGCCTACGCCTGGGCGAAACACGGTGTGCAGCGGCTCGTCAGGAGGGAGGCGGTCCGTCTCGGTCCGGCGGGCGCGCGGATCTGCTCGGTCTCCCCGGGCATCATCGACACGCCGCAGGGGCAGCAGGAAGCCGCGCACAACCCGAGCATGACGACGATGCTGCAGGCATCGCCGCTCGGTCGCGCGGGCCGGCCGGCGGCGGTCGTGGCGGTCGTGGCGTTCGTGCTGTCCGACGAGGCAAGCTATCTCAACGCCGTCGATCTGCTCGTAGACGGCGGCATCTGCGCGGGCATCGCGAACACCGGGATTCGCCATGAGTGACCACCTGATCACTGCGCCGACCGACGATCTTGCCAGCCGTATCGCGGCCCGCTCGCTGTCCCAGCGGGAGGCGAACTACGCGAACGAGGTGCGTCGGCTGCTCGACGCCGGGCGCGCGGTGATGGGGCGCAGCGGGGTCGGCACCCGGCCCCGCGTCGCGGACATCGTCGCAGCCGCGGGCCTTTCGAACGACGTGTTCTACCGGCACTTTCCGTCCAAGGACGCATTGGTTGCAGCGATCACGGCCGATGGAACCGAGCGTTTGCACAGCTACCTTGCACATCAGATGAGCAAGGAGGCAACGGCCTCGGGTCGCGTGCGGCGTTGGGTGGCGGGCGTGCTGTCGCAGGCCGACGATGGCACGGCGGAGGTCACGCGCGCCGTGCTGTGGAACGCGGGCAGCGTGGGGGAGGAGATCGTGTCGGGTCCGCCGTCGGCGGCGAACCGGCTGTCGACCCTGCTGGGCGGGCCGTTTCGCGAACTCGGCAGTGCCGAGCCCGAGTTCGCCGCGACGCTGGCGGCGCACGCGACCGTGGGGAAGCTGTCGGAATACCTGGCGCAGGGGGTTCGACCCTCCGGCGACGACGTCGACCGGATCACCGAATTCTGCCTGCGCAGCGCACAGTGCACCTGAGCGACGGGTACCTATGCCTTGCTGAGGTGCTTCTCGTTGTAGAGGCGGGCCCATTCCTTGCGCGGCCGGATCGACACGTCGACATCGGCGGCGGCGGCGCGCAGGGCGCCGACGTTCGCTTTCTCGCGCGGCACCTGCGCGAACGGATCCCAGTCGAAGAACCGGCAGGAGTTCTGCCAGGTGATCTTCTCGATGTCCGTATCGTCGGCGCCGGCCGCGTTCAGTTCGGCAAGGACCTGCTCGGGAGCGTCGGGCCAGAAGCAGTCCGAATGCGGGTAGTCGCATTCCCAGGCGATGATGTCGATCCCGATCTCGTGGCGAAGTTTCAGCGACGTCTTGTCGGTGACGTAACAGGCCAGCGAGTGCTCCCGGAACACGTCGCTGGGCAGCTTGCCGCCGAAGTCGCGGCGCAGCCACTTCTGGTTCGTGTAGTGGCGGTCGCAGCGGTCCAGGTAGAACGGGATCCAGCCGATCCCGCCCTCCGAGAAGGCGAATCGCAGGTCGGGATAGCTGCGCATCGCCGGGCCCCACAGCAGGTCCTGCGCCGCCAGCGAGGAGATCTGCGAGGCGAGCACGATGAGGTTGTCGATGGGACCGTCCTCGGCCAGTCGCAGTGCGCTGAAGCCGGTTCCGATGTGCAGGCACATCACCACGTTCTCGTCGCTCAGGGACTGGAAGACCGGGCCCCAGTAGTCGATGTCGTGGTAGCTCGGCAAGCCCTCGAGATGCGGCAGTTCGGGCATTGTGACGGCTCGACACCCCTTGGCCGCGACGCGGCGGATCTCCTCGCACATCGCCTCGGGATTCCAGGTCGGCATCAGGGCGATCGGGATGAAGCGGCCCGGGTAGGCGCCGGCCCACTCGTCGATGTGCCAGTCGTTGTACGCGGACACCATGATGCAGGTGATCGGATCACGGTGCTGATTGAGGTGGCGCGCCGAGAACCCGGTGAACGTCGGGAAACACATCGACGCGAGGATGCCGTTGCGGCTCATGTCGCGCACCCGCTGATGCACGTCGTAGACACCGGGTCGCATCTCGGCGAAACCAGCAGGGTCGCGGCCCCATTCCTCCGGGGGCCATGAGACCACCGCGTTGAGGCCGCTGACCCCCTGTGGGCGGCCCTGGTACATCCACTGATCGACACCGTTGGCGTCGGTCACGACGACGGGCGCCTCGTCGCGGTACTTCGCGGGAACGTGGCGCAGGAACATGTCGGGCGGTTCCACGACGTGGTCGTCGATGCTCACCAGGATCAGATCTTCTACGTTCATTGGGCTACTCACTCTTGGCTCGTGCGGGACTGGACCATCGTGGGGACGTATTCGGTTGTCGGTGGGGGACGGATGGTGGGATGGGCTGGCTCTCTCGCGTACCGCGCGGGGCGAGCGCAACGTCGAGGGCGTCGTCGAGCGCACCGAGGTCGCCGCCGAGTTCGGCGATCGCCTTGCGTACCACCGTGATGTCCTTGCGCACGAATTCCCCGACCGATGCCGCGAATTCGGTGACCGAGCCGCGCGCGGCCACCCCGGCAAGCGCGCGGCTGGTGCTGCTGCCGTGCGGCAGCGCGGCCAGCAGGCGGTCCTCGGGCACGCCGAGTTGCGCGGCGAGATGAACCGATTCCGCGACCAGCCCGATCTGGGCGGCGAACAGCGCGTTGTTGACGAGCTTCACCCGTTGCCCCGACCCGGTCGGCCCGACGTGCACGATCGGGTCGGCGTAGGCGCTCAGTACCGGGCGCACGAGCGCCACCGCATTGTCGGTGCCACCGAGGAACACGGTGATGTGGCCGGCGGCGATGTCGTGCGGTCCACCGCTGACCGGTGCGTCGACGACGGAAACCCCATGCTCGCTGCCGAGTTCGGCCAGTGCCTCGGCGGTCCGGGGGCTGCCGGTGGTGTGGACGACGATCGCGGTGCCCGGGGTCATCGAGGCGAGTAGGTTGGGGCAGACCGCCACGACCTGCTCGTCGGTGAACACGCACACCACCACGATCTCGGCACCGTCGGCCACCGAGCCCGTGTCCGCGCAGGGCACGGCACCGAGTTCGGCGATCGCGCGGCGCTTCTCGTCGGAGCGCCCGAGGGTTCGGACCTCATGACCGGCGTCGACGAGGCGGCGCACCATCGGGGTTCCCATCCGCCCGGCGCCGACGAACCCCACCCGGCTCATCGGGACTGCCCCATCCGGTCGAGGGTGGCGTCGGCGGCGTCGAGCACGATCCCGCGTTCCGCGCCGGCCGCGTCCGCGAGGGCGGCGACGAGGCCGACGTCCTTGCGCAGCAACGGACCGGCGTGGGCGCCGATGCGGTCCAGCGTGCCGCCCGCGGAGACGACCCGTCCGAGCGCGAAACTGTTTGCTGTGCCGTGGGTGATGACCTCGCCGAGCCTTGCCGGATCGACACCGAGCGTTCGGCCGAGGCCCAACGCGTCGGCGGCGGTCGCGAGGTTGGCCGTGAAGAGAAGATTGTTGAGCAACTTGGTGACCTGCCCCGAACCGAGCGCGCCGAGATGGACGATCGGGTCCGAGTAGGTGGCGAACACCGGGCGGCAGCGCTCGACGTCGGCATCGGCGCCGCCGACCATCACCAGCAGGCGCCGCTCGGCGGCCGCGATCCCGCCGCCGGACACCGGCGCGTCGACCACCGCGACGCCCGTGACCGCCGCCTTCGCCGCGATGTCGTGGCAGGTGTCGGGATGGACCGTGCTGTGGATCGCGATCACGCCGCCGGGTGCCAGTCCGGCCAGCACGCCGTTCTCGCCGCACACCACATCGGTGACGTCCGCATCGCCGACGACGCACAGGCACACCAGGTCGCTCGCGGACGCGAGATCGGCGGGCGTCGGGGCGGTGCGGGCGGCCGTCGCGGCGAACGGTTCCAGAGTCTGCGGTCGCCGCGCCCACAGCGTCGTCGGGAATCCCGCGGCCACGATCTGGCGCGCCATCGGCGCACCCTGACTACCCAGTCCGATGAAACCGACCCGCATCAGTGCGCCTCCAAGTCGAATAGGCCGTGTCATACAGACACCTTCGGCCGCCGTTGCCAGGAGGTGGCGAGCAGGCCGACGGCGGACCCGACCCCCAACCCGAGCGCGACCACGCCGCCGGCCGTGCCCGCGACCTCGACGCCGGCGGCGGCGTCGACCGACACATCACCCGGGCCGAGCAGGGCCAGGGCGACGGCGACCACCGCGAGCACCAGCACGTACTCGTAGCCCTCACGGAAGACGAAGAAGCCGTTGCGACGATGGGCGAGCAAGCCGGCGACGAGCATCACCGACACGACCGCGGCGCAGGCGAACGGCGTGAACAACCCCACGATCAGCAGCGCACCGGCGCCGATCTCCGTCGCGACGCTCAGCCACGCCTGCAGTCGGGGACGGCGCAGTCCGAGGCCGGCGAACCACCCTGCGGTACCGTCGATCCGCCCGCCTCCGCGCCAGTGGTTGTACCCGTGCGCGATCATCGTCACGCCGAGGACTGTGCGAATCAGAAGTAATGCGAGGTCGTCAGCGGGCATGTGAACTTCCCTTCGTGCGTCGCGCGATGCAGTGCTCGACGTATTCGAGCACCGAAAGATGGTATGCCCGTGCGGTGTTGCCGACGCTGATGTTGTGGCCGCTGTCGAGCACGGTGCCGACGCGTACCTCCGGTGCGGCCGTGAACAGGTCGGCGATGTCGTCGAGTGCTCCCGCGTCAGCCCGCCACACCCGTTCGTGCTCGGCGGCGAGGAACTGCACCGGCACCCGAACCCGTCGTGCGAGCGCGGGGAAGTTCTCGGCAGGCCAACGCCGTACGGTCTCGCCCTCGAAATCGGGTGTAGGCGAGGCGATCCGTGCGCCGCCCAGGACGTCGGGGGGATACAGGCGGGATGGTTCCCAGATCAGGCCGAAGACACCGCGCGGCGGCTTGCCCGGCCCACCGGTCGCGAGCACCGTGCGCGCCCGAGGTTGTTGCTCGCGTCCCGTTCCCGACAGGCTGAGGCCGAGCAGGTTTGCTGCGCGGTCGGTGGCGGCCATCCGGAGGCCCATTTCGGAGCCGACCGAATGGGCAAGAACGAACAACCCCGCACCGGTCGGATGCGGCGCAACGAGCCGATCCACCGCGGCGAGCACAAGGTCCAGGCGATGGTGCGGATCGGTGAGTAGTGTGGCGATCGGGGCGCTCGCCCCGTATCCCGGGCGATCGAGTGCCACCACGCTGAACCCGAACTCGGCTGCCGCGCGGAGCAGCGAGAGTTCGGGATGTCCCGGGCAGTCGAAGTAGACGGACGTCGTTGCGCCCCCGTGCAGTGCGACGATCACGGCCCGCGGGCGCGGAACCCGAACGACGCGCGCCGAGATCGCGACGCCGTCGACCTCGACCTCGACGACTTCGACCGTCGGGGCACCTACCCGGATATGGTCCTCGGTGGCAGTCACCGCGCCGCCCGCAGCAGCAGTACCCCGCTGGGGGTGAGGCCACCGCTGCTCACCACACCCACCCGGGCGTCGCGAACCTGGCGGGCTCCGGCGTCGCCGCGGAGTTGCACGATCGCCTCGTGGAGCAGGCCCATGCCGTGGGTTCGGCCGTGCGAGAGTTGGCCACCGTGCGTGTTCACCGGAATCTGTCCGTCGCGGGCAATGTTCTTGCCGCCGTCGAGGAAATCCTTGGCCTCGCCGATGCAGCAGAAACCGAGCGCCTCGATCCAGGACAGGCAGTTGAAGGTGAATCCGTCGTAGAGTTCGGCGACGTCCACATCGCGGGGGCGCAGCGAGGTTCGGGTCCACAGGTGGGCCGCCTGGCCGAGCACCTGTGGTTCATGGGTGAGTGTGCTCTGGTCCCATTCGAGTCGCTCGGTGATCTGCGTACCGACGGCCTCGACGAGGACCGGCGGCTTCGCGAGGTCGGCGGCGGCGTCGACGGCCGAGACGATCACCGCGACGGATCCGTCGCACGGCACGTCGCAGTCGTTGAGGCCGAACGGCGTGGTCACCGGGCGGGACGCCAGGTATTCGTCCATCGTGAGCGGCTCGCGGTAGATCGCGGTGGGCTCGAGTTCGGCATTCGCCCGCTGGTTCAACGCGATCCACCCGAGTGTCTCGCGCGTCGTGCCGTAGCGGTGGAAGTGCCGTTGGGCGTTCATCGCCAGCGTGTGCGCCGCCGAGGTGGCCCCGAACGGCACCATCCAACTGGGCGTGCGTCCGCCCGGCGGCGTGATCCGGCCCTGCTTGACGAGTTCTCCGTAGGTGGCCTCCCACACCGTCCGGAAGCACAGCACGTGCCGGGCCAGGCCCGACGCGACGGCGAGCATCGCCGCGATCACCGAACCACCGGGGCCGAAGGTCTCGATGCCGCCGTTGTGCCAGGTCGGCCGGATCCCGAGCGCGGATTCCAGCGCCGTCACCCCGCCCTCGCCGAACCCGACGACCGGGCCGGCGCCCGGATAGCTGGCGAGACCGTCGATGTCGGACATCGTCAGTCCGGCGTCCTCGACGGCGCGCCGGCAGGCCTGCACCGTCAACCGCAGCGGGGGCACCATCAGGCGGCGCCCGATGTCCGACATGCCGATCCCGGTGAGGGCGACCCGGTCCTCGAACTTGTTCGGGCTCACCATCGGCCGTACGTGTCGCCACGCCTGGTCCGGTGCGGTCTCGTCTTCGGGCAGCGGCGCCGGCTCACCGGCCGCCGGTCGGAACAGCGGCAGCCACACGTCGTCG
>DATDBL010000191.1:0-50385 GCA_036524855.1 Aldersonia sp. | reverse complement strand
CGCAAGCAGCGCCGGCGATGACGCCGGAAGAGGTAGTGCCGCAGCTGTCCACTTCAGTTGTCCAGCAGTAGTCCTTCTCGTGAGGAGTGATCTCCATGGCCGACGGCCACAGCGCGAACGTTTCACGTGAAACCGACGGCTGCGATGCAGACCCCTGGTCCGGGATCTCGATGGCCGACACTCCCATCGGCGCGGCCGCCAAGCGTGCAAGCCAGGTGCTGCATCCGGGAACGGCATCACTCCCCCGGCCCCCGCGCCGACGGATCATCACCATCGCGAACCAGAAGGGCGGGGTCGGCAAGACCACGACCGCGGTCAACCTCGCCGCGGCACTGGCGCTGCAGGGTCTCGACGTCCTCGTCGTCGACCTCGACCCACAGGGCAACGCCAGTACCGCACTCGGCGTCGACCACCGGGCCGGCGTCGCGTCGAGCTACGAGCTTCTCCTCGGCGACATCTCGCTGCGCGAGGCCGTACAGCTGTGCCCGCACACCGATCGCCTCTTCTGCGTGCCCGCAACCATCGATCTGGCCGGAGCGGAGATCGAACTCGTCTCCATGGTGGCTCGCGAGGGACGCCTCAAGACCTCTCTCTCCCCCGCCGCGCTCGATGCGCTCGGCGTCGACTACGTCCTCATCGACTGCCCGCCGTCGCTGGGTCTGCTCACGGTCAACGCCCTCGTCGCCGCCAACGAGGTGCTGATCCCGATCCAGTGCGAGTACTACGCCCTCGAGGGCGTCGGCCAGCTGCTGCGCAACATCGAACTCGTGCAGGCTCACCTCAACCGCGATCTCCGCGTGTCCACCGTCGTGCTCACCATGTACGACGCGCGCACCAAGCTCGCCGAACAGGTGGCCGACGAGGTACGCAACCACTTCGGCGACGTCGTTCTACGCGCGGTGATCCCCCGCAGCGTGAAAGTGTCCGAGGCACCCGGGTACGGGACGACGGTCATCGACCACGACCCCGGTTCACGTGGTGCGATGAGCTATCTCGACGCCGGACGCGAACTCGCGACACGCCCGCCCGAACCTGGTGGAGCTGTGCCGGAACCGGTGGGCGCGCTGCCGGAACCGGCTGGATTACTGCAGACCGAGACCGTCGGAAAGGCCAGCTGAGCAGATGAACCAGCCACGGAAGGGCGGCCTCGGCCGCGGGCTTGCCGCGCTCATCCCGACCGGCCCCAGCCCGGCCCCCGGCCTCGGCGCCGCCGCCGCCGCCGTGATCATCGGCGCCGAGCGCCGGCCGCTTCCCACCGACAGCGAGACGAACGGCAACGGGCGCGGGGCCGCGAAGCACAACGGCACCGCAACGCCGGCGACCGCGGGGCTCGATTCTGCGCCGCTCAGCGATCCGGGTGCGGTGTACCGTGAACTCCCGCCGAACCAGATCTCTCCCAATCCACGCCAGCCTCGGCAGGTGTTCGACGAGGAGTCGCTGGCCGAGTTGGTCCACTCGATCCGCGAGTTCGGCCTCTTGCAGCCGATCGTGGTTCGGCGGATGGGCCCGCAGGACTACCAACTCGTCATGGGCGAGCGCCGCTGGCGCGCGGCGCAGGAGGCGGGGCTCGCAGCCGTTCCGGCGATCGTGCGGGAGACCGCCGACGACGCTCTGCTCCGCAACGCTCTGCTCGAGAACATCCACCGGGTGCAACTCAACCCGTTGGAAGAGGCTGCCGCTTACCAGCAACTCCTCGACGAGTTCGCGGTCACCCACGAGGAGCTCGCCACTCGTCTGGGCCGCTCCCGCCCGGTCATCACGAACATGATCCGGCTGCTCAAGCTGCCGATCCCGGTGCAGCGTCGGGTCGCGGCCGGGGTGCTCTCGGCGGGGCACGCCCGCGCGCTGCTCGCGCTCGACGGTGGCGCCGAGGCGCAGGAACTGCTGGCGGCCCGGATCGTCGCGGAGGGGATGTCGGTGCGTGCCACCGAGGAGGCGGTGACGCTGGCCAACCGCGGCGACTTACCGACCCCACCGGCCCCGCGGCGCAAGCCGATGGAGGCGCCCGGTCTGCAGCACGTCGCGGACCGCCTCTCCGAGTCGTTCGACACCCGTGTCACGGTGAACCTCGGCAAGCGCAAGGGCAGGATCGTGGTCGAGTTCGGATCGGTCGACGATCTGCAGCGGATCGTCTCGCTGATGGAGCAGCAGTCGGCCATTGCCTGACCGTCGCGGGTCCGTGCCGCCGGCCCGTGCCCGCCACACACACAGTCGTTCCGTCACTGTGACGGGCCTACGGGTGCCGTTGTGCGGCAGGTTCTTCGCCGATCGCGACGACCGGCGGCGACGGGTCTCGAGAGGATCGCCTATCCTGAGACGGGAGCATCGGCGCGGCCGGGGCTCCGTACCGGTGAAACGTGGTGACGCGACTGTGGCTGGAGGCTGAACGATCCCGTGTCGACCAGCGTCACCGCTCTCACCCTCGACGGTCTCGACAAGCTCCCACCGCACGCGCGCCGCTGCCTGTTCTGGGAGGTCGACCCGTCCGTCGGTAACGGCTCGACCGACTTCTCTGACCCGGTCTTCGAGAAGGAGGCGTGGCTGTCCACGATCATGCTCGAGTGGGGATCGTGTGGGCAGGTCGCGCTTGTCGATGGCCGACCCGCGGGATCGGCCATCTACTCGCCGCCCGGGTCGGTGCCGCGGGCGAGCCTGTTCCCGACCTCTCCGGTCAGTGCCGACGCGGTCCTACTGACGACACTGCGCGTCGAGTCCGCCGACCAGGTCGACGGCGGGATCGGCGACGAGTTGATCCAGGCTGTCGTGCGCGACCTCGTCCGCCGCGGCGTGCGCGCGATCGAGGCGTTCGGGATTCGCCTCGAGTCGGGCGAGCCCGCGGCGCAGACCCAACCGCATGCAAGTGCCGCCCTGGTCTGTTCGGCCGAGTCCTGCATGATCGACGCCGAGTTCCTCACCGGCGCCGGATTCTCCGTAGTCGCACCGCACCATCGTTTTCCGCGGCTACGCCTCGCACTCGACACCGACCACGGGTGGAAGGAAGACGTCGAGTACGCGCTGGATCAGTTGCTGGCGGCTGCGGCGGCCGAGCGGACGTTGGTGTGTGCGTGATCTAGCCGCGGTCGATCGCGGCGAGTTCCTCGGCGAGCAGTTCGGCGAACGTATAGGTTCCGGTGGGCTGATCGTCTTGCCCCAAAAGGTACAGCCGCTTCACCGACACCAGAATCGCCTCGGCGATGATGTCGCGAAAACGCGGGTTGGTGAGTACCGACGCGTCGTATTCGTTTGTCAGGTAACCGATGTCGACCTGTACGGTCGGCATCTTGGTCAACCGCAGCAGACCCCACGTCCGGCCGTGAGTGCGGCAGTCCTGCAACGAGGTTCGGGCCACGATCTCGCGCTGGATGAACCCGGCCAGCACCTGCCCGATCATCGAGGCGGAGCCGTTGGGGCTGCCGAAGTGGAAGCTCGCGACGCCGTTCGCGGCGGGGCTCTCGTTGCGGGCGCAGCGCAGCGAGATCATCAGGTCGGCGTCGAATCCGTTGGAGGTCGAGGCGCGGTCGACGTCGGAGGGGTTGGCGCCCCACGGCCGGGAGAGGAAGGTCTCCATCCCGGTCGCGGCCATGCGTCCTTCCAGCCGGCTGGCGAGATCCCACAGGATCTCCATTTCGTAGACGTCACCGAACTCGGTGGATACCGCCATACCGCGGTCGCGCCCGCCCAGCCCCGGATCGATCACGATCCGCTTGCCGGTCAGCTGCGGGCCGGAGCGGTGCACGATTTCTTCCTCGCTGATCCGGTGCGGGTTGCCGCCGGTGACGCGGGCGCCGAGCAGTTCCAGCGAGCGCAGGGTGTCCGGGCCGCAGATGCCGTCGGCCGCCAGTCCGATCTCGCGCTGGAACGCCGTGAGCGCCTCGTGGGTGTTGGGTCCGAAGTAACCGTCGATGCGGTCGACGTAGAAGCCGAGGTCCTGCAGGCGGCGCTGCAGGGTAGCGACGTCGTCGCCGTACAGCGGCGCCGACAACTGGTAGATCAGAGTGCGCGCGCCGAGTCGGTAGGAGGCTTCCTTCAGCGAGCGGTAGGTCGCCGGTCCGACGATGCCGTCGACGAGCAGGCCCCGTTGCTGCTGGAAGGCGCGCACCGCGCTGTCGAGTTCGGCGTCGAACACGGCGTTGGGAGCCCGCCAGTACTCGCTGCTGTTGCCGTCGTCGAGGTAGCCCAGCCCAGCCAGCGCCCCGCGTACCTCGGCGACGCCGGGGCCCTGCTCACCCAGACGGAGTCGGTGCATGCTCGAGCCGGCCCTTCCTTCGTCGGTTCACCAACGGCGCATACCACTGCCCCGGCCACGGGGCCGGGGCATGCGCGGTTGATGTGATTGTCGCAGAATAGGACGCCACAGCGGGAATCGCAGAGAGTGGCGCGCCGCCGGAGGGTGGCTACAGCACGTCGGAGAGGTCGCGCAGCAGTGCGGCCTTGCCCTTCGCGCCGACGATCTGCTTGGTCGGCTTGCCGCCGGAGAACAGGATCATTGTCGGGATCGACATGACCTGGTAGTCCCGCGCGGTGGCCGGGTTGGCGTCGATGTCGAGCTTCGCGACGGTCAGCTTGTCGCCGTGCTCGGTGGCGATCTCCTCGAGTACCGGCGCGACCATCTTGCACGGCCCGCACCACGTGGCCCAGAAGTCGACCAGGACGGGCTTGTCGCTGGTCAGGACGTCCTGGCTGAACGAATCGTCGGTGACGATGACGGTGGCGCTTTCCTTGGCGTCGGCCATGGGTCTTCTCCTCGGGGAGGTGGTGTTTATCGGGTCGATCGATCGGGCTCGATCGATCGGGATGGGTCAGGCCGGGATGGCGCGGTCGGCGTTCTCGACTGTGTTGGCGGTGATGTCGCCGCGTTCGGCGAGCCACCGCTCGGCGTCGATGGCGGCAGCGCATCCGGTCCCGGCGGCGGTGATGGCCTGGCGGTAGCGGTGGTCGACCAGGTCGCCGGCGGCGAACACGCCGGAGACGTTGGTCGCGGTGGTGGGGTCCTGGACCTGCACGTAGCCCTCGCCGTCGATCTCGACCTGGCCCTTCACCAACTCGCTGCGCGGGTCGTGGCCGACCGCGACGAACATGCCGGTCACCTCGAGCGGACGCTCCTCGCCGGTGACGGTGTCACGCAGGGTGAGGCCGGTCACGCTGTTCTCCCCGTGCACTCCGGCCACGGTCGCGTTGGTGACGAAGCGGATCTTCTCGTTGGCGCGGGCGCGTTCGAGCATGATGCGCGAAGCCCGGAACTCCTCGCGGCGGTGCACGACGGTGACGCTGCGGGCGAATTTGGTGAGGAAGGTCGCCTCCTCCATCGCGGAGTCGCCGCCACCGATGACCGCAATATCCTGGTCCTTGAAGAAGAATCCGTCACAGGTGGCGCAGGCGCTCACGCCGCGGCCGAGCAGTTCCCGTTCGCCCTCGACGCCGAGGTAGCGCGCGGCCGCACCCATGGCGAGGACGATCGCGTGGGCGCGGTAGGTCTGTCCGGCCACGGTGACCGTCTTCACGTCACCGGAGAGGTCGATCTCCTCGACGTCCTCGGTGCGGATGTCGGCGCCGAAGCGCTTGGCCTGCTCGCGCATCTCCTCCATCAGGTCGGGACCCATGATCCCGGCGCGGAAGCCGGGGAAGTTCTCCACATCAGTGGTCGTCATCAGCGCGCCACCGAACTGGGTGCCCTCGAACACGAGGGGTTGAAGTTCGGCGCGGGCCGCGTAGACCGCCGCCGTGTAGCCGGCGGGTCCGGACCCGACGATGATGAGTTCGCGAACTGGTGTGCTCATGCAGCCCTCTCGAGATCGGTGTTCGCACCACAAGCGCAACGCGATTCTGTGGTGATCACAGTGCTTGAACACAAGCGTAGGGGTTGTTGTTCCCGGCGCGAGTTTCCCCGCCGGACAAAGTCCCGGTCAGCCGAGCGCTGTGCGCGCCAACACCTGGGGATCGTGAGGGGTGCACGTCTGCGCGACCACGACGGCGGTCAGCGCGCCGGAGTGTGGATCCGCGACCACGGTCAGCACCGCCGCATTTCCGGCGAACTGCGCGCGCAGTGCTCCGACGACGGCGCCGTTTTCCCCCGCAGCCCGCAGACAGGCGTTCAACGCGGCAGGGTCGGCCAACGGACCGGTGTCGACCGTCTCGCCGCGCAGCGCACGGGCGAGCACCGTCGGCGCGGCCCCGGCGTCGGGCGTAAGCGCCGCCCCCAGGTCAGGGGCGGACTCGGCGACCGGCGTCGCGGGCGGCTCGCGCAGGGCCGCGATCCCGGTCACCCCGGCGAACACCGCCACAGCCGCCGCCGCAGCCACGATCCAACGACCAACTCGTTGGGCGCGCTTCGGGGCCTGGCCGGCGGCCAGCAGTGCCGCGTCGAGGTGTGCGGCGACGTCGCTCGGAATCGGCGGCGCGGGCGCGTCGCGCAACGCCGCTAGGTCGGTGTCGACGCGCTCGAGTGCGCGAAGCAGGTCGGCGTCGAGATCGGATTCCGGGAGACCGGTGATCTCGGGGTGGATCGGGTCGGGCGGGATCGGCGCTCGGGGGTCGGGAGGAACGTTTCCGGACACCGGCGTCACTCCCCCTTCCGTGGTGTGTGATCGGCGCGACATGTCCTTGGACGCTCTCGGTTCACTCGCGGTTCCGTGGATCTCGCAGCGACGCGAGCGTGGTGGCGAGCTTGCGCCGACCCCGCGCGCAGCGACTCTTCACGGTGCCGACCGGTACGCCGAGCCGTTGCGCGGCCTCCGCGACCGGCAGGCCTTCCACGAACACCGCCACCAGCGCCGCCCGCTGATCGGGAGGCAAGCTGAACAGGGCGGATCGCACGACGTGGGAGAGTTCGAAGTCCGCGATGTGGTCGTGCTGGTCGCGCGGTTCGACGGCGTCGTCGGCCGAGAGCGAAACGGACGGGCGGGCCTTGTTGCGCCGGATCCGGTCCAGGCACGCGTTCACGACTATGCGGTGCAGCCAGGACCGAACGGCCGCGTCGGCGCGGAAGTTCGCGGCGGTGCGGTGGGCGGAGAGCAGGGCTTCCTGCAGGGCGTCGTCGGCGTCCTCGCGGGTGTAGGAGGTGCGTAGCGCGACCTGCCAGAGGTGGTCGCGGTGGCGCAACACCAGTTCCCGGAACGCGTACGAATCGCCCGCGACGTGCGCGCGTAGCAGCGCGAGGTCGCTAGGATCGGGCTCGTGCGCAGGCGGCACAGCGCGTGGTTCCGGCTCGTGCGGATGCGCCACAGTTTCCCCTCCTGAACGCCCGCCGACTCCCGGTCGGAACCCGCTGTCGCCATACCCCTCCCCGGGTACCGGCCGAGCGCGTGGCCGAGATTACACACAGGCCAATCGGTAGGCAAACTCGCAGTTAGTGATTGGTACAAGGCGGCTTCACCTTCACGTGGACGCTTCGGCCTCTACACCAGCGGCCGGCTGCTCGCGCCGCCCGGCTGAGACCACTCGCGCACGAGGTGCACGATCCACCTGGGGCGACCGTGGTCGTGCCGATCACCCCGACAACGAGCAGATCCCCACGTCACGGCGACGACCATCTCATGGATTCGCGCCTGCATCGAGAGTGACGGCACCATCGTCATCTTCGGCGCCGGACAACGCCCGTCGGTGGAGTCGATGCAGGGTGCCGCGGCCGCCGGCGACGACATCCCCGATAAGACTGCCAGATCCCGTGGCAGTAATAAATCAGCCGTTTCGCATGCACGGTGAGGCCCGGTCGCGTCATCTGCCTGTATCGGCATGGCCCGGACGACTCGACGACTCGGGTCGTGACCTTGGTGGCGTCCGTGGCTATCAGGGCAAGGCGGCTCTGGCTGCCGCGTCGACATCGGTGGTGTGATCGCCTCGCTACGACGGTGGCTGCTGGTGCTGATGTGACTGATGTGGTTTCGGCGTGTCGCGGGTGATGTTGGTGGTGGGGCTGGTGTGATCTCGGAGTGGCCGGGCCCGAGGAGATGTCGCGTGAGGAGCTGATCGCGCTGGTCGCCGAGCAGGCGGCGCGGATCGCCGAGCAGGACGCACGGATCGCCGAACTGACCGCGGCCAACAAGGTAGAATCGTGGTCACAAAGGCCGGTGTCGCCAAGCGACCCGGTTGACGTTGTGGAAAGACCCGGTACTCAGCCCCTCGCGGTTGACCCGGGTTTTTCTCTGTCCGGCGGGGCAGAGTCGACGAGCAGCACCGCGCGACGGACCGGCCCGATAGAATCCGACGGATCGTCCACCGGAGCGGAAGCCCGGCGCCCACCCCTCACTCGCGAACCTGGCCCAGATCACAACCGCCGCACTCGCCGCGGGCACACCGCCGCCGGGGAACTCGCCCGCCTCACCGTCACCGAAACGAGTGTCGCAGGAACGCCCAGGGCATGGTTCATTGGAATGAACCCGCAGTTGGACGATCTTTTCTCCAGCAGAAGCAGTCTCGTGATGTGATGGCAGCAGCAAGAGCATTTTCTAGCTGGGGGATAGCCCGGGGCGGGGGGTAGCTGTAGTGGGCTGTAGTGGCGCAATGCCACGTGGAGGCCCCGACGTTGGTTGATCCACCGCGTAATCGTCGTGCTCGGTCTGATCGGCGTCGCCGGCGCATGCGGTGAGAAGGCTGAGATGACCTGCTTTGGCCAGCCCAGCGAGGATGATGATGACGGGGGTGGCCGAGATTGCATAGCGGCAGACCGTTAGGCGTAACTAACAGTTACGTCCACTTGACTGCTGGCTCGAGGGCCGATTCGTGTCCGATCGCGCACGAGCCTGCGCTTGTGCGGCCAACGGCGAGTGCGTCCCTGCGCAACCGAGTTACTCGACTGCGGCAGGTTGGGTCGTGTAGCCCGGGCACTGAGTGGAACGAGGGTGGAACGAGGGTGGAACGAGGGTGGAGCGAGGGTGGAGCAGCGAGACCGGATTCCGGCGGAGGGCTCAGGGCGCCGCCGTGAACCCGATGTCCGCGATCATGGTCTGGTTCTGCGTTCCACCACCGCCGAGTTGCGTGATCCAGATCAGCACGTAGGTGGTCGGGGCGGTGGACCGCACCGGGATCTCGGTGAGACCGTCCTCGAGGGTGG
Source organism: Aldersonia sp. (assembly GCA_036524855.1). Classification (GTDB taxonomy): domain Bacteria; phylum Actinomycetota; class Actinomycetes; order Mycobacteriales; family Mycobacteriaceae; genus Aldersonia. The sequence goes on along the minus strand of DATDBL010000191.1, from coordinate 41,336 downwards.
CTGTGCCGATCACCTGGGTCTGGTCCAGCGTCGGGGACGCGTTGGGCGAGGTCCGGATCTCGACGTGGGTGCCCGGCGACGGTGAGTTGATCCACACGTGGGTCAGGTTCGTCGGCGCGGGGAGAGTGGCAAGCAGGCCGACGCCGTTCTTCAACGCCGGGAACTGCTGGAAGTACGCGTCGGTCTGCCACATGGTCGAGGGGTCGTTGTCCAGGACGTACGGCGCGCCGGTGGGGTCGTCGGGGGTCCCCTGCGGTGAGATGACTTCGACGGCGGTGGCGGGTACCGGAACTCCGGCCGGCGAGGTCGGGGCGCCCGGTTCCGCCGGGGCGGTCGCGTTGGTCGTCAGCCCCAAGCCCTCGTCGCTGAGCCCCCCGTCGGAGCTCCCGCCGGCTAGGGCGTTGGCCAGCCACCAGCCGACCAGGCCGAGCAGCAGCACGGTGAGCGCGCCGAGGCCGAAGAGGATCATGACCATCCGCCGTGACCGCTCCTTTTCCGTGGCCTTGACCGCGGGGTCCGTCAGAGCGCGTGCCTGCTCGCCGGGTGGGCGTTGGCCGAGTCGCAGCGCGGGGATCAGGTCGGTCTGCTGGTCGACGACGGCGGCCTGTTCCAGCACGTGGGCAACGGTGGCGGCGGTGCGCACCCCGCGGTCGGTCTCGAGCGCGCGCATCGCGACCGCGGAGATCTCGTAGGGGACTTCCGGTCGCACTTCGTGCGGCTCGACCGGAACACCGTTGGCGCGGCGCGCGAGGTGCAGGCCACCGACGGTCGGTGACGGTGGTGCGGCGGTGCCGGTCACGGTGGTGGACGGCGTGCCGAGCGGCCATCGCGCGGTGACCAGGGCGTAGAGCATCGCGCCGAGCCCACGGACGTCGGACTGTGGGTCGGCGTCGGCGAGCGTGCCGGGGAATGCGAGGACCGCGTCACCCGCGGTGCTGATCCGGACCCGGTCGGGGTGGTCGATCGACAGTGCGCCGCCGCCGCGATGCGCGAGTTCGGCGGCCGCCGCGAGGGCGTGGATCGCGTGGGCTGCGCCGATCGGTGACGGCGCGGCTTCCGCCATCTCTCGCAGCGACCGCCCGGGCGTCCATTCCGCGACGACGATGCCGCCGGAGCTGCCGCGGACCACGTCGAGGACCCGCGCGAGGCCGGGCGAGTTGATCCGGCCGAGGCGCAGTGTGCGCGACAGGATCGCCTGCGGGCCGTTGCTTTCCTGGTCGGGGTGGCCCTGCCCGGGTCCGGCGGTCTGGTTCGCGTCGACGAACGTCAGCGCGACCTCGCGGTCGAGTTTCACGTCGAGCGCCTGCCAGAACTTCAGGCCGCGCGCGCCGCCGTGCGAGGCGAGCAGTCGGTACCGTCCGCCGGCGACGGACGCGCCGGGGATCAGCCGCGGGCCGCGGGGTGGTTGGTGGGGGCGACGCGGGACGCCGGGTGCGCGCACCGGCGGAGGCGTCGGCGGCAGCACTCCCGTGTCGGTGCCCGACGACCCGGTCGGAGCCGATTTCGGTTCGGGCGTTCCGGCTCCGGGCGTCGGGTCGTCGCTCACCTGCGCTCCTTCGTAACGACTGGGGTCGGACGGGTAGCCGCTGCCGGGGCCCGGCCCGTGCAGCGGCTGACGCGGTCCAGGGTACGGGACCGGCATCGGGCGCACCGTCTCGATTCGGCCACCGCCGCTCACCGGCAGGGCCGTCGTCTCGTCCTCCATCACCGGGTCGTAGCGGTGGTCGGGCGGTTCCCGATCGGGGGTGTCGTCCGTGCCGCCGCGGCGCAGGCGTCGCGACACCGCGGCCATGACCGACACCACCTCCGGCACGCGGAGGACGCGGAGGATGGCCAACGTGACGACCATCATCGCGGTGGCGTCGATGGCGACCCGCAGCACCGCGCCCACCCCGCCGAAAGCCGACGTCAACGCGGCGAAGTTGCCGAGCCGATCCAGCACCAACATCACGACCGCCCCGGCCAGCGACGCGGCCAGCACCTGCCCGACGGCGCGCGCGATGTTCGCCATCCGCAGGTGGCCGAGGCTGCGGTGCAACAGATAGCCACCGATCACGGCACCGACGATGAAGCTCACCCCGTTCGCGACGCCGAGCAGGCTGACAACCTCCCCGTCGTTGCTTGCCACGAACGGCGCGAGTGCCGACAGCGCAACCTTCACGGCCGTGACGCCGAGGATGATCCAGGTCGGAGTCCACGCCTCCTCCCGGGCGTAGAACACGCGCAACTGAATCAGCACCAACGCGTACGGAATCAGCGTGAACGCCGACCAGCTGACGGCGTGGCCGAGGCGCTCGGCGTCGGCGGTGAAGTTGCCGTACCCGTAGAGTGCGGTGCCGACCTGCCCGCCTGCGAGCGTCAGGAACGTCACCACCGGGATCAGCGCGAGCATCGTGAGCCGGGTCGCGACCGAGAGGTCGTCGACGACGGCGGGAGTGTCGTCGGCGGCGGCGTTGCGACTCAGCCGCGGCATGATCGCGGTCAGCACCGTCACGCCGAGCACCCCGTAGGGCAGTTGCAGCAGCAACCACGCGTTGTTGTAGATCGCCGGCCCCGCCGCGTCGACGTGCGAGGACACGCGGGTTGCGAAGATGAACCCGGCCTGGCTGATGAGGACGTAGAGCACGATCGCGACCGCCATGCCACCGAACTGGCGCAGCCGTGCATCCAGCCCCCACAGCGGCCGCAGGTCGACGTGGCGGCGCCGCAGCGCGAACCACAGGCTGCCCGCCTGGGTGACGACGCCCGCGAGCACACCGAGGCCGAGGACCAGCAGTTTGGGGTCGCTCATCCGGACCGGGTCGAGCGAGATCTCCCCGGGCACCAGCAGGTAGGCGCCCAGAATCACCAGCACCACCACGTTGTTCAGAACGGGTGCCCACGCGCCGGGCAGGAATACCTGGCGCGTGTTGAGGATTGCGGTGAACAGGGCCGACAGGCCGTAGAACAGGATCGCCGGCAGCAGCAGGAACGACAGCGCGGTGGTGAGGTCGGTGTTCACCCGACCCTCGTCGGAGAGGAAGACGTGCGTGGTCAGCACGGGTGCCGCCGCGGTCGCCAGCAACGCGGCGAGGACGAGGACCACGGACGCCGCGGTGAACAACCGCCGCACGAACGCCACGCCGGCGTCGGCGTCCTCCCGCTCGGCGCGCACCAGCACCGGGACGACGATCGCGGTGAGCACCGCCCCGAGTACCAACTCGGCGATCATGTTCGGGATCTGGCTCGCGACGGTGAACGAACTCGCGATCGCGCCGCCGAGGACGGTCAGCAGTAGCACCTGTTTGACGAATCCGGTGATTCGGCTGATCAGCGTGGCGAACGCGATCCCGCCCGAGGAGGAGAGCAGCCGCCGGTTCGACATGGTTTCGGAACCAGGCGCTGGCGCGATCTGCTCTGTGGCGGGCTCGTCGGGAGGCGGTGGGGACTCTCGTGGCGGCGGCGGCATGTGCGTGGCCCGTATCCTCGGCAGACGCTCCCACGGCGCGATCCCGGCCGGGGGCGGCGCGTCGTCCTCGCGCCCGTGCCGGCTACCCGTCATCTGCCTTCGTATCCTTCGTCCGCGGGGTCGGGCTGGCCGCGGTAGCGGTGCCACAGCCTGCGCCCGGCGAGGAGGAGCAGCAACGCACCCGCGCACCCGGTGAGGATCGCCAGCGCCCGACCGTACGCGTTGGACCGTACCGACACGGTCGTCGGCTCGCCGAGCGCATGGCCGTCGGGTGTCGTCAAGGACACGTCCACCGCCAGGTTGATCGAGTCGCTCACCTTCGCCGGAACCTGCAGGGTGCGGCTGCCCATGGGCGGGAGGATCTGCTCGCCGATGTCCGTCACCGTCATCGCCGGAGGTGCATCGATGTCGACGAGTACGCGGATCGGGACGGCGAGGGCGTTGCGGGCCACCAGCAGCAGCGGGCTCGACTCCGAGGCGAGCGTGTACACGCCGCCGGGCGCGAGGACGGTCACACCCGCGACCATGCCGTTGAGAGTTCGTGTAGTCGCCGTAACGCGCTGGTCGGCGGCCTGCTGCGCGGATTGCACCGCGGCGGGGTCGGCGTCGCGGCGCCCGGACAGGCTCAATGCACGCAGCAGATCCTCGCGCAGTGGCGCGGTGTAGCGCTGTGGAGTGAGTTCGCGCTGCGGGTCCTCGACGAAGGCGGTCATCAGCCAGTCGATCCGTCCGGCCTGGTCCGCAGCGGCGGCGCGGGTGCCGTCAGGCACCCCATCCTCGTCGGCCTGCGCGAAGTAATTGGTCTCGTACTCCTCGGTGGCCGGTGGCTGTCCGAGCAACGCGGTGAGCGGTCGGGCGGTGACCAACCCGGTGCGGAGCAGGGTGGCGAAATGGTCGAGCAGCGCGGTCGCCTCCCCCGCGTCGGGCGACCACCGCTGCGGCGGGGCGTACAGGGCGGCCCGCGGATGGGCGTACTGCGGTTCGAGCGCGGCCCAGCTCAGCGCGCCGAGCGCGTCCTGCAGCCGAGCGGTTCGGGAATCGTCGGTGAGGTCGTAGCGGTAGCGGGCCGGGGCGGCGGACGGGGTCTGCGGGTCGGCGCCGACCGCGGCCAGTGCGGTGGCCGCGGGGACGTCGTAGGGCGCGGCGCGCAGGGACCCCGACGCAGCAGTGTTGGTTGCCGGGTCGACGTCGGCGCCGTCGGTCAGCGTCACCAGTTCCGGCGTGGCGGCGCTGTCACCGCCGGTGACGGCGTTTCCGGCGAGCAGGACCGTCGACGTGCCGAGTCCGGAGAGCAGGTCGGCACCCGTGGTGTCGATGCTCCCCGCGTCGGGCCATGTCACGCCGCGCACCGAGCGGGCGGCCAAGACCGAGTCGACGATGTCGGCGGGGGCTGTGATCGCGCCTCGCGCGAGGGCGGTGTTGTCGGTGGCGGCGACGGCCTCCACGTCGGCCTGCGCGAACGGCACCGCGACCGTACACAATTCGGCGGCCAACGCACGCACCCGGTCCAGCCAGGCAGCGGCGTCGGTCGCCCCGGTGCCCTCGCGGACCACGCCGTCGGGTTCGTCGGGGTCGACGGGGACGAGGTAGCCGCGGGTCATGTTGTCGACGGTCACGAGCAGGTCGGGGTCCACCGCCAGGCACAGCGACGACCCGACCCTTCCGTCCGGATCGGAGGTCGGGCCGAGGGAGTTCTCCAGCGCCGAGACGAGGCCGTCGAGTCGGCCGCCGGCGGCGAGCGAGGTCGTGAGGGCGTCGTCGACGAGCCGGACCGGCTGGTCGAGGGTTCCCGGGTATCCCGCGGAGCGGCGCGGTTCGTCCGCAAGCGGCCACAGCATCGTCGCCGCGACCGGGGAGTTGGTGGATGCGAGCACCGCGGTGCCCGCCGCACCGGTGGCGCCCGCGACCGGCGGCAGCCCGAGCACCGGGAGCAGGAATCGGGCGTCGTCGAGGCGGGCAGGATCGCCGAACTCGGGGGTGCCGTTGGCGTTGAGCAGCAGCGGGTAGACACCCGGCTCGCTGATCTGCAGGGTGGGTTGCTGCGCGGATGCGATCGGGTCCGCCCGCCACGGCATGGCGAGCGTGAAGTTCCGCTCCTGGCCGGGGGCCAGCCGTGACGCCACGGTGACGAACTCACCGACGGTGTCGAACCCGGTCTGGTCGAGTTGTAGGGAGGTGCGCAGTCCGGCGGGTTGCAGGATCGCGGGCGCGCGCTGGATGCGGACGTCGATGTCCTCGACGGGTCGGTCGCCGATGTTGCGCACGGTCGCGGTCACCGCAAGGAACGGCGGGCTCGTCTCGGTGACGACGGACGGGGAGACCTTGTCGATCGTAAGCGTCAGGAACTCCGGATCGGCGTCGGTGCTGCGGGCGAGGGAATCGCCCGTCCCGACCGCCGGCTGGGCGCAAACGGGGCCGGCGAGAGACACCGAACCCAGCAGCACGAGCAGGGCAGCCAGCACGACCGACGCGTGCCGCCGGTGCACCGCTCCCGTCATTCGTCGGCGCCCGACACCGGGGCTGCCTCCATCCGGTCCATCCGGTCGATGAGGGTGTCGGCGATTTCGGCGAGGCGACGCTCGTCGGCGTAGGCCAACCGTGACTGCAGTTCGTGCAGTGGCACCCACGCGACCTCGGTGACCTCGACGTCGGCGTCGGACAGTTCGCCGCCGACCGAACGCAAGAGGTAGTGGTGCACGGTCTTGTGCACGCGCCGGCCCTCGGTGACGAACCAGTAGTCGATGCTGCCCAGCGCGGCGAGCACGAGGCCCTGGATGCCGGTCTCCTCGGCAACCTCGCGCATCGCGGTCTGTTCGGCGGTCTCGCCCGACTCGATGTGCCCCTTCGGCAGCGACCACAGCAGCCGCCCCCGGCGGTCGATCCGGCCGATCAGCGCGGCGCACAATTCGTTGCGCGGGCCGCCGAGGCCCTGGACCACGAGCCCGCCGGCCGACGTCTCCCGCACGGTACGCAGCCGTGGCCGCTGCGGCTGCTGAGCTTTCTGTGGCTTGTGTGGTTGGTGCTGGCGGTTTCCGCTTTGTCCGGACTGCCCGTCACGGGGCTGCTGCCCGCTCGACGGCGGGGAATCGGGCTGTTGACCGTGCGCCTGCTGGTCGTGCGGCGGTTGGTGTCGGTTGCCGAGCCCGCCGCGACGCCGCGACCGGCGGCGTCGGCGGTTCGAACGGTCGGCTGGAGACACCCAATCAATCGTAGTCGCCGCGACACGCCGCCCGAGGCATCGACACCGAGACGCCCCGCGGCCGGATCGCACCGTGACCAGTAGGCTGCACAGCCGTGGTTTCGCCCGCGACCCCAGCCGACGAGGAGCGACGCGTCCGCCTGCTCGCCGAGGCAGCGCGGTCCCTGCGCCAGTTCGACGACGTTCTCGTGCCGCTGGGCCGGCGCTTCGACGACGCCGGTCACCAGCTGTATCTGGTGGGTGGCAGCGTGCGTGACGCCGTGCGCGGCCGACTACTCACCGATCTCGACTTCACCACCGACGCGCGCCCCGAACAGGTGCAGGGATTGCTGCGCGGGTGGGCCGACCACCTCTGGGACACCGGCGGGCTGGCCTTCGGCACGGTCAGCGCGGGCAAGGGTGTGCACCAGATCGAGATCACGACGTTCCGCAGCGACAGCTACGACCGCGTCGGGCGCAACCCGGAGGTCACCTTCGGTGCCACCCTCGACGGCGACCTGGTCCGTCGCGACTTCACGGTCAACGCGATGGCGGTGCGGATCGGACCGGCCGGGGCGCAGGAGTTCCTCGATCCGCTCGACGGGCTCACCGCCCTGCTCGCCGGGATCCTCGACACCCCCGCCGCGCCGCAGGATAGCTTCACCGACGACCCGCTGCGGATGCTGCGCGCCGCGCGCTTCGTCTCCCAGCTCGGGTTCCGGCTCGAGCCGCGGGTCACCGAAGCGATCGAGGACATGGCCGGCGAGATCGAGCGGATCACCGCCGAACGGATCCGCGCGGAACTGGACAAGCTGCTCCTTGGCGAATTTCCGGTGGATGGTGTCGAGGTGCTGTGCGACACCGGGTTGGCGCGCCACGTGTTGCCCGAGATTCCGGCGATGGAACTCGAGATCGACGAACACCACCAGCACAAGGACGTCTACCGGCATTCGCTGACCGTGCTGCAGCAGGCGATCGACCTCGAGGTCGGAGATCCCGATCTGATTCTGCGTTGGGCGGCGCTGCTGCACGACATCGGCAAGCCCGCCACCAAGCGCAACGAACCGGGCGGGGGAGTCAGCTTCCACCACCACGAGGTGGTCGGGGCGAAACTGGTCCGCAAGCGGATGTGGGCGCTGAAGTATCCGAAGCAGGTCATCGACGACGTCGCTCAGTTGGTGTTCCTGCATTTGCGCTTCCACGGGTATGGAAAGGGTCAGTGGACCGACTCGGCGGTGCGCCGGTACGTCACCGACGCGGGTCATCTGCTGCCGCGTCTGCACAAGCTGGTCCGGGCGGACTCGACCACGCGTAACAAGCGGCGGGCCGCGGCGTTGCAGGCGACCTACGACGACCTCGAGGCGCGGATCGCACGACTGCAGGAGCAGGAGGATCTAGGAAAGGTGCGGCCCGATCTCGACGGCAACGCGATCATGGCGCTGCTCGACATCCCGCCCGGTCCGCTGGTCGGTGCGGCGTGGAAGCACCTCAAGGAGGTCCGGCTCGACCGTGGCCCGCTCGACCGCGCCGAGGCCGAGGCCGAGCTGCGGCGGTGGTGGGCGGCGCAGTCGGTCGAGTGATCTGCGCCGGCCACCGAGAAGTTGTGCGCGCATAACAAGACGCTTCGTCACGGCGCGTCAGGCGGCGAATCTCGGGAGGGGCTGACCGGTGCCGGTGGTGCTCGTCGAGGTGCCGGGGTCTGGCTCGTCGAGCTTCTAGAATGGGTAGAGACAGACGGTGCGGGCCGGTCCCGCGACCGTGTGTTAGGTCGATCGGAGGTGAGAGATGCCGCCCTCCGAGCAGGTACGCCCGCTGTCACGGCGAGCGGTCCTGGCAATCATCGGCGCCTCGATCCTCCTCGTGCTGATGGTGGTCATCCCTCGGCTCGTCGCCGTGTACACCGATTGGCTCTGGTACGGCGAGGTCGGCTACCGCAGCGTCTGGAGCACCGTCTTGGTGACCCGGCTGGTGCTCTTCCTCGCCGCCACCGCCGTGGCGGGCGCCCTGTTTCTCGGGGTGGCGGCGTGGGCGTACCGGTCGCGGCCGATCTTCGGCTCCGCCGGCAACGATCCACTGACCGAGTACCGGAAGCTGATCCTGCGCCGGCCGAAGCTGGCCTGGATCGGCCTCGCGGCGCTGTTGGCGCTTCCCTTCGGACTGGGCGCGCAAGGGCGATGGACGACGGTGCAGCTGTTTCTCCATGGTGGTTCGTTCGGAACCACCGACGCGGAGTTCGGTCACGACGTCGGCTTCTACGTGTTCGACCTGCCGTTCTACCGGTTGCTGCTGACCTGGCTGTTCGTCGCCGTGTTCATCGCGCTGCTGCTCAGCGTGGGAACGCACTACCTGTTCGGCGGAATTCGGCTGACGGTCACGACGATGCCGAAGCGGCCGAAGGACGCGGGGCGGATCGTCGAGGTGTCGCGCCCGGCGCGCACCCAACTCGCGCTGTTGGCCGGAACGTTCATCGCGCTCAAGGCGGTCGCGTACTGGTTCGACCGGTATCAGCTGCTGTGGAGCGACCGGAAGTCCCCGACATTCGACGGCGCCGGCTACACCGACATCAACGCGGTGTTGCCGGCGCGGCTGATCCTGGTGGCGATCGCGGTGCTGTGCGCCTGCGCCTTCGTCACCGCGATCGTCGCGGGTGATCTGCGCATCCCTGCCCTGGCGACCGGACTGCTTCTCGTCTCGTCGATCGTCGTCGGCGGTATCTGGCCGCTGTTGATGGAGCAGTTCTCGGTGCGACCGAACGCGGCGGACCGGGAGAGTCCCTACATCGAACGCAACATCGCGGCGACCCGCGAGGCCTACGGAATCGGCACCGATCGCGTCGACTACGAGGACTACCCCGGCGTGGGCACGCGCCCGCCTCGCGAGATTCCGGCCGACGTCACCACGATCGCCAACGCGCGGTTGCTCGACCCGAACGTGCTCTCGCGCACGTTCACCCAACAGCAGCAGCTGAAGAACTTCTACGGGTTCACCCCGCACCTCGACCTCGACCGGTACACCATCGACGGCGAGGTCGGCGACTACGTCGTCGCGGCGCGGGAGCTGGCACCGGAAAGCCTGAGCGGCAACCAGACTCAGTGGATCAACCGACACACCGTGTACACCCACGGCAACGGATTCGTGGCGGCGCCGGCCAATCGGGTCAATGCGGCGGTGCGCGACGCGGCCGGTGAGGGCGCCGGAAGCGACAGCGGCTACCCCATCTACACCGTCAGCGACATCGCCTCCCATGGTTCGGGACGTCAACTCATCCCCGTGGACCAGCCCCGCATCTACTTCGGTGAACGGATTGCCGCGTCGAGCCCCGACTACGCCATCGTCGGCGGCCAACCGGGCGCGCCCGCACGCGAATACGACACCGACACCTCGCAGTACACCTACACCGGTCGCGGTGGCGTCCCCGTGGGGAACTGGATCAACCGGCTGGCGTTCGCCGTGAGGTTCACCGAACGCAACATCGTGTTCTCCGGGGCCATCGGCGCCGAGTCGAAGATCCTGTTCAACCGCGACCCCAAGACCCGCGTCGAGCACGTCGCGCCGTGGCTACGAACCGACGGCAATCCGTATCCGGCCGTCGTCGACGGACGGATCATCTGGATCGTCGACGCGTACACGACGTTGCCGCACTACCCCTACGCCCAGCCCGGCTCGTTGACCGAGCCGACCGTCACCGACAGCGGCAGCGTGCTTGCACACCAGCCAGTCTCCTACGCGCGCAACTCGGTGAAGGCGACCGTCGACGCCTACGACGGAACCGTCACCCTCTACCAGGTCGACACCGCCGATCCGGTGCTGACCGCCTGGATGAGCGTATTCCCCGGCACCGTGCAACCGCCGGAAGCGGTAACGGCGGAACTGGGCGCACATTTCCGCTATCCCGAGGACCTGTTCCGCCTGCAGCGCGAACGCCTGGCGAAGTACCACGTCGACGACCCGCGGGAGTTCTTCACCAACAACGCCTTCTGGTCGGTACCCAGCGACCCGACCTCCGATGCCCCCGGACCGCAGCCGCCGTACTACGTGCTCGTCGGCGATCCGACCGTCGGCGAACAAAACGCAGCGCAACCCTCGTTCCGGCTGGCCAGCGCGATGGTCGGGTTCAACCGCGAGTTCCTCTCCGCGTACATCTCGGTGCACTCGGACCCCGACAGCTACGGCAGGATCGAGGTACTGCGACTACCGACCGAGACCCAGACCCAGGGTCCGCAACAGACGCAGAACTCGATGATCTCGGACACCAGGGTCGCCTCCGAGCGCACGCTGCTCGAGCGGTCCAACCGGATCCACTTCGGCAACCTGCTGACCCTGCCGATCGCCGACGGTGGCTTCCTCTACGTCGAACCGTTGTTCACCGAGCGGCTCAGCACGACTCCCGATGGTTCCACCTTCCCGCAGTTGTCGCGGGTCCTGGTCAGCTACCGCGACCCGGGCACCGGCGGCGTCCGAGTCGGGTACGCGCCAACCCTGGCCGAGGCGCTGGATCAGGTGTTCGGCCCGGGCACGGGTCACGCCGCGACGGCACCGGGCGGCGACGCGGCCGCCCCGCCTCCGAACACCGCGACCGTCCCGGCGCTCCCGATCCCGCCCGAGCAGCTGACCGCCGCGGTCGAGGAACTGAACAGCGCGCTCGACACCCTGCGCGAGGCCCAGCAATCCGGCGACTTCACGGCCTACGGCGCCGCACTCGACCGGCTCCAGCGGGCCGTCGACGCGTACCGGGCGGCGGTCGGCAACCCCAACTGAGGCGCCGGCCGCGGTTTCCGGTCGGGTCCGTCACCAGACGATCAGTCGGGTGCCGGCCGCGACCGCGGACCGGATCTGCGCGAGGTCGATGGTCCCGGTGCGGCTGCCGCAGTCGATCTCGAAGTGCACGTGCTGATCGCGGCGCACCGCCCGCACGATCCGGCTGCCGTCGGGCAGGTCGGGGAGGATGAAGCTGAGCACCGGCATCATCCCGACGGGGATGTTGACGCCGAGCCAGCGGGCGCGGTGCACGTGGATGCGCAGCCGGTGCCGTCGGATCACGGGGTCGACGACGGCCTGTAGCCGGGTGCGGCGGTGGTGCGCGTGCACGAGGCCGTCGGCCTCGGTGGTGAGGTCCCAATCGAGGAACTCGCCGGCGTGCAGCCACTCGACGAGGTCTGCGATCGGCATCGACCCGGTCAGAGTGATGTGGTCGACGGTGACACGCGTGGCTAGGTTGGGGATGAGCTTCACGCCGTCGGCGGTGACTGTGAGCCGGTCGAAATGGCGGCCGTCGAAATCTACGTCGCGCATGTCGATCGAGGCGTCGAATGCGGCACCGTGGCGGCGTAGCTGCATCCCGGCGAGTTCTGCCCGCAGATGCCGTGCCCGCAGCGACACGTCGATCCGGCGGCCGCCGAAACGGCGCAGCACGCCCTCGGTGAGGACGGTGGGCAGGACGTCGGGCATCAGCGCGGTGACCGTGCCGGCACCCAGCGCGGCGACCGGATCCGCCCACGTCGTCGTGGTCGCGATCCACTGATCCATCAGCGAGCGCGGCGTAGTTGCCATCAGCGGCGTCCTGCGCGGCACGATCCGACCCGAGCCGGTCCGAAACTAACCATGGTCGGTGCGACCCTACTCGGCGCTCCGCGCACTTGCGTGTTTATGGAGTCCCGACACAACGTGCCGACACTCCACAACCACACACGACCCTGCCGCTCAACCCAGCAGCGCACGCATCAGATACACGTTGTAGCTGTCCCAGGCCGAGATCAGGAAGTAGAGGTCCGACCCGCTCGACCACGGATGCAGGAAGCCGCCGTAGGCCTGTGGATAGGTCGCCGTCTCCACCAGCGTCGCCGCGTCGGACCAAGCGCCCTGCGGGCTCGCCGCGGTCCGCAGCACGATCGCGCTGCGCATGACGTCGAGGTAGCTCATCTGCCAGAGCCCGCGGGCCTCGTCGTAGCGCACGGACAACTCGCTCGCGATGCCGGACAGGATAGGGGTGGCTGTGTTTTGCCCCAGGGGCACCTGAGCGGTCGGTCGCCAGGTGCCGTCCACCCAGTATTGGTAGGCGCTCTTGTTGAGCACGTCGCCGACGGGGACGCGGGCCAGGCCTACCATGCCGATCCGGCCGTTGGGGGTGCCGAACATGTAGACGTAGTCGTCGTGCGGAACCATCGCCGTGACCTGGAACTGCCCGAGCCCGAACAGGTTGTCCCATTGCGCATGCTGCGACTTGGTCCACGTGCTGCCGTTGTCGTCGGAGTAGGCGATGCCGCCGTAGTTGGTCCACCACAGGCCCGGGATCCGGCTCCACCGAGCGATCGACATGTAGCTCAGGTACTGCCGTCCGCCGAGCGCGAAGCCCGACGTCGGAATGGTCGTTGTCTCGTAATTGCGGATCTTGCGGCTGTCGATCACTTCCGCCGAGTGACAGGGGCTGTCGGCGACCATGGAGTCGAGGCGCATGCCGTCGGACAGGTCGCGGTCGGTGCTGTGACCGAGCACGTTGCTGCGCCAGTCGGCGGTGTCCGCACCGGCGCCGCCGGGTTCCCAGCCGTCGCCGAAGGTGTCGCCGAACGCCACCGCGACCTCGCCCGGCCGGTTCTCCCACACAATGCCCAGATCGGTGCCGTGGACCGCCCAGCGCAAGTCGGTGCGGTTGGGTGAGCCGTGCCCGGTGACCTGTTCGACGAGGTCCACGTTGCCGACGACCGGAGTCGCCGGCGCCGGTGAGGTGGAACTTGGTTCCACGCCGGGGTCGGCGGGCGGTGGCTCGGGCTGCGGGTCGGGACCGGGTCCGTCGCCGGGGACGGGGATCGGGATGGGCTCCGACTCCGGGTTGATGTGGATTTCGGGCAGGCCCAAATCGCTGGATCCCGCAGAGCCACTGGAGCCCGCAGAGCCACTGGAGCCGGCAGAGCCGCTGCTGGACCCCGACGATCCAGCGGACCCGCTCGATCCTGGTGTTGCGGGTTCGTCGTCCGTCGTCGTGCGGATCTCGGGGCAGGGGTCCGCGCACGGGTCATCGGGCAGCGGCTCGGTCGCGATGCGGGTGTTGTCGGGCTGCGGTCCGGGCACGGGCACCGGAACGATCTCCGGGTACGGCAGCGGGATGTCGATCCGCGGCGGCAGCCTTGGAAGCGGCGGTGGCGCGGGCGCGTTCGGGTCCGGTTCGCGCAGCGCCGGGTCGAACCCAACCTCGCCGCACTCGTTAACCGGCGGTGGTGCCCACGGCAGCGCCTCCGCGCCGGCCGTCGGGGGCCACGTCAACGCGCCCACAGCGAGCGCGACCCCAAGCGTCACTGCCGTTCTGTTCCGCACCTCCCACCCCTCCCGTCTCGCTGGCACCGATCGTAGCCTGCCGCGAGTGCGCACCTTTTGTCGCAAACGTCGACAAGATCTGACAGTAAGTGCGCACTCGGCGGGGCGGGGGCAGGGGGTAGTGCTCGCGCGGCGGGCCCGGCGCCACCCGATCTCGTCGCCCACCGAGTGAGGGAACCGGGCGGTTGGGGCACGGCGTCCAACGACGCATGGGTGGGCTCGAGTACTGGTTCGGGACCGGGGACGGCACGACGCACACGTGGTTCTCGGAGCCGGACCTCGCGCTCGGTGGCGGCCAATTGGATGCGGTCGCACTCGACTTCGACGGCGACGGGCTGCTCGACGACGCGATGTGGGACCGCAACTGGGACGGCATCGTGGACACGGCCGTCCTCGACCGGGACGCGGCGCCGCAGCACTACTCCGACCCGTCGCGGCGTGGGGTGTGGGACGTGGCGGTCGAGGTCACAGCTGAGCCAACGGGCGTCGAGTGGACCGACCGCGACGGACGTCCCCAGCATGCCGCCGGCGATCGTGCGCCGATCGACTACGACGGCGACGGCCACCAGACCGACGCGGTACTCGACGTCGACCACGACGGTCACGCCGACGCGATCCTGATCGGCGGCGAACCGAACCGCTACCGCGCGTTGTATCCGCTGCCCGACCTCGGTGCCGTCGATACCGACGCCGACGGGTTTCTCGATGCAATCACGACGGACCCGCCCGACGCGTGAGTGGTTGAGGAGTCCAACGGCTCGTTCAACACGCGGGTGGCGGCGCTTCACGGACGCGGGGTGATGCGCGCGTGAATCAGGTGCACGTTGTAGTTCTGCCACTCCGAGATCAGGACGTACAGGTCTGTGCTGGTCGACCACGGATGGATGAAACCGCCGTAGACCTGCGGATACACGGCATGGTCGATCATTGTCGTCGGCGCGGACCACGCGCCCTGCGGGCTGGCGGCGTTGCGAAGCACAATCGCGCCGCGAGTGACGTCGAGGTAGCTCATCTGCCACAGTCCGGTGCCGGCGTCGTAGCGGACCGAGATCTCGCCGGCGGTGCCGTCGGCGATGGGGGTCGCATGATTCGCCGCCGCCGGTGCCCAGTGGCCCCGCATCCAGTACTGGTAGGCGCCCTTATTGAGCACCTGGTCGAGCGGGACCCGGGCCAGGTCGATGCTGCCGAACCGGCCGTTGGGAGTACCGAACATATAGACGTAGTCGTCGTGCGGCACCATCGCGGCAACCTGGAACTGACCGAGCCCGAAGAAGTTGTGCCACTGCGCATGCTGCGACTTGGTCCACGTCTGGCCGTTGTCGTCGGACCACGCCAGGCCGCCGTAGTTGGTCCACCACCGCCCCCGGTTCACGGCTCCACCGCGCGATCGACATGTAGCTCAGGTACTGCCGGTCGCCGATCGCGAAGCCCGATGTCGGGATGGTGGTGATCTCCTAGTTGCTGACCTTACGGCTGGTCAGCAGTTCCACGGTGTGACCGGGACGCTCGGGTCGGGTTCGCGTGCGGCCGGGTCGAACCCGACCTCGCCGCAGGAGTTCACCGGTGGCGGCGCCCACGGCAGCGGGGCACCGGCGGCGGCCGGGGTGACGAAGATCCCGAGGGCGGCCACCGCGCCGAGCACCGATCCCGCCCGCACGAGCACGGACGAAACCTAGCACCGAGATCTACGCCGGGTATTCGCCGCGACCGCGATCAACGCGAGCACGTACACCCCGCCGGCGGCGTACGCAACGGCGGGTGACTGGCCGTCCGGCGCAACCAGGGCCGCCGCCGTGACCACCGCGAGCACGAACGCGACGTTGAAGACGGTGTCCTGCAACGCGAACACCTGACCGCGCCGGTCGTCGTCGAGATCGAGTTGCATCGCGGCGTCGCCGGTCAGCTTGATGGTCTGCCCCGCGAGGCCGAGCAGGAAGGCCCCGATCAGCAACGCGGTGTGCGTCAACTGCGCGACGACGAGGAGCTGCACCACGGCCGCGACAACCAGTCCGCATACGACCGTTCGCGACCGGCCGAGGCGCGGGATCAGCACCGGCGCCACCACCGCCGCGGTGAGCATGCCCGCCGCCGTCGACGCGATCGCGACGCCGAACCCGACGAGTCCACCGGAAACCCCGGAGGCGGTCTCCCGCAGCACCAGCACCATCAGTAGCGTGTCGGCGCCGAATACGATGCGGTGCGCGCCGATTCCGATGAGGGTGGTGGTGACCTCCGGCGCCCGCCAAGCAGCCAGGGCGCCCGTCCGCAGCCCCGCCGCGACCGCGCGCACCGCGTCCCTGCCGTGCGGCGCACGGACTTCTCCGACGCCTGGGCCGAGTGTGTGCCGGGCGAACGACGCGGCGGCCACTGCCGCCAGTACGGACCCGGACGCACTCAGCAGCGCCGCGATCGCCGCCGACCTGTCGCCCGCACCGAGCAGTGAGATCACGGCTACCGCGGTGCTCGCCCCGATCGTCGCGAACCCCGCCGATGCCGTGGCGAGCACCGAATTCGTTGTCACCAACCATTTCTCGCTGACGACATGTGGCACGGCGGCGGAGACACCGGCGGCGACGAACCTGCCGACGCCCACGACCGCCAGCGCCCCCGCGAGTAGGACCCCCGAGCCAAACCCCGCCGCCAGCCCGGCGGCTGACAGCCCGACGAGCACCGCCCGCACGACGTTCGCGACCACCAGCACCGCGCGCCGGTTCCAACGGTCCAGCAGCGCACCCGCGAACGGACCCAACAGCGAGTACGGCAGGAGCAGCACCGCGAATCCGGCCGCCACCGCCAGCGGATCCGTCTCCCGCTCGGGGTTGAACAGGATCGCGCCGGACAACGCGGCCTGGAACATGCCGTCGCCGAACTGGCCGGCGAACCGGACCGTGGCGAGGCGGACCAGATCCGCAGAGATCTTCACGGTCCGCCGCACGAGCGGCAGGTTACGCCGCCGAGGCCGCCGATTCGGTCGTGGCGTTCTCCCGCCACCACCGCACCGTCTCCCGCGCGCCGACCTCGAGCGGGGTCGGGGCGAGCCCCAGCATGGCCTCGCTGGCAGACGACTCGACGACGAACGGGGCGGTGAACTGGTACGCCGTCTCCGCCAGCTCCCGCGTCGCCGGGTGCACCAGCCCCACCGTGCGCAGCAACCACTCCGGGATGACGCTCAACTTCGGGATCGCCACGCCGCCGGCCGCCGCGAACGCGGCGACGAGTTCACGCTGCGTGAGCGCGGGCGCGGTCGGGGCCAGCAGGAACCGGTTCCACAGTCCGCGATCGCGGGCGGCGACGATCATCGCCGCGGCGAAGTCGGGGACGTAGGTGAACGAGTGTGACTGGTTCAGCGAGCCGACCACGCGCAGCGACCTGCCCGCCAGGATCGTCGGCACCATCCGCTCGCCCGCGTGCGCGCCGCGTACCCGCGGCCCGAAGAAGTCCGACGCCGCGACACTGACCGTCGGCGTCGACGACACCTCCCGCGCCCGCAGCAGATCCGCCCGCACGCCGAGCTTGCCGCCCGTCGCGTCGCGTGGGGAGTCCTCCGTCATCGGGGAGCGCACCCGCCCGAACGCGTAGAGGCTCTCCGGGAACACCACGACCGCCCCGACCTTGCCCGCCGCGGCGAGCACGAGCTGCTCGGCGGCGGGGAGTTCGGCGCGCCACGCCTTCGCGGAGTACGCCGACCCGTGAATGCAGTGATACACCGCCGCTGCCCCGTCGAGTTCGGCGTCGAGCGCACCCGGCTTTGCGACGTCGACGCGCCGCCGTTCGATCACCGGATGCGTCGGTCCGCTCCCCGACCGGGTGAGCACCCGCACCCGGTGGCCGGCCCGGGCGAGTTGCTCCGCGACCGTCCAGCCGACCGGCCCGGCTCCGGTGACAACGTGTAGTTCCGTCATGCGAACCCCTCCAAAATGTGAGCACTGCTCTCTGTTCCTAGGTCCAGCTTGCGCCTCGTTCGGATCGATGTCAAGAGCACCGCTCACTTTTGTTGACACCGCTCGCTCTCGCGAGCAGGGTTGGGTTGTGACCACGCCACGCGAGCGCGCCCGAGCCCAGACGATGGCCGACATCACGCGGATCGGCAGGGCGCACCTGGTCGAGCACGGCGCGGCGGCGCTGTCGCTGCGTGCCGTCGCCCGCGACCTCGGCGTGGTCTCCTCCGCCGTCTACCGCTACGTGCGCAGTCGCGACGAACTGCTGACCCTGCTCGTGGTCGACGGCTACACAGAGATGGCCGATGAGGTCGACGCCGCCGTCGCCGCCGAACCCGCCGACGAGTACGTCATACGGTTCCTCGCGCTCGGGCGCGCAGTGCGGGGCTGGGCATTGCGCGAACCCGCGCGCTACGGCCTGCTCTACGGCACCCCCGTGCCCGGCTACGCCGCACCGCCGGAGCAGACCGTCCCCGCCGGCACCCGGGTGATCGCCACCCTGATCGACACGATCGAACACGCGTGGGTGGCGGGCGCGCTCACCCCACCGGACACCACCGCCGCGCCGCCCAGCCTCGAACCGAGTTTCGCCGCGATCCGCGCAGAGTTCGGTCTGACGCTGCCGGACGACCTCTGCGCCCGCGGCGTGTTCGCCTGGGCCGCGCTGTTCGGTGCGGTCAGCTTCGAGGTGTTCGACCAGTACGGCCCCGACACCTTCGCCGACCCGGCCGCCCTGTTCGACCACCACCTCGACGTCCTCGCGGAGGCAGTGGGCCTGCGTCGACCCGTGAATACTTGATGAGTGCACAGACTCTTCAAGTACTCACGGGTGAGATTGCTCTTGCGGCCCGCCGCGCGCTCCACGGTGCGATGATGTGAGCGTGGCACACGCGGAGGAACCCGAGGATCGGACCACGCACCGAGGACACGAAGAACACAGCGAACACGAACAACACAGCGGGTGGGGCCCCGACGATACGGGCGCCGCCGCTCATGAGGGCGCGGTTCGGCCCGGCAGCCTGCTCGTGTCGGCCGTGGACCTCACCGAACCGGCGTTTCGCCGCACGGTCGTCTACATCATCGAACACAACGACTCCGGCACCCTCGGGGTGGTGCTGAACCGACCAAGCGACGCTGCGGTGGTGAACGTGCTGCCGCGATGGGCCGATCTCGCCGCCAAACCCAAGGCGCTGTTCGTCGGTGGCCCGGTCAAGCGCGACGCCGCACTGTGTCTGGCCATCGTCAGCGTCGGTGTCGACGTCGAGACGGTGGCCGGACTGCGCCGCGTCGACGGCCGGATCGCGATGGTCGACCTCGATTCGGATCCGGCTGATCTCCAGCCGTTCGTGGAGGGGATCCGTGTGTTCGCCGGATACTCCGGGTGGACGTTCGGTCAACTCGACGGGGAACTCGCTCGCAACGACTGGATGGTCACGTCCGCTCTGGCGTCGGATCTGCTGGGCCCGGCGCGGCGGGATCTGTGGGCGGCGGTGTTGCGCCGTCAGCCCATGCCGTTGGCGTTGCTCGCGACCCACCCGATCGATCTCGACCGCAACTGAAAGAACTACCCGTTCGAAGAGGAGTAGGGCATGAGCACGATGAAAGCTGCCGTCGTCGAGTCGTTCACCGAACCGCTCGTCGTCAAGGACGTCGAGGTACCGACGCCGGGTCCGAACGAGGCGCTCGTCAAGGTCGACTACACCGGCGTCTGCCACACCGATCTGCACGCCGCGCACGGCGACTGGCCCGTCAAGCCCAGCCCACCGTTCATTCCGGGACACGAGGGCGTCGGGACGGTGGTGGCGGTCGGTGACGGCGTGACCCGAGTGAAGGTCGGCGACAAGGTCGGCAACGCGTGGCTGTGGAGCGCCTGCGGCGAGTGCGAGTTCTGCGAGACCGGTTGGGAAACCTTGTGTCCCAACCAGAAGAACGGCGGCTACGCGGTCGACGGCTCGTTCGGCCAGTACATGCTCGTGGATTCGCGCTACGCACCGCTGGTCCCCGACAACGTCGATCCCACCGCGGTCGGCCCGATCCTCTGCGCGGGTGTCACCGTCTACAAGGGCCTCAAGGTCACCGACACCAAGCCCGGTGAATGGGTGCTCATCTCCGGCATCGGCGGCCTCGGCCACATCGCCGTGCAGTACGGCGTCGCGATGGGCCGCCGCGTCGCAGCCGTCGACGTCGACGACGCCAAGCTCGACCTCGCCCGCAAGCACGGCGCCGAGGTGACCGTCAACGCCGCGACCTCTTCCGATCCCGCCGCCGAGCTACAGGAGAAGACCGGCGGCGGCGTACACGGCGCGCTCGTCACCGCTGTCAACGCCCACGCGTTTCCCCAGGCCGTCGGCGCCCTGCGGCGCGGCGGCACGGTGGCGCTGGTGGGGCTGCCGCCGGAGAAGTTCCCGCTCGACATCTTCACCACGGTGCTGTTCGGCCTCACCGTCCGCGGATCGATCGTCGGTACCCGCAAGGACATGGCCGAGGCGATCGACTTCTTCGCCCGCGGCAAGATCACCCCGACCTACTCCGTGCGGCCAATGGGCGACATCAACGACGTCTTCGAGGAGATGGAGAAGGGCGGCATCGACGGCCGCATCGTGCTCGACATGAACAAATAGGCGGAGCTGTGGTTATGGCACTCAGTGCGCGAAATGCGTTGTGTCCGAGTGCTTCTGCGGCTTGATCTGGTCGAGTTCGGTGATCACCTCGCGGATCGAGTGGACGAGCAGGTGGCCGAGGTCCGCGCTGAAGCCCTCGCGGACGACGATCCGCAGCACCGCAACGTCGGTGGCGTCGTCGGGCATGGTGTAGGCGGGGACCTGCCAGCCGCGGGCACGCAGTTCATGCGAGACGTCGAAGACCGTGTAGGGCCGTTCGTCGGCCAGGGTGAAGGCGATTACCGGGATCGCGGTGCCGTCGGCGACGACCTTCAACTCCGGGATCGTCGCGATTGCCGAGGAGATCCGCACGGCCGTGTCGCGCAGCGCCGTCATGATGTCGGTGTAGCCCTCGCGGCCGAGGCGCAGGAAGTTGTAGTACTGCCCCACCACCTGGTTGCCCGGGCGGGAGAAGTTGAGCGTGAAGGTCGGCATGTCGCCGCCGAGGTAATTAACCCGGAACACGAGGTCCTCGGGTAGGCACTCCTTGTCGCGCCACACGACGAACCCGATGCCCGGGTACGTCAGCCCGTACTTGTGGCCGCTGACGTTGATCGACGCCACCCGCGGCACCCGGAAGTCCCACTCCAGGTCGGGGTACAGGAACGGCACGACGAATCCGCCGCTGGCCCCGTCGACGTGGATCGGGACATCGGGTCCGCCGCCCGCGGCGAGTTCGTCGAGGGTCTTCGCGATCTCCGCGACCGGCTCGAGTTCGCCGGTGAAGGTCGTCCCGACGATGACGACGACGCCGATCGTGTTTTCGTCCACGGCCTCACGCACCTGCTCGGGGGTGATGACGTAGCGGTCGTGCGCCATCGGCAGGTAGCGCGGCTCCACCTCGAAATAACGGCAGAACTTCTCCCACACGACCTGAACGTTGCTGCCCAGCACCAGATTCGGCGTGCCGGTCCCCTTGCCCCCGGCCCGCCAGCGCCACTTCAGCGCCAGCCCGCCGAGCATGACGGCCTCGCTCGACCCGATGGTCGACACGCCCGTCGCCGATGTCGGGTCGGTGGGGTCCAGCCCCGGAGCATGGAACAGGTCCGCGACCATGTTCACGCAGCGGGTCTCGATCGCCGCGGTCGCCGGATACTCGTCCTTGTCGATCATGTTCTTGTCGAACGTCTCTGCCATAAGCTTGCCCGCGTGCTCGTCCATCCAGGTGGTGACGAACGTGGCGAGGTTGAGCCGTGAGCTTCCGTCGAGCATCAGCTCGTCGTGGATGTACTGGTAGGCCTCCTCCGGCTCGCGGGGCGAGTCGGGCAGGCGCAGCGCGGGGATCGGGTCGGTTGCGAGGCGGCCGGTGTAGGCCGGGGTGAGAACGCCGTCGGGGTGCGGGATCTTCTTCACCCTGCGAGCGTAGGTGTAAACGTATGCGCGGCGAGCCGCTATTCCACCGACGGACGCGGATCTCATCCGGCTCGGGTGAGGGCCGCGCCGACGCGGTGAACCAGTCGGTCGCGCGTCTCGTGGACACGCCGGAGGTGAGCATGCCCGATCAGGCCGAGCTGATGCGGGTGCTGTACGAACAGCACGCAGCGGTGCTCTGGCGCTACACCGTCGGGCTGGTGGGGGATCGACAGCGGGCGGAGGACATCGTGCAGGAGACCCTGTTGCGGGCCTGGCAGCACCCGAAGGTGCTCGACCAGTCGACCGCGTCGGCGCGGGGGTGGCTGTTCACGGTCGCGCGCAACCTCGCGTTCGACGAACACCGCAGCGCGCGCAGCCGCCGGGAGGTGCGCACCGACGCGCCCCCGGAGCGGCCGAGCGCCGACGCGACCGACCGGGCGGTCGACTCGTGGGTTGTTGCCGAGGCGCTGTCGCGACTGTCGCAGGACCACCGCGACGTCATCGTCCGCTCCTACTACGGCGGGTACTCCACCCAGCAGATCGCCGCTGACCTGGACATTCCCGAGGGTACCGTGAAGTCACGCATGCACTACGGGATGCGTGCGCTTCGGCTCGCGATGCAGGAGCTGGGGGTGACGAAATGACCGAGCCCGGCGACGAGTTCGCCACCTGGGACGCCGCCTACGTGCTCGGCGCGCTGTCCCCCACCGACCGGCGCCGGTTCGAACACCACCTCGAGGACTGCGCGCGCTGCCGCGAGGCGGTGGCCGAACTCGCCGGCGTCCCTGGGATGCTTGCGCTCGTCCCCCGCGACACCGCGCTGGCGATGCTCGAAGACGAACCGGAATCCGACCCGGAACCCGAAGATCTGCTGCCCCGGCTCGCGGCCGCAGCACAGCGACGTCGCCGCCGTGGCCTGTGGGTTTCGGTCGGTGCCGCCGTGGCAGCGGCCGCCGCCGCGGTGGCGATCGCCGTCCCGGTGACCCTCGCCGGGTCCGCCGACGGTGGTGGCAGTGGTGGCGGTGGTGGTAGTGGTGGCAGCACCCCCACGACGCAGGCCGAACTCGTCGCGTCCCGTTCGATGGACAAGCTCGTGCCATCCCCGCTGTCGGCGGAGTTCGAACTGTTCGCCGATCCCTCCGGCGGCACCCGCATCGACATGGTGTGCCGCTACGACGAGACCGGCCGGTCCTACACCGGCGAG
This sequence comes from Aldersonia sp., assembly GCA_036524855.1. Lineage (GTDB taxonomy): Bacteria > Actinomycetota > Actinomycetes > Mycobacteriales > Mycobacteriaceae > Aldersonia. Next base: position 18,247 of record DATDBL010000191.1, on the reverse strand, counting down.
TACTCGCTGTGGGTGGGCACCTCCGACGGTGGGCAGTCGCACGTCGCGACCTGGAAGGCCTCCCCCGGAGACACCGTCACCGAGTCCGCCATGATCGACGTGCCGCCCTCCGACGTCCGGCAGGTCGGCATCCGCTCCACCGCCACCGATCGGGTCCTGCTGACCAGCGTGCTCTGACCCCGATCGAACCGCCGGGACGGCTGTCTCGTATTCACAGCCAGAACCATCCACCAGCCCGCGCCACCCGCGCGGGCAGAGGAGCGTGTATGACCAAGCAGACTTCCGCGCGCCCGGGCCGAGTTGTGGACTACCTCGTCGACGCGATCACGGCACTGGGCGTCGACACCGTGTTCGGGGTCGACGGCGCCAACATCGAGGATCTCTACGACGCCGCCGCTTTATCGAGGCGAGCCGGCTCTCCCGGCATCACCGCCGTTGTCGCCAAGCACGAGTTCGGCGCCGCGACGATGGCCGACGGGTACGCCCGTGTCCGGTCCGGCCTCGGCGTCGTCGCTGCGACCTCCGGTGGCGGCGCGATGAATCTCGTTGCGGGGCTGTCGGAATCTTTCGAGTCCCGGGTACCGGTGCTGGCGCTGGTCGGGCAGCCGCCGAGGCCGCTCGAGGGGCACGGCGCCTTCCAGGACACCAGCGGACGCGCCGGGACCATCGATGCGACCGCGCTGTTCGGCGCGATCACGCGCTACTGCGCCCGTGTCGACGACCCCGCCGACATCGCCGACCGCTTGCGCCGCGCGGTCACCGCCGCCCTCTCCGGCGGACCGGCGGTGCTGTTGCTGCCCAAGGACGTCCAGCAGGCCGAGGTCGATCTGCCGCCCTTCGTGCCGCCGCCGATCCGGCATGCGCACGACACGTCGCGGCTGCTGCGGCTGCGGGCGAGTCTGGCCGCCCGGCGCCGCACCGGCAAGATCGTGATCGTCGCCGGGGACCAGGTCGCCCGCAACGATGCCCGCGCCGAGCTGCGCGACCTCGCGACGACACTCGACGCGTCTGTGGGCGTGCTGCCCGACGCCAAGGACGTCTATGGTCCTCTCGAACCCGGCTACTGCGGAGTCGCGGGGATCATGGGGCACACCGAACTCGGCGACGCGATCCGCGGGTCGGCGGCCTGCCTGTTCGTCGGCACCAGGATGCCGGTGACCGGTCGCGGCGGCCTCGACCCGGCGTTCGCTGCCACGACGCTGCTGAGCATCGGCGCGGACGCACCGCACGTCGACGCGGCCCACGCGACCAGCACCGATCTGCGCCGCGACCTGCGTGATCTCGCCGAGGCGCTCGACGAGGAGACGCGGCCGCGAGGCGGAGAGCCGGTCGGGCCGCTGGCGGTGCCGCCGGCGGACGGGCCGGGTCTGCGCTACCGCGACGCCGTCGAGGCGATCGGCGCGACGCTGCGGCCCGGCACCGCGGTGTTCGCCGATGCCGGCAACACCGGCGCCGCGGTGGTGCACCACCTGCCGATCCCGCGCGACGGACGCTTCGTCGTCGCGCTCGGCATGGGAGGGATGGGCTACAGCTTCGGCGCCGGGGTCGGCGCGGCGTTCGCCCGACCGGAGGAGCGCACGGTGGTGATCGCCGGCGACGGCGCGTTCTTCATGCACGGCATGGAGATCCACACCGCCGTCGAGCACCGACTGCCGATCACGTTCATGGTGTTCAACAACAACGCCCACGCCATGTGCGTGACCCGCGAACAGCTCTACTACGGAGGGGGATACAGCTTCAACCGGTTTGCGCCCACGCGCATCGGCGAGGGCGTCGCCGCCATGTTCCCCGGCCTGAAGGTGCGCACCGCCGCAACACTCGCCGAACTCGACGTCGGCTTGCGCGACCTCGCCGACGCCGAGGGGCCCGCGTTCCTCGCGTTGGACTGCGATCCCGACGAGATCCCGCCGTTCGTGCCCTTTCTCGCTGCCCTGCCCGCCCACACCGAAGGAGCATCCGCATGACCACCAGTGCCCTGCCCGCCCTGTCCGACATCGGCGAAGACATCCCCGGAGTCACCCGGATCGAGACCTCCGACAAGGACGTTGCCAAGGAGATCGTGTTCGAGATGACCCGCGCGGTGTACCCGCACGACCAGATCTACGGGCAGTTCTGCCCGATCAACGCCTACATCGACGCGCCGCCGCGCGAGGTGTACGAGTACCTCGCCGACACCCGGTCGCTGGAGGAGTGGACCTACAGCCTGCGCGGGTTCGTCGAGACCGACGAGCCCGGCCTGTGGGAGTCGTTCGACCGGGTCGGTGGGCAGACCAGGTGCTACACCCGCACGATCGCGAACCCCGATGCGATGACCGTCGACTACCACTGCGCCTGGGACCAGGGGTTCCACCTGTGGATGGTCTACCTGATGCGGGTCGTCGACGCGCAGGTGGTGCTCAACAAGCCGGGCAGCGTGGTCACCTGGGTCAACTGCAAGCACCCCTTCTACGACGAGAACCCGTATCCGGAGACGGCGCCGCCCAAGCGTCCGGTGTGGGTCGGTGACGGTTGGGATCTCTTCTACGCCGGTCACCAAATGGAAATGGACACCCTCAAGGCCATCTGCGAGTACCGCGCGAGCCACGGCCTGCCCATCAAGCCGGATTGGATGAAATAGCATGGAGTTCCCCACCGTCAGCCTGGTCGACGTCGCCAGCTACCTGCCCGAGAATCGGGTTCCGACCGAATATTTCACGCAGTTCTCGCGGTCGGAGCGGATGGCGAAGAACGTCATGTTCCGCTCGCCCAGCTACCGCCACCACGTCGCACGGGACGAGACCGCGGTCGACATGGTCGAACGCGCCGTCGCGCCGCTGATCGAGCGGCACGGCCGCGACACGATCGGCAACGTGGACGTGCTGCTCACCCACGTGCAGCTGCCGGACAACCCGGTGCTCGGCTCGGGGCCCGAGGTCGCGCGGCGGCTCGGCCTGCGACCGGACTGGGTGATCGACGTGCACAACGGCGGCTGCGCCTCGTTCCCGCACATGATGGCGCTGGCGCAGAAGATCCTGCAGACCACCGACGCCAAGACCGCCATGATCGCGGCGGTACAGAACGCGGCCGGTCCCTCGATGACACAGAGCGAGATCCGCAAGCTTGCGTTCGCCCCGGTTCCGGGCGACGGGTGCGGCGTCGGCCTGCTGGTGAAGAACGAGGACGCGCCGATCCTCGGCGTCGTCGGCCGAACGTACCCGGAGTTTGCCGGTGACATGACCTTCGAGGCCGTCGGGCTGCCGAAGGACGCGGTCCCGCGCAAGTACTGGGAGCCCGGAATCGGTCAGCCCACCATCGGTTTCACCGAGTCGAAGATCGCGAAGGTGTTCACCCGCGGAAACCGGTTGGTGCCCGAGGTCGGTTACGCGGTGCTCGAGGAGATCGACGCCAAGCCGGGCGACGTCGACGTTTTCGTGAGCAACCAGCCAAACCGGCTGTTTCTGCGAAACTGGCACGACGCGTTGCAGATTCCGGGCGGCAAGCACCCGGACACCTTCGACGAGTGCGGAAACCTGTTCGGCGCGGGCATTCCCGTCACGCTCGACACCGAGAACCGGGCGGGCCGGATCGCGAACGGGTCGCTGGTGCTGATGTCGGCGTTCGCGCATGCCGGCGACTACGCGGGGGCGGCCGCGGTGCGATGGGGAGCGAAGCCGGCATGAGCGGGCGCGGCACGGTCGCCTTCGACGAGACCCGGCCGTACTTCGAGACGGCGGACGGTGTCGGCGTCACCGAGCGGTTCGACCTGACGTTGAGCGAGAACCCTTATCCACCGTTACCGTCGGTGCGGCGCGAACTCGAGCGCGTGATGGGTCGAGCGAATCGCTATCCGGAGTTCCTGCCGCAGCGGTTGCCGCGGGTGATCGCCAACCACGTCGGGGTGCATCCGGACCAGGTCGTGGTCGGGTCGGGCGCCACGGGCGTGGCGATGCAACTGATGCATGCCCTGCTGCGACCGGGTGAGTCGATCCTGTTCGCCCGCCCGACCTTCGACGGCTACCCGATCATGGCGAAGATGCTGGACGTGCGGGCGATCGCCGTCGACCTGGATCCCGAGGGCCGCCAGGACCTCTGGTCGATGGTCCGGGCGATCGATTCCCGCACCCGGGTGGTGGTGCTGTGCCGGCCGCACAACCCGACCGGCACGCTCGTCTCCGCCAACGAGGTCGCGGCGTTCCTCGCAGCCGTGCCGCGGCGGGTGACGGTGGTGCTCGACGAGGCGTACGTCGAGTTCCTCGCCGGCGCGGACGTCCTCGACACCGTCGGGCTCGTGCGCCGCCACGCCAACCTGCTCGTGCTGCGGACGTTCTCCAAGGCTTACGGCCTGGCGGGGCTGCGGATCGGCTACGCGTTCGCGGGCTTCGAACTCGCCAACCGGGTGCGCCGGTGGCAGGTGCCGTTCGGGATGGGCGCGGTCGCGGTGGCGGCGGTGTCCGCGTCGTATGCGGCGGAGTCGGAGGTGCGCGACCGGGTGGCGCGGATCACGGCCGAGCGGGAGCGGTTGCGGGCGGCGCTGCTGCGTGCGGGTGTGCACGTGCCGCGCAGTCACGCGAATTTTCTTTACCTCGACGGACCCGACATCGCCTCCCGCCTGCGGGTGGCCGGCATCTCGGTGAAGGCCTATCCCGACGGGTCCGCCCGCATCGCGGTCGGCGACTCGGAAGCCAGCGCGGCGGTGTTGAAGGCGCTGAGTTGAAGGCGCTGAGTTGAAGGCGCTGACGCGCCTGTGAGTGCACGTCGCGCAGCTTTTGCACGCGCCGCGCAGGCTGAACCCGCGCGACACGTATAGAACCTGCGCGACGTCGCGCCCGGGCGTGACCGGCGCGGACGGCGCCACACGACGCGAGGCAGTGAACAATCAGGACGCAGTGACAATCAGGCGGGATGGATCAGGCGCGTTCGCAGCCGCCGGCCAGAGTGCACGACCCACATGCGTGGCCGCACGATCCGGTACCGACGGTCGCCGTGGCGGCGGCGCGGGCGCCCAGCGACGCACCGGCACCCGCTGTGGCGACGGCGGCGATGATTGTCGCGACGATCGCGAGCATTCCGAACAGCCCGTCGAACAGCAGCGCGACCGTGCCGCCGATTGCGAGCAGCACCCCGGCGGCGATGGTGGTCGGTGCGGCGATGCGGTTGGCGAGCGCGAACGCGCGGTCGTCGTCGACGGTCTGCTCGGTGCGCACACCCACCCAGCGATTGCGCGGCAACCGGCCGGTGAGCCCGGCGACCCCGGTCGCGAGCGCGGCAACGGCGAGGACGAACAGGAACACAGCGACGACCAGCACGTCCGTCAGGATACGGGCAGGCCCGGCGCGGCTGTAAATCGGTGGAACCCGGCGCCTAGGCTGGGAGGGTCAGCGCCCCGTCGAGCAGATGAGAGATCCAGCCGTGGACAACCCGGACGCACCCGCCCCCGTGACGCCTGAGTCGACGCCTGCACATCGCTACGACGCGGAACTGGCCGGGCTTATCGAGGCGCGCTGGCAGCAGCGCTGGCGCGAGCGGGGCACGTTCGAGGCCCCGAATCCGGTGGGTGACCTGGCGCCCGCCGACCCGAACGACGTCCCCACCGACAAGCTGTTCGTGCAGGACATGTTCCCCTACCCGTCCGGGGCCGGCCTGCACGTCGGCCACCCGCTCGGCTATATCGCGACCGACGTGTTCGCCCGCTTCCACCGGATGAACGGGCACAACGTGTTGCACACCCTCGGTTACGACGCGTTCGGGCTGCCCGCCGAGCAGTACGCGGTGCAGACGGGAACCCATCCGCGGGTCACCACCGAGGCGAACATCGCGACGATGAAGGCGCAACTGGACCGGCTCGGGCTGGGCCACGACGAGCGCCGCGCGTTCGCCACGACCGACACCGACTACTACCACTGGACGCAGTGGATCTTCCTGCAGATCTACAACGCCTGGTACGACGCGGATCTGGACCGGGCCCGCCCGATCACGGAACTGGAGGCGGAGTTCGCCGCCGGCCTTCGCGCGCTGCCCGACGGCGGTTCGTGGGCTGAGCTGTCGGTGGCGCAGCGACGCGAGCTGATCGACACCTACCGGCTCGTGTACCACGGCGACTCGCTGGTCAACTGGTGTCCCGGGTTGGGCACGGTGCTGGCCAACGAGGAGGTCACTTCCGACGGGCGCAGCGACCGCGGCAACTTCCCGGTGTTCCGCAAGCACCTGCGGCAGTGGATGATGCGGATCACCGCCTATGCCGACCGCCTGATCGACGACCTCGAGTACCTGGACTGGCCGGACAAGGTCAAGACCATACAGCGCAACTGGATCGGGCGCTCGCGCGGTGCGCAGGTCCGCTTCGACGCCGGCGACGCCACGATCGAGGTGTTCACCACCCGCCCGGACACGCTGTTCGGGGCGACGTACATGGTGCTCGCGCCCGAGCACGAGCTGGTGGAGAGGCTCACCGCCGCGCGGTGGCCCGACGGGGTGGATCCGCGCTGGACCTACGGCGGTTTCGCAACCCCGGGCGAGGCCGTGGCGGCCTACCGTCAGGCGATCGTCGGGGAGTCCGACCTCGATCGGCAGGAAAGCAAGGAGAAGACCGGAGTCTTCCTCGGCACGCACGCGGTCAATCCGGTCAACGGGCATCGGCTGCCGGTGTTCATCGCCGACTACGTGCTGCTCGGCTACGGCACCGGCGCGATCATGGCGGTGCCCGGCCACGACCAGCGCGACTGGGAGTTCGCTAGCGCGTTCGGCCTCGACATCATCGAGGTGATCTCCGGCGGCGACGTGACACAGGGCGCCTACGCCGGAGACGGCTCGCTGGTCAACTCCGACTATCTCGACGGGCTCGACGTCGACACCGCGAAGGCGACGGTGATCGCCCGGCTCGAGGCCGACGGGCACGGCGAGGGCACCATCGCGTACAAGTTGCGGGACTGGCTGTACGCCCGGCAGCGGTACTGGGGCGAGCCGTTCCCGATCGTCTACGACGACGCCGGCCAGCCCTATCCGCTGCCGGAAACCGCGCTGCCGGTGGAGCTCCCGGAGGTCGACGAGTTCGCGCCGGTGTCGTTCGACCCGGACGACGCGGACTCCGAGCCGTCCCCGCCGCTGGCGAAGGCGACGCACTGGGTGGAGGTCGACCTCGACCTCGGCGACGGCCTACGCCGCTATCACCGCGACACCAACGTGATGCCGCAGTGGGCCGGCAGTTCCTGGTACCAGCTGCGCTACGTCGACCCGACGAACTCGGAAGCCTTCTGCGCCAAGGAGAACGAGGCGTACTGGGTGGGTCCGCGGCCGGACCTGCACGGTCCGAACGACCCCGGCGGCGTAGACCTGTACGTCGGCGGCGTCGAGCACGCCGTGCTGCACCTGCTGTATTCGCGGTTCTGGCACAAGGTGCTCTACGACCTCGGCTACGTCACCTCCAGTGAGCCGTACCGTCGGTTGTACAACCAGGGCTACATCCAGGCCTTCGCCTACACCGACGCGCGGGGGGTGTATGTGCCGGCCGAGGAGGTCGTCGAGCGGGACGGCACGTTCGTGCACGGCGACGCCGAGGTGATCCAGGAGTACGGCAAGATGGGCAAGAGCCTGAAGAACGCCGTTGCGCCGGACCAGATCTGCGCCGATTACGGCGCGGACACGCTGCGTTTCTACGAGATGTCGATGGGTCCGTTGGACGCGTCGCGGCCGTGGGCTACCAAGGACGTCGTCGGCGCACACCGGTTCCTGCAGCGGCTGTGGCGCGTCGTGCTCGACGAGGAAACCGGCAAGCCGCGAATCACCGAGGATGATCCACGACTCGAGACGGTGCGCCTGCTGCACAAGACCATCGACGGCGTCACCGCGGATTATGCTGCGCTGCGGGACAACACGGCCGGTGCGAAGCTGATCGAGCTGAACAACCACCTGACCAAGGAGTACCCGAACGGTGCTCCGCGTGCGGTGGTGGAACCGCTGGTGCTGATGCTCGCGCCGCTGGCCCCGCACGTCGCCGAAGAGTTGTGGGAGCGCCTCGGTCACCTGGAATCTCTTGCGCACGGACCGTTCCCGGTAGCCGACCCGCAGTTTCTGGTCGCGGAGACGGTCGAGTACCCGATCCAGGTGAACGGCAAGGTCCGCAGCCGCATCACCGTGCCGGCCGATGCGGATGCCGCCGAGGTCGAGGCGGCGGCCCTGGCCGACGAGAAGATCGTCGCACATCTGGCGGGCAAGGCCCCGCGCAAGGTCATTGTCGTGGCCGGCAAACTGGTCAACATCGTGGCGTAGGCGCCGGGTCATGCGCCGGTGGGGCGCAGCACGATCTCGGTCGGGTGCGCGTCGGGCGGGGTGTGGACGGCCAGCGCGACCGCGATCGCGACCGTCTCGGGCTTCATGAACTGCGACGGGTCGTAGGCGCGGTTCTCGCCGGCGACGATCGCCCGCTGCATGTCGGTGTCGATCCGTCCCGGGAACACCGCGGTGACCCGCAGGTCCGGCTCCTCGGCGCGCAGGACGTCGCCGAACGCCCGCAGCGCGAACTTGCTCGCCGCATACGACGCCCACCCGGCGCGCGCACTCCGGCCCGCGCCGGAGTTGATGAGCAGGACGTGCCCGCGCGCCGCTCGCAGGGGCGGCAGCAGCAGTCGGGTCAGTTCGGCCACCGCGACGACGTTCGACTCGAGCGTCGTCCGCCACTGCTCGACCGTCGACTCGGCGATCGTGCCGAGGTCGGCGACGCCGGCGTTGTGTACGAGTACGTCGAGCCGGTCGATGCCGGCGCAGGCCTGTGCGACGGCGGCGTAGTCGGTGACGTCGACAGGCCACCCGGTGGTGTTCGGCAGTTCGTCGAGGACGGCGGCGAGCGAGCCGGCGGTCGTGGCGCCGAGCAGCAGGTCGTGGGTCGGGGCGAGTTGGTGCGCGATGGTGCGCCGAGGCCGCGGCTGGCGCCGGTGACGAGGGCGAGAGGACGCATGTGCAGTCAACCTACGCGGCTCCGTCGAGCGGATCGGCCGTCTTGACCGCAAAATGGAACCGATGAACGATCCGGGCTTCACTCCGACGCAGCTCGCGGCGCGGGCTGCGTACCTGCTGCGCGGCAACGACCTGGGCACCATGACCAGCGCGGCACCGCGGCTGTACCCGCACATGTGGAGCTGGGACGCGGCGTTCGTGTCGGTGGGGCTCGCGCCGCTGAGCGTCGAGCGTGCCGTCGTCGAACTCGACACACTGCTGTCGGCGCAGTGGCGCAACGGGATGATCCCGCACATCGTCTTCGCCAACGGCGTCGACGGCTACTTCCCCGGCCCCGCACGCTGGGAATGCCGCGAGCTCGCATTGCACGCGCCGCCCGGGCCCGACACATCCGGCATCACCCAGCCGCCCGTGCACGCGATCGCGCTGCAGCGGATCCTCGACCACTCCCGGCGGCACGGTCGCACCACCCGCGCGGTGGCCGAGGGCTTCCTCGACCGGCGCTGGCCCGACTTCGTCCGCTGGCACCGCTGGCTCGCTCACGCGCGCGACCCCAAACAGGACGGCCGGATCACCCTCTACCACGGCTGGGAGTCCGGGATGGACAACTCGCCGCGGTGGGATCGCGCGTACGCCAACGTCGTTCCCGGCACCGACCTGCCCGCGTATCAGCGCGAGGACAAGCACATCGTCACCGACGCCGCCCAGCGACCGTCGGACCTCGAGTACGACCGTTACCTGTGGCTGGTCGAGGAAATGCGCCGCGCGCGCTACGACGACACCGAACTCGCCGCGACGATGAGCTTCGTCGTCGAGGACGTGTTCGTCAGTGCCGTGTTCGCCCTCGCGTGCGAGGTGCTCGCCATCATCGGCGAGGACTACCGCAAACCCAATGCCGATGTGCGGGATCTGCATTCGTGGGCCGAACGGTTCCGCAAGGGAGTCGTCGCGACGACGGATGCACGCTCGGGCGCGGCGCGTGACTTCGACGTGCGCACCGGGCGGTGGATCCCGACGGAGACGTTGGCGATGTTCGCGCCACTGCTGTCGGGTGGGCTGCCCCGCAACACCGAACGCGCGCTGCTGCGGATCTTCGAGGGTCCACGGTTCTGTGGTCATCCCGACTTGAAATACGCGCTGCCGCCGTCGACGTCGCCGGTGTCTGCGGCATTCCGGCCGAAGGAGTACTGGCGTGGGCCGGTGTGGCCGGTGATGAGTTGGCTGTTCTCGTGGGCGTTCGCGCGCCGCGGGTGGTCCGAACGCTCGCTGATGCTACGCGCCGAGGGCCTGCGCCAGGCCAGCGACGGCAGCTTCGCCGAGTACTACGAGCCCTTCACCGGCGAACCACTCGGCAGCATGCAGCAGTCGTGGACGGCGGCGTCGGTGCTGGACTGGCTGGGGTAGTCGCCAGGCCAGCACGTCAGACCCATGGCGGATCCGGGCTCGAATCAGGTCCCGACGCCCTCGCCGACGTGGTCGTGAATCGTGTTTCCCCGATCCGACGCCAGCGGCCGAACCTACGCTCGACCATGTCGAACGACCTGTCGTAGCGCATCCGCAACACCGTCGACGCCCGCGTCCCGTAGACACCCATCCGAACGAACCGGGCCGACAGAAGCTTCTCGGTCACCAGACCGACACCGGTGTGGGGCAGCCTCTTCCGAGGAGCAAACGTGGTGTCGTGCAGCAGATCGAAATACGCCGCCCCCGCCTCGGGCGACCCGTCGTCGCCCTCGACCGCAGCGGCGAACGCTACTCGCCCACCCACGACCTTGGGCCACCCGGGGTCGATTGCCGGCGCGTTCGACGCACCGTGCACTCCGGGGTCGACACGTCGCGGCGATCTGCGCGACCGGTTGCTCACCCACCACATTTCTCGGAGGTCCCCGCAGAGAAGGCTGAAGCCCCGATAGTCACCGCCAGCCGCCTGCGTTCGTGTCGCATACTCCTCGGGCGACAGACCTGTTTGCAGGAATCCCGTCGGCAACCACCCCCTCGACACCTCCGCCGCCGCGCCGGCGGACGGGCGACCCTCCCGAACATTGGACACCACCGCGAACCGGCCGTCCGCGGCGACACCCATCCAGGTCCCGCCAGACGGAACATCCACCCCCGCAAGTACAGCCGAATCGGACCACCAGTGCAGCGGCTCCGCCGCGCGCGTGTACACCTCGTCGCGATTGTTCGCGACCACCAGCGCGAACTCGGGATGCGCCTTCCACGCGAACAACGTCAGGCACACCGAACTGATCTCCCGCCGGGCCTCCACCCAGGTCTCACGCCACTGGTCACGACTACGACGCTACTGGAAAATGACCAAGCGGACAGGCACCGGTCGCTCGGGTCTGCTGCGCTCTTCGCCCATGTCACCCCGATGACGTGGCCGGCCGCGAGCATCAGCCCGGCCACCTCCGGGCGCGACACCCACCTGCCCCGCGCCGCGAAGCTCGACCTGCGAACCTGGCAGACGCGAGGGCATTACGAACATAGTTCACAGAGATCGAGATCGCGGGTGTGGTTGCGGTTGAAACGATCAAGGTTATGACCCGATTGCACAAGTTCAATGCTCGCGCCGATCGGCGGGTGGAGCGGGAGCTGCTCGACGACCTGCGGCTCATGCGCGGTAAGGAGGCGATCCTGTTTCGGCTGGCCGAGCCGCGATCGAGACCCGGACGATACGGTGCCGCGACGCGCTGTACCCGGGGGTGGGGAGAAGACACTGCGCGAGTTGGTCCGCGAGGCCAACGCCAACCAACGAGAGTTCCAGGCCCGGGTGCGTACGGTGCTGCGCGGCTCGTATTCGAACCTATTACCGGCGGATGCTGCCGCCGCTGCTCGGGCGCTGCAGTTCAGTTGCGATAACACCGCCTACCGGCCGATCATGGACGTCCTCTTCGACACCGCCCGCGAGGTCCACTACGCCGTGCTGCGACAGCCCGCTGGATCCGACCGAGTTCGTCACCGGGCTGTGCTAACGAATGACCGCGGCGCTGGCGCGGCTGGATCGGGCGCTGTTCGACGGCAGCGCCGGTGTCGCGATCAGCGTTGTGCCGCTGCGGTCCGCGACCGGCCACGATGGGACCTCGACGGGTGCACACCGCTCCGGCGCGTTGGATCACCTGTCATTGAATGCCCGAATACATCTGTTTCAGCCCGTATATGTTGACATGAGGCGCGTGTCACACGATAATTGTCGGCAGGCTTACTCACACAGCGGCGCAGGATCAGGCAGAGCAGCCTGACGGCTCGTCGCATCGAATGCGGTTCAACAGCGAACCGTTGAAAGGCGCGTGACATGCAGTTCGTCGCCGTGACATCGTGCCCCACGGGCATCGCACACACCGACATGGCGGCGGAATCGCCGGAACTGGGTGCGGCACGCCCCGGCCACGGCACCACCGCGGCGCCGCCCCCGCCCGTGCTGCCGGCGCCGCAAGGTGTCTGTCCTTTACCCGCAACCGGTATGTTCGTCCTGCGATCGCGGTGTACGTGCACCACACTGGTCTGTTCGACCGGCACGGGGACGGAGCGGGGATGACTACCGACGTCGAGATCAGCTACCAGGACGTACTCGCGTGGGCGCGTGCGCTCTACCTCTCCGAGAGCAGCAGGGATGGGCTCGGTTGGATGCGCCGGGTTGCCTACGCGCCATCGCAGGACGGCTACACCGTGGACGAGGTGTACCGCTGCGCTTGGGGCGCCGTGTCTCACGCCCGTCCCGGTCGGCACCCTGCCGACGTGCGCCGCGAAGTCCGGACGCTGCTCGCCTCCTGGGAGGCCGACATCGTCGCCGCTCGCCGCGCGGCCCGGCAGCGCCTGCAGACCGATGCGTTGATCCCTCGATGAGCCGAACGCCACCAACGCAACTCGCGCCGCATGCCCGCCCGCGGCGCCACCCACGTGAACCCGAAAGCGCGAAACCGTCGAGCGTAGGTGTGATTCGGTTGTCTCCAGCAGCTTCGGGAGTGTCAAAGACTCGCGTCGACCATGCGGCATGTGCTCCGTCTCGATTCTGCGATACGCGATGATTCCGCGAGATGCTGTGCCCCAACGGAACTGAGAAACATACCCCGCCGGGCGGCATGTCATCCGAAGCCGCGTCGGTCCGACCCGGAGAGCGACAAGTGAGCCGTGCCAGGGGGTGGCGTTGCAGACTGGTGCGTGCGCGTCGTGCTAGGTGGGCTCACCGACAAATTTCCGGCCCGGCACCAGGCGGAGTCAGGTGTCGGGGGCGGCGGAGGACTCGTCATCCGCACTGTTCGCGGTGCTCCTCTACACGCTGCTCCTCTGCACGCTGCTACGCGAGGACGGGCTCGCGCCGGCCGAGGCGGTTTCCCGGTCGCGGCTCTGGCTCCTGGACGTCGTGACCACGACCGCCGCAAAGCCCAGCCTGTGGTCGCTGGTTCGCAAGAAAGCACTGAAGAGCAGGTGATCCGGATGCGACGAGGGTCGCCGTCACACCCCCGACGGTGCCCGCCGCGACCCCGGCTCCTGCACCGGCATGGCATTGGGCGGCACCGGGTACGGGATGCCGCGGTTGAGGGTGCCGATCAGGGCATTGGGGACGCACTGCTGCACCCTGGGACCGAGCGGATCGAAGGCCACCCCCAACGCCGGCCGGACCGGGTCCGGCGTCGCACCGAAGTCGAAGGTCGAGGTCATGTCGCCCGCCACCGACCGCCGCCAGGCGGTCAGGTTCGGTACCTCCACCCCGAATCGGGTTTCCAGCAAGCGCAATTGCGAGGTGTGATCGAACACCTGAGAGGCCACCAGGCCACCGCGCGAGTACGGCGAGATGACCAGCGTCGGCACCCGGAACCCGAGGCCGATCGGGCCGGTGATGCCGTCGGAGGACATCACCGAGTCCAGCGGCACGGTGAGGTACTCGCCGGGCGTCCCGGGCGGTGCGGTCGGGGGAACGACGTGGTCGAAGAAGCCTCCGTTCTCGTCGTAGGTCACGATCAGCGCGGTCTTCTCCCACATCGCGGGGTTGGCGGTGAGGATGTCCAGGACCTGCACGATCCCGACCGCCCCAGCGGTGGGCGGCAGCGCCGGGTGCTCGCAGGTGAAGATCGACGGCACCACCCACGAGACCGCCGGCAGTGTGCCCGCCCGCACGTCGGCCTCGAAGTGGAACGGGAACACGGGATCGATTCCCCGCGCGTAGAGGCTCGTCCCCGGCGTGTTGAACTGCTTGAACGAGCCGAGCATGCCGTCGAGAATGACGCTGGACACCGGCCCCACATCGCGGTTCTGGTACACCTTCCAGCTGATGCCGGCCGCCTCCAGGTTCTCCGGCATGGTGCGCCAGGTGTAGACGTTCTTCGGGATGAGCGTCGGCGTCTCCACCAATGGTCCGCCGCCGGTGCCGTCCGGGTCGATGGTGGCGCTGATCCAGTACAGCCGGTTCGGGTCGGTGGGCCCGAGCACCGAGCAGAAGTAGCCGTCGCAGACGGTGAACGCGTCGGCGAGGTCGTAGTGGACGGGGATGTCGGCGCGGGTCAGGTACCCCATCGTCGCCGGCCCATTCAACGGCCCCGCGTGCGCGATCTGCACCGGCAGCCAGCGATCCATAATGCCGCCGTTCCACATGCCGTGCATTCCCGCCCAGTCGTGTGCCGGGTCGTTGACGCATTCCCCTGACAGGCTCGTGCCGAGCGTCGTGTTCAGGCGAAACGGCTCGAGGTAGCCGGTCGGCGTCGGCCCCACCCCCGGCGCCCAGCCGTACTGTTGCCAGAACGGCGAGGGGTCGGCGAACCCGCGCACCCCCGAGAGCGTGCCGAAGTAATGGTCGAAGGAGCGGTTCTCCTGCATGAGGAACACGAAGTGCTCGATGTCGGCGAGGGCTCCGTGTCCGTTTGGGTCGGCCGCGTGCGCCCGTTCGATGATGGGGTTCGCCCAGGCGGTGAAGGCCGCCGCACCGCCGACCGTCGCCGCGCGCTGCAGAAACTGCCGTCGGGTCGATCCGGTGGTCGACGGATGCGCCTCGCTCATCGTTCACAACCCCTCATCAAGAGGTATCCGATCCTAGAACGAGCACGTTGCGGGTGGATGAAGAACCGAGCAACCTCATTGCGATCGGCTGCGCGGCAGCCCCCGAACCGCTAGCCTCGGTCGGCATGAACGCGGTTGTGCGCCGTGGCCTCGTCGCTGCCGGCCCGATGGTTCTTGCTGCCCTGCTGGCGGTTTCCGGTCCGGGAAGCGCCGGTGCCGAGCCACGTGGGCCCGACGTCGCCTCGTGGCAGCATCCGGGCGGGGCCGGGATCGACTGGTTCGCCGTGCGCAACTCCGGGCACCAGTTCGCCATGGTCAAGGCGACAGAGGGCCTCGACTACGTCAACCCGTTCTTCATCCAGGACTGCCTGCAGATGCGGTTGGCGGGGATGGCGCGCGGTGCGTACCACTATGCGCGGCCAGAGCTGTCGCCGGAGTTGCAGGCCGCGTACTACGCCACGATGGTCCTCGGCATCAACGGGCCCGACGATCTGCCGCCGGTGCTGGATCTCGAACACTCGGGCGGACTGCCGCCCGGCGCGTTGATCGACTGGACGCATCGCTACCTGACCACCGTGCGCGCGCTCACCGGCCGGCAGCCGATCATCTACACATACCCGAACTTCTGGAAGACGGCGATGGCTAACACCAATCAGTTCACCGGTTATCCGCTGTGGATCGCCGACTACCGGGGGAATCCGGCGCCCGAGGTGCCGGGTGGGTGGCCGACCTGGACGTTCTGGCAATACACCGACCGCGGTCGGATTCCCGGTGTGGCGGTGGGCGTCGACCTCAACGTGTACAGCGGAGCGCAGGGCGATTTCGGCCGCTACGCGAACCGGTGGTTCGGCAGCAGCTAGCCGCGCAGCGCCTTCTCGAGCAGCGGCCACGACGCGTGCAGGGCGTCCTGCCAGTACAGCCAGGAGTGGGTTCCGGTGGGGCGGAAGTCGAACGTCGCGGCAATGGCGAGTCGTTCGAAGCGTTCCTCGAGGCGGTGTGCGCAGACGTTGGTGAGGGCCTCGATGCCGCCGCCGATCACGATCTGGTCGGGAAGCGGGGGTGCGCCCAACGGGCGGGGCGCGTCGGGGCGCTCGTAGGGGCCGGGCACGCCTGTCGCGTTCGAGACGTAGAGGGCCACGCCGCGGAGCTTCTCGGCGTTGAGATACGGGTCGTGTGCGGCCCATTCGGGGTCCCATGGCGGTCCCCACATGTTGTCGGCGTCGCCGTGCCCGCCGCCCTCGACGACGGTGCGGACCAGCACCTGGCCTAGTGGGTCGCTCGTCATCGCGCAGCCACTGTAGGACGCGACCCCGCGGTAGAGGCCCGGTGCCTGGATAGCGAGGTCGAGCACGGACGTCGCCGACATGGACAGCCCGGCAATCGCGTTTCGAGCCGTCGTGCCCAGGACCTCGTCGAGCACTGGCGGCAATTCCCGGGTGAGGAACGTCTGCCACTGGTTGCGGCCGAGCACCGGATCGTCGGCCCGCCAGTCGGTGTAGTACGCGGCGTATCCCCCGACGGGGATGACGACGTTGACGTTCTTGTCGGCGAAGAACCCCTCGACGTCGGTCTGCCGCAACCAGTTCGCACCGTCGACGCCGCCGCCGGCGCCGTTGAGGAGATAGAGGGTGGGATGCGGCACACTCGTGTCCGCCGGCCGAAGCACTTCCAGTTCGATGTCGCGCCCCATCGCCGGGGAGTGGACGAAGATCCGCCACCGCTGCGAGCCGACTTGCTCGATCTGTTCCAGCGTGCCGGTCGACGCCGCCGCGGCCGCCGGAAGAGCCGCGCCCACCATGAGCAGCGCGGCGATCAGGCTCACGACGACGGCGCGTATCCGCATCAGTCAGCCTCCGGTTCGATTGCCGGGGATACGATTTCGCTGCGCCGAAGGCGGTCGGCGAGGATCGGGCCGATCACGGCGAGGGCGTCGGGTGCGCAGATTTGCCAGTGCGTGCTCTCGACCGGGTGATCCGTGACCGCGTGCACATGCCCGGTCCAGGAATCGGCAGCGGCGCTCCCGTGACCGTCTCTCGCAGCGCTGAACAGTATTGCGGAACCGTCGAATACGCCCGGTGTGTGTTCGCGTAGCAGCCGGGAATTGTGGCTCGCAGCGGCGACCAGTCGCCGGATGTGCTCGGGGCTCAGCGTCGGCAGCAGGCCCTCGACCTCGGCGAGCAGGTCCTCGAGCGTCGACGACTGCAGCGAGCCGTGGACGAGGTCGAGCGGACCGGCGTAGCCCAGTCCCGCCAGCAGGTCGGCGGCCTGCAGATGCTCGGCTGCGACGTCCCTGATGGGTTGGGTCGCGAAGGCATCGAGCATGGTCAGCGAGGCGACGTGGCGACCGGAGGCGCGTATCTGCACGGCCATCTCGTGTGCGATCACCCCGCCGAGCGACCATCCGATCAGGTGATACGCGCCGTCCGGTGCGATGTTGCGAATCTCGGTGACATAGCGGGACGCGAGTTCGGACAGCGACTGCGCAGGGGTCTCCTCGGTCCGTACGTTCGGCGTCTGCAGGCCGTACAGTGGCCGGTCGTCACCGAGGTATCTGGCGAATCCGCCGTAACACCAGGACAATCCGACGATCGGATGGACGAAGAAGACCGGTGTACGGGTGCCGCGCGGTCGGATCGGCAGCAGCACCTCGAGCTCTGTCGCGGCACCGTCGGTCCGGGTGAGGGCAGCGGCGATGCCGGCAGGGGTCGGGTCGGTCAGTATCGCCGGCAGGGTCACCGTGGCGTCCAGGCGTTTGCGCAGGGCGGCGATCACCCTGACCGCGGACAGGGAATTGCCGCCGAGGTCGAAGTAGTCGTCGTCGGCTCCGACGGGGCTCGAGACGCCGAGGATATCGGCGAAGATCTCCGCAACAGCCTGTTCGGCCGGCGTGGTCGGGGCGCGGTAGCGGGCGGTGTCGGTGAAGTCCGGTGTGGGAAGGGCCCTGTCGTCGAGCTTCCCGCTCGGGGTGAGCGGTAGCCGGTCGAGGACGACGATCGCGGCGGGCATCACCTGCCGCGGCAGGAACTCGGCTGCGAAGGCGCGCAGCCGCTTCGGATCGGACGCAGTCTTCGGATCGGACGTGGTGTCGGCGACGACATAGGAGACGAGGACGGTGTCGCCGGCGGGTGTGGTGCGCGGACGGGTCGCGGATTGGGCGACAGCCGGGTGCGCCGTCAGGGCGGCGTCGATCTCGGCGGGTTCGATCCGGTTGCCGCGCAGCTTGATCTGGCTGTCGCTGCGACCCAGGTAGCGCAACTCGACGGTGTCGCGGGTGAGGGTGGCGGTGACGAGGTCGCCGGTGCGGTAGAGCCGCTCGCCGGGGTCG
>DATDBL010000190.1:0-12089 GCA_036524855.1 Aldersonia sp. | reverse complement strand
CGCAAGCGATGTGTCGCTTGCGGCCGTTGACCTTCCTGCCCGCGTCGAACCCGCGCACGGCCGCGCCGACGGTGTCGGCGCCCTTGACCGACTGGGCGTCGATGCAGCCCGCCGAGGCCATCGGATCTCTGCCCTGCGCGTCGCGGAGCGCGTCGTGCCACCGGTCCACCACACCGTCCTCGCGCCAGCGCTTGAAATACCAGAACACCGTCGCCCACGGCGGAAAGTCGTGCGGCAGTTGACGCCACGCGCATTCGGTGCGGTTCAGATACAGGATCGCGTCCACGATCCGGCGCCGTGGGTGGATCGCGGGACGGCCACCGGACCCTGGCTCTGGCACCAACGGCGCGATCACCTCCCACTGTGCATCGGTCAGATCGGACGGGTAGCGTCGGTCCGCGGTCATACTGGCAACTCCAGTCACATCAGTTACGTAGGCACGCCGAGCCACCTTCCCAACACGTTCTAAAGAGACGTTTACCCGAAAACCGGCACAGCCAGGTGGGTCGCACCGCGATCGTGGCCGACGGCGGCGATCGCGAACCGGACCGGCGGAAACGACGAATCCGGTCCCATGCCCTGCAGCTCCAGTGCAATGATCCAGAACCTGATGACGTATCACATTGGGCACCATGGAAGCCGTGGCCGTGCGCCCACCATGTCCGGATTCGGGATGTTTCTGCACTTCAACGCCGAATGTGAGCCACGGCACACTCCCGGTGCGACCCTTGTGCGGTATCCGAATCAAGCCTATGATTCCTACTAGTCATTCACATACGCCGCCCCCAAGCGGACATCGTGGCAGGAGGTTCGAATCGCATGAGCGACGAGCAGTCGTGGATCGCCGAGCGATTCGTGTCGATCGACGGCATCCGAACCCGGGTGCTCAGCGTGGACGGCGAGGGCCCGACGATCCTGCTGCTCCACGGGTT
This sequence comes from Aldersonia sp., assembly GCA_036524855.1. Lineage (GTDB taxonomy): Bacteria > Actinomycetota > Actinomycetes > Mycobacteriales > Mycobacteriaceae > Aldersonia. The sequence goes on along the minus strand of DATDBL010000190.1, from coordinate 11,157 downwards.
CTCGGATTCCGCGGACTCGTTCCGGCCACTCTTGGCGGAACTGGCGGCACGATCCCGTCGCGCGGTGGCCGTGGACCTGCCCGGTGCCGGCCATGCCGCACCGATGGGCAGGCCACCGCTGTCGTCGCTGGACCGGTTCGTCGACGGGTTCGTGCGCGAATTCGCCGGCGACGCGGGCGCCGTGGTAGCGGGCAACTCGCTCGGGGGGCTGCTGGCCCTGCGGGCGGCCGCCCGTCCCGATCTGCCCCTCGTGGCCGCCGGCGGCCTGTGTCCGGGCGGACTTGCCTACCACCGGCGCTTGGAAACGTTGGCCCAGTGGGTTTCTCGTCTCGACCCCGTGCTCCGGATGGTGGATTACGTCCCGGTGCCTGCGAGCCTGCTGCGGCGGCTCGCGCAGAGTTTCTATCTTCGGCGCTTGGCGCGGGGTCGTGGCGGCGCCGAGATCGCCCGGTTGTACGCCGAGCACATCGGCAGCCGGCGAGACATCAGCCGCATCCGGCGTGACCTGATCGCAATCCACCACGACGACACCCTGCTCGACTCGGAAGCGCTGCGCGCAATTGCCGTTCCCGTGCTGCTCATCTGGGGCGATCGCGACCGCCTCGCCGATGTCAGCGGAGCGCCCGCCCTGCTGGACACCGTCGCAGACTCCCGGCTGGTGCTGCTCGCCGACTGTGGCCACTGCCCGCAGGTCGAGTACCCCCAACTCACAGCCGAGCTACTGGCCACGCTGCCGGCCTCGGCCATGACCCCGACCGCAGACGAACACCCGACCCCCGACCCGACGGTTTCCCAAGGAAGCAAATGACCACCATCGAGATGCCCCAGTTGTCGACAGAGCCGGTGAGGCGCGCGGTTGCGCTCGCGGTCAACGGTTTCGAGGTGGCCCGATACGGCGGCCTCCGCACGGACACGAACCACGCGCCCTACGACCTGGTGGCACACCAGCCGGTGTTCCGGCTGCGGCATTACTATCCCGACGCGGGCGACGGTCAGCCGGTGCTGCTGGTGCCGCCGCTGATGCAGGTCGCCGAGGTGTGGGACATCTCGCCCGAGACCAGCGCAGTGGCGATGCTGCACCGGCAGGGAATCGACACGTGGGTGGTCGATTTCGGCGATCCGGCGGTCGAGCCCGGCGGTGCCGAGCGAAACTTCAGCGACCACGTGCTCGCGGTGGCCGAGGCGATCACGCGGGTCCGCGAGATCACCGGCAAGGACGTGCACATCGGCGGCTACTCGCAGGGCGGAATCTTCTGTTACCTCGCCGCGGCGTACCTGAACTCCACGGGCGTGGCGAGCATCTTCGGCCTCGGCTCTCCGGTGGAGAACCTGCCGATCCAGCATCTGTTGCCCGAGCGCCTGTATCGGGACCTCACCCGCGCGCATAGCAAGGTGCTCGAGCGGACCGGTCTGCCGCGGTGGGCGGTCCAGCAGATGTTCAACTGGTCCAGTCCGCAGCGGACCATCAAGACGGACCTCGAATTCCTCGCGGCCCTGCACGACCGGGAATCGCTGTTGCCGCGCGAGCCGCAGCGCAAGTTCCTCAAGCGCGGCGCCTGGATCGGCTGGTCCGGCCCGGCGATTGCCGAACTGGTGGCGGCGCTGAGCGAGGACAGGTTGGTCGGCGGCGGCATCGTGATCGGTGATCGCACCGTGGGTCTGGCCGACATCACCTGCCCGATCCTGGCCTTCATCGGCGAGGCCGATCCGTTCGCGACCCCGTCCATGGTGCGCCGCATCACCACCGCCGCTCCCAACGCGGAGCTCTTCGAATGCGTGCTTCCGGTAGGTCATTTCGGGTTACCGGTCAGCTCCCACGCCAAGGCCAAGACCTGGCCCGGGGTCGCCGCCTTCGTGCGCTGGAGCGTCGACCGCGAAGCGGCGCTGCCCGACTACATCCACCCGATGCCCACCGACGACATCGCTGCCTGCCCACACGGTGGGCGCGGGTTCGCCGCCGGCCTGACCTACGGGGCCGGCTCCGCGGTCGCGGCCGCGCTGGCCCTGCCAGGGGCGACGGTGCGATCCGGCCGAAAGCTGGCGGCCGCCGTCCTGGACGAGACGCTGGGCGCGGTCGCGCAGCTGCCTCGGCTGGTCCGGCTGGAGCGATTGGGGCCCGACACCCGGGTGTCCTATGGCGGAATGCTCGACGACGCCGCGCGGACCCGCGGCGGCGACGTCGCCTTCCTCTTCCAGGATCGCGCGCACACCCACGCCGCGGCGAAGATCCGCATCGACAACGTGGTGCGCGGACTGCTGTCGGTCGGTGTCCGGCGCGGCGAGCACGTCGGCGTGTTGATGGACATGCGGCCCAGCGCCCTGGTCACGGTCGCGGCGCTGAACCGGATCGGTGCCGTCGCCGTGCTGCTGCGACCGGGCGACGACGCCGTACTGGAGGCGAAGCTGGGCCAGATCACCAAGGCGGTCACCGATCCCGAGGACGCGGCGGCGGCGCTGCGGCTCGGCGTCGACGTGTTCGTCCTCGGCGGCGGAGCCGAGCGCGACCTCCCGCCGGGCGTGGTGGACCTGGAACGGATCGATCCGGACACCGTCGAGCCGCCGGCCTGGTACCGGCCCAACCCCGGCACCGCGCGCGATCTCGCCTACGTGCTGTTCACCGGGCACGGTGCGCACATCCGCGCCGATCGGATCAGCAACGGCCGCTGGGCCACCTCGGCGCTGGCCGCCGCCGCGGCGGCCGCGCTCACCCCGGCCGACACGGTGTACTCGATCAGCCCGCTGCACCACGCCTCCGGGCTGCTGCTCACCACCGCGGCGCCGGTCGCGTCCGGTGCGCGGTTGGCCATGGCCAGCGAGTTCGACCCGGCCACGTTCTGGGCGGAGGTGCGCCGCTACGGGGTGACCGTGGTGCCCTACACCTGGGCCATGCTGCACCCGCTGGTGACCGCGCCCGCACATCCGGCCGAGCGTGACCACCCGATCCGGCTGTTCGTCGGCTCCGGCCTGCCCGCGGGGCTCTGGCGGCGGGTCGAGCAGCGCTTCGGTCCCGGCGTGGTGCTCGAGCTGTACGCCTCCACCCGCTCCGACGCGATCCTGGGCAACGTCAGCGACCGCAAGGTCGGCGCGACCGGGCGGCCGCTGCCCGGCACTCCCGAGGTCCGCGTCGTCGCCTACGACCCGGACACCGGGCGGCCCCGTATCGGCGCCGATGGTTACGCCCGTCCGGCCGGCGTCGGCGAGACCGGGCTCCTGCTCGTCCAGGCCGACCCGCACAGCCCGGTCGGCAACGAGGTTGCGCTGCGCGGCGTCTTCGCCCGGGACGACGCCTGGCTCTGCACCGGGGACCTGTTCCGCGTCGACACCGACGGCGACCTGTGGTACGTCGACTCGCTGGCCGCGCTGATCACCACGGCGAACGGCGTCGTGTCGCCACGGCAGGTCGAGCAAGCGCTCGGCGAGCTCGACGCCGTCGACCTCGCCGTGTGCCACCCGGTCGTCGACGCGACCACCGGCACCACCCGCGCCGAGGTCGTGCTCACCACCATGTCTGGTCGGGATCTGACGACCGCGTCGTTGAACGAGGCGCTGCAGCGGCTCGATCGCAGCGAGCGCCCCGACACCGTCCGGGTCGTCGAGTCGATGCCTATGACTTCGTGGTTCCGCCCGAGGGTCGTCGGCGAGACAATCGACACGTGCGGCAAGACCTGGCGGCTCAACCGCCGAAACGGCCGCCACCGCGCCGTGGCCGAGAACCCGACCACACCGAACACCGCCGTGCCGATCGCCATGGCCCGCAACTGACCCAGGCACCACAGAATTTCGCAGAAAGGAAAACGATGACCGACACGACCCGATCCGACGAGGTGCAGCGCGCAGCGAGCCTGTGCGCGGTATTCCAGGACAGCGTGCGCGAGCGGCCCGACACGGTTGCGTTGCGCAGCTCCGATGGCGCGTTGGAGATCACCTGGCGGGAGTACGGCGAGCGGGTGCGCCGCATCGCGGCCGGGCTCGCCGCGCTCGGCGTGCGCCGCGGCGACACGGTGGCCATCATGCTGACCAACCGTCCCGAGTTCCACCTCGTGGACGTGGCGGTCACCCACCTGGGGGCGACCCCGTTCTCGATCTACAACACCAGCTCCCCGGAGCAGATGGATCACGTTTTCTCCACGGCGGGGAACCGGATCGTGGTGTGCGAGGAGCAGTTCCTCGAGCGGATTCACAAGATCGGCGAGCAGCTCGGCATCGAGCACGTCGTCTGTGTCGACGGTGAAGCCGAGGCCTCGATGTCCCTCGACGCACTCGAGGCCGCCGGCGACGCCGACTTCGACTTCGACGCCACCTGGCGCGCGGTCGACCGCGACGACATCGCGACCCTCATCTTCACCTCCGGGACCACCGGGGCGCCGAAGGCGGTCCAGCTCACCCACGCCAACATCCTCTACACCGCCGCCACCCTGGTCCGCTACCCAGAGGCGCTCGGCGCGGGAGCGCATGATGCGCGCGTGCTGTCGTACCTGCCGGACGCGCACATGGCCAACCGGTTCTTCGCCCACTACCTGCCGCTGACTACGGCAGCCACGGTCGTCACCGTCCGCGACGCCAAGACGGTCGCCACCGTGCTGCGGGACGTGCATCCGACGATGTTCGTTGGCGTGCCGATGATCTGGTACAGATTCAAGGCCGCCGTCGAGCAGGTGGTTACCCAGGAGCCCGGCGAGCGCAAGGAGCTGTTGGCGCGGGCACTGGAAACCGGCCTGGCCAAGGTGCACCACGACACGACGGGAACGCCGGTGCCCGAGGAGTTGCGCGCCCGTCATGCCGAGGCGGAGCGGCTGGTGCTGTCCCCGCTTCGCGCGCAGCTCGGCCTGGACAACATCGTCGCCGGGATCTCCGGTGGCGCGCCGATCGCCGCCGAGGCGCTGGAATTCCTTATGGCCCTGGGCATTCCGATCCTCGAAGGGTGGGCCATGTCGGAGACCGCGGGTGCCGGCATCCTGAATCCGCCGGACCGGATCAAGCCGGGCACCGTGGGGGTTCCGGTCGCGGGCACCGAGGTCCGCATCGCCGAGGACGGCGAGCTGCTGGTTCGCAGCGCCGGGGTGATGAAGGGGTACCGCAACGACCCGGAGAAGACCGCCGAGGCGGTCGATGCAGACGGCTGGTTGCACACCGGTGACATCGTGACCATCGACGCCGACGGCTACATCAGCATCGTCGACCGGAAGAAGGAGCTGATCATCAACTCCGCCGGCAAGAACATGTCGCCGGCGCACATCGAGAACGCGGTCAAGACCGCGTGTTCGCTGATCGGATCGGTCATGGCCGTCGGTGACCGCCGGCCGTACGTGTCCGGCCTGGTGACGCTCGACCCCGACGTGGCCGCGTCCTTCGCCGCCGCGCACGGTCTCGCCGACGCATCGCCCGAGTCCCTCTCCCGTGACCCCCAGGTGCAGGCCGCGGTGCAGGCGGGTATCGAGCAGGCCAACGCGACGCTGTCGCGGGTCGAGCAGATCCGGTCCTACACCGTCCTGCCGACGTACTGGCTGCCGAACGGCGACGAGTTGACCCCGACGATGAAGCTGAAGCGCAAGATCATCGGGCAGAAGTACGCCGCCGAGATCGAGGAGATCTACGCCCGCCCGGACACGCGCAAGGCGGCGGTCGCGTCCGCCTGAGCGCGACTGCCGTCACCGTCCGCCAACGGTGGCACGTCGGCTCGGCCCTCTACTCGCGGACCTTCCGCGGGCAGGGGGCACGCCTTCGTTGGAGACGGTCGTCTCATCGTCGTCGCGGTCCTCGGTTGGGTTCGGCCGTGGTCGACAGGTCCGGGCTGGTGTCGTCCAGCCCGAGGATCGCGGCCCCCACGGCCACCAACGTCTCGCTGAGCCCGGGCCGTCGCGTCAGGTGCGGCATGTTCATGATCGTGTTGATCGCGGACAGTGCCGCGTGGACGAGAACCTCCGCCTCGACGCTGGGCAGGTCCGGCCGTTGCCGTTCGAGCAAGGCGACCCACTCGGCGACGTAGTCCAGCCGCGTCCGACGCAGTTCGCCCCGCTCGTCGGCGGGCAATCCCATCGCCTCACCGAAGAGGCGGCCGAGGACCGGCCCGTTCTCGACGCGGGTGCGGACGTAGAAGGTCAGGAGCTTGCACAGCGCTTCCTGCGCGTCGGCGGACGTGCGCAGCGCGTTCGAGAGATCGAAGAACATCGCTTGCAGGCATCGGGTGACGACGGCGGTGAGGATTGCCGACTTGCTGGGAAAGTGATGGTAGACCGCCGCCCCGGTGACCCCGGCGGCGGCACCGATGTCCTCGACGCCGACGTCGCGGTATCCGCGCGCGCAGAAGAGCCGAGTGGCGGAGACCAGGATTGCCTCCGTCCGGGACGCCGGCAGCAACTCGCCCGATGACGCGGCGTCGGGCGCGGGTCCGGGCGCGCCGTCCGCCGGCACCTCGGTGTGGAAACAGACTGCGTGACATGCCGAGACGAGCCGCGCTCGATATCTGGCCTCGCCCAGTTTCACCGTGAAGTCGCCGGTGCTGATGCTGACGCCGATCACCGCCCACGTCAAGAAATCCAGATCGTCGAGCGAAAGGTCGGGCCGGGCGGATCCGATCGCCGACCGGATCGGTGCCAGCGCCGCCGCAACCCGTCCGCGTGCCAGCCGGCGGGCCTCCGCGGGCAGATGCTCGGCCTCGCGGGCCCACAGCACACCGATCTCCTTGTGTTGCAGGGCGGTCGCGCATATCGCGGTGAACAACTCGTCCACGCTCGAATATTCGCGTGTCCACACCGTGACGAAGTGGTCGACCGCCTCGTCGATGGTCGCCTGCAGCAGGGCTTGCTTGCCGTCGAAGTGCCGATACACGGCCGAGGCGGCGATGCCCACGTCCGTGGCGATATCGCCGATGCCGACGTTGGGGTAACCGTTGGCCCGGAACTGTTCGGCGGCGGCCCTGATGATCTGTTGCCGACGGTCGCGCGGGCGCCGCACCGGGGCCGAGATTTGTGTCAACCCTTGCCCCTTCCGGGATGCGACGAGACCTGGGCCGCTCGGCCGCGCGCCCCATTCTAGGGTGTGCCTGTGGATCGGCGGTTACAGGCCGAGATCTTTCGCGATGATCGTCTTCATGACCTCGTTGGTGCCGCCGTAGATACGCGAGACCCGAGTGTTGGCATAGAGCCGCGCGATCGGATACTCGAGAATGTACCCGTACCCGCCGTGCAGTTGGAGGCACTTGTCGATGACCCGGCCGGCCACCTCCGTGGTGAAGAGTTTGATCGTTGCCGCCTCGGCCCCGCTCAACTCGCCCTCGTCCTCCAATTCCAGGCCGCGATCCAGGAGTGTCTGGGCCGCTTCGACTTCGGTGGCGCAGTCGGCGAGAACGAACTTGGTGTTCTGGAAGTCGGCGACCGGGTGCCCGAAAACCGTCCGCTCCCGAACGTAGTCACGCGCCAGCTCCACCGCCGCGGTCGCAGTCGCGACTGCCGTGACGCCGACGCCGAGACGCTCTCGGGGCAGGTTCTGGCCCAGATAGGAGAAACCGCGTCCTTGTTCACCGAGCAGATTCTCGACAGGCACCTTCACGTCGGTGAAGGACAGTTCGCTGGTGTCGACCCCACGCATGCCCAGTTTCTCGAGCTTGCGGCCGATTTCGAAGCCCTCGCTCGCGGTTTCGACCACCAACAGCGAGAGCCCGCCCCGGCGATCGTCCGTCGTGGCCGGGCTGGTGCGTGCGACGACGATGCACAGCTCGGAATTGCGCACACCGGAGATGAACGTCTTGGCGCCGTTGAGGACGTAGTGTGTGCCGTCGGCGGACAGCTTCGCGGTGGTGCGGATGCCCGCCAGATCCGAGCCCGTGCCCGGTTCGGTCATCGCGATGCACAAGACGAGATCACCGGCGGCGATACCAGGTAGCCAGCGCTTCTTCTGTTCCTCGTTCGCAAGGCGGAGCAGGTAGGGCAGCACCATGCCCGTCGAGAGCGAATAGTGGCCGAGCTCGACGCATGCGCGGCCACTTTCCTCGGCGACGATCGCGTTGTACTTGTAACCGGTCGGCCCGGGTCCGCCGTACTCCTCAGGGATGTCGAACCCTGTTATACCGAGCTTGCCGAGCTTGTGGAACAGCTCGCGGGGCGCGCCGTCGGCCCACCAGGTGTCGTAGTGCGGGGTCACCTCCTGGGCGATGAATTCCCGAACGGTCGCCCGGAAATCTTCGTGGTCGCGGTCGTAGACGGTACGTTTCATCGGGAGTCGTCTCCTTGCAGATTCTTGGTCATGAGCCGATACGGGTGAACCGCGGTGTGCGCTTTTCGACGAACGCGGCGGCTCCCTCACGGGCGTCGGGCTGGCACACGGCCGCGCGGGTCGCGAGCAGGGATCGGTCGAGTGCGGGTTGTATCTCCATGCCGGCCTGGTCGTAGACCATGCGTTTGATATCGGCCAGGGACGCGGGCGAGACCTGCTCGGCCAGGTCGCAGACGTACTGCCGGGCGGTGTCGAGCAGCGACTCCGGCTCGGTGACGCGCTCCACCATGCCCATGCGGTGGGCCTCGGCGGCGTCGACCTTGCGCGAAGACCAGAGCAGGTCGAGGGCGTTACCCGTGCCGACCAGGTGCGGCAACGTCCACGTGACGCCGAGTTCGGCGGTGAGGCCGCGGCGGGCGAACACGGAGACGAACGACGCGTCGCTGGACGCGAAGCGCAGGTCGCACATCGTCGCCATCAGGAACCCGCCGCCAGCGGTGACGCCGTTGATCGCGGCGATGACCGGTTTCGGTTGTTCCATCAGGATCGAGAACATCCCGGTCAACCGCTCGTTGCGGTGCAGGTCCTCGGGGAACGGTGTCCCGGCGGTGGTGTCGCGCATCGCCGCCGCATCGAGGCCGACGCAGAATCCGCGGCCGGTACCGGTGATGACGATGCCGACCACGCGCGGATCGGCGACGGCCTGGCGGACACGGTCGCGAAATTCGTACACCATCTCGATGGTGAACGCATTGAGGGTTTTCGGGCGGTCCAAAGTGATCACCGCGACGGGGTCGTCGACCTCGTAGCGGATGCCGGACGGACAGGTCATGGTTGTTCCTTCGGTGGAAAGGTGGCGTCGGTGGACCTCAGGAGGAGGGAACCAGTGTGCGCGGGCGGGAGTAGATCGCCTCGATGTAAGCCGCGTACTTGTCGTCGATCACCCGCCGCCGCAGCTTCATCGTCGGAGTGAGTTCTTCGCTGTCGGGCAGCCAGTAGGTGGGCAGAATGGTGAACGACTTGATCTGCTCGACGCGCGAGAGGGTCGCGTTGGCCCGGTCGATTCCGGCCTGCACGTCCGCACGCACCCGGGGATCGCCCGACAGCGTCGTCGGGGACGCGTCGGCGAGACCGTGGGCCCGCGCGAACCGCGGCGCCGCGTCGGGGTCGAGGGTGACGAGGGCGACCACGTACGGGCGTCGATCTCCCACGGCCATAACCGATCCGACGAGCGGACAGGCGGTCTTGACCGCGTTCTCGATGTTCGCCGGCGACATGTTCTTGCCGGCCGCGTTGATGATCAGTTCCTTCTTGCGGTCGATGATCGAGACGTAGCCGTCGGCGTCGATGGTGGCGATGTCGCCGGTGTGCAACCAGCCGTCCGCGTCGATCGCCTCGGCGCTCTTCACCGGGTCGTTGCGATAGCCTCTGGTCAACCCAGGGCTGCGGACCAGTAATTCACCGTCGTCGGCGAGCGTGACCTCGGTGCCCGGCATCGGGACACCGACGCTTCCGGGCCGGATCCGCTGCGGCGGGTTCAGCACGCCGGTGCCGGAGGTCTCCGACATGGCCCACCCTTCGAGTACCGGAATACCCACCGACATAAAGAATTCCAGCGTCTCGGCCGCGATCGGAGCGCCGCCGGAAACGCCGGTGACGAGCCTGTCGAGACCGAGCTCGGCGCGCAGCGGGGAAAGCACCAGCAGGTCGGCCTCGGCATAGCGCTCACGCAGGTCTGCCGGAAGCGGCGAACCGGACGCCGCGTGCCGGACCTTCGCCGTGCCCAGCTCGAGGGCGTTGACCAACGCCTGCTTGCGTTCGCCGGTTTCCGGGGCGAGCGAAGCGACTGGGGAAGTTTCTGCGGCCAGCCGCTGCTCGACGGCCAACCTCAGCTTGTACCAGATCATCGGCACGCCGCCCAGCATGGTCGGATGGACCTCGCGCAGCACGTTCGGTAGCGTCTTCGCGTCGCGGACGGTGACGATGGTGGCTCCGGTGGCGATCGGCAGATAATGGGCGTACCGGCGGTTCGCCATGTGCGCATCGGGCAGATAGGAAATCAACTGTGCTCCCGGCACACTCGCGCCGAGCGATTCGGGGAAGTGCAGCACGGTGGAAATCGAATACAGCACGTTGGCGTGCGTGAGTTCGACCGCCTTCGGCGCGCCGGTCGTTCCCGAGGTGAAGATGAGCGTGGCCAGGTCGTCGTGACCGACCGCGCGCCAGGCGGCGTCGAAATCGAAGTACGGATCGCCGGCGGCCTCGAGCGCGGCTAGGCCCATCGCGCCGTCGGCCGGACCGTCGACACTGACGATGTGCGCGACACCGCGGGTCGCACGGATTCGCTCGACGAACTGCCCGTCGCACACCACCACGCGGTTACCAGCCGTCGAAAACGCGTGCTCGAGCTGTTGCCGCGAACTGGTGTTGTAGATCGAGAACGGGGTGGCACCCAGGTGCATTACGGCGAGGTCCACGACGTGGAACTCGGGCCGATTGGTGAGCATGAGTGCCACCGTGTCACCGCGGGCCACGCCGAGAGCGGCGAGCCCCGCGGCGACCCGGCGGACCCGACCACCGAGCTGACGCCAGGTCAATTGGATGTGGCCGTCGGAGGAGCGGACCGCGATGGCGTCGGGTCGCCGACCCGATGTGGTTTGAAATACCGCGCACCAGCTCGGTGCGCGGGTGAGTTCATCGGGCGAGATCGTGTCGCTCATCGGTTGTCCTCTTTCTCCGCGTTCAGCTCAGGACGAATTCGGCGTCGCCGACGAGCGCCTTGTACCCGGTTTGGCGCGTGCAGGTCATTTCGATGCGTACGCGCCGGCCGTCTTCGGCGTCGAACACGTCGACGACCTTGGCGGTGCAGGTCAGTTCGTCTCCGGGCCAGACTTTCTCGGCGAACCGGATCTTGAACCGCCGGAGGTTCTCGACACCGAGCCAGTT
>DATDBL010000189.1:0-5414 GCA_036524855.1 Aldersonia sp. | reverse complement strand
AGAACCAGCGCCAAACCGCCCTGGACCAGTACTGGACCGAACACCCGGAAAGGTTCCGCCGACGCCCAACCGCACCCGCACTACCCAAACCAACAGGAATCAACACACCCAAACTGTCTCAGACAGGTTGACAAATTCCGTATTTCCTCTGCGAGGTTACGAACTGGTCTGCGAAGTGGCGGGACCGGCGTGCGAGGTCGCGCGGCCACCGAGCGCGAAGCGTCTAATTCCCGAACTTCTCCGGGTCGGGGCCGGTGCGGGTGCCGCTGTCCAGAGAGCTGATCGCGCCGATCTGGTCGGGGGTCAACTCGAAGTCGAATACGTCGAAGTTCTGCTCGATGCGCGACGGCGTCACGGACTTCGGGATGACGATGTTTCCGAGGTGCATGTGCCAGCGGATGATCACCTGCGCCGGCGAGCGGCCGAGGTCTGCGGCGATCGCCCCGATGGTCGGGTTGTCGAGCACGGTGCCCGACCCGAGCGGGCTCCACGCCTCGGTCGCGATGCCACGGCTGAGGTGGTAGCTGCGCATCTGCTCCTGAATCAGCCTGGGGTGCAACTCGATCTGATTGACGGCCGGAACCTCGCCGCAGGCGTCGATGAGCGTGTCGAGGGTGGCCGCAGTGAAGTTGGAGACGCCGATCGACCCGACCCGGCCGTCTGCCTTCAGCTTCTGAAACGCCTTGAACGTGTCGACGTAGAGGCCCCGCCCGGCGGCCTGCCAGTGGATCAGGTAGAGGTCGAGGTGGTCGAGGCCGAGTCGCTTCATGCTCCGGTCGACTGCGCGCAGCGCCGAGTCGTAGCCCTGGTCGTCGTTCCACAGCTTGGTGGTCACGAAGATCTCGTCGCGCGGGATGCCTGATTCGCGGATCGCCCTGCCCGTGCCCACCTCGTTGCGGTAGGCGGCGGCGGTGTCGATGCTGCGGTAGCCCACCTCGAGCGCCTTGGCGACCGCGGCGTACGCGTCGTCGTCGGGCACCTGCCACACGCCGAGTCCGAGCGCAGGGATGGCCTTGCCGTCGTTGAGGACGATCGTCGGAACCGTGCTGGTGGCGCTGCGATACGACATGGTTACGAACCTACGGCACCGGAAACTCGTGACAACGCCCGCGATCGGCCTGGTCGGATCCGCGGAACACCTTGACAAATTGTTGGGTTTTTACAACAGTTGATTGTGTGAGCCCGGTGAGACGCGGGGAGAAGCTCCCCATCCACAACCGCATCGCGGTGTTGCGCGCCGAGCGTCGGATGACCCGGGCGCAACTCGCGACGGCCGTCGATGTGAATCCGCAGACGGTCGGGGCACTCGAACGGGGTGACCACTATCCCAGCCTCGACCTCGCGCTGCGCATCTGCGCGGTGTTCGACCTGCCGGTCGAGGCGGTGTTCTCCCGCACCGAGTTCACCCCACTGTCCGCGGCGCTGTATCCGGCGCAGGGACGAGACGCAGGAGGTACCGACCGATGACCTCGGCACAGACAACGCCAGACAGCCCGACTCCGGGCAACCCGATCGCCCGCTACCAGGCCTACCGCACCCGCCGATTCCTGGCGAACGAACGCAAATGGGCGGGCAGGTTGCCCGGCTGGCGGTCGCAGCACCGCCGTCGCGCCCTGGTGGTGAACCTGACGATCGCGTTCGTGGCCATGTTCGCGGTGAGCATCGCGTGCGCCGCCGGCGTGTGGTGGGCGCCGCTGCTGTGGCTGCCGGCCTGCCTGGTGTTCTTCCCGGCCTGGGGAATGCTGCAGATCGTCGTCGGCCGCCAGGGCGACGCCCCGAGCGACGCCCTCGACGAGTGGGAGATCCAGCAGCGCAACGCCGCCCGCTCGGTCGGCCTGAGCGTCACCCAGTCGCTGATGATGATCCCCGTCGCGTACCTCGTCGTCGGCGCGGTGATCACCGGCGGCACCGACGAGAACATGGCCTACGCGGGCGGCCTGATGGCCCTGACGGTGCTCCTCGTCGGCGGCTGCACCCCGGGCATGATCCTCGGCTGGACCCGCCCTGATCCCGACCCGCTTGACGAGTGAGGCGGGGGTCAGGCAGCGTCGGGGGCGCAGCGCAGACCGTCCCCGGGCGGCGTCAGGTCGACCAGGTAGTCGATGGCGGCGCGGTCGACACAACTCGACACCTCCGCGAGGAACGCACCGTGGCGGCTGCCCTCGACCGTGATCAGCGAGCCGCCGAGTTGCTCGGCGAGGTCGATGCCGGCCTGATACGGGGTCGCGGGATCACCCGTGGTCGAGATGACGACGACGTTCGGTAGCTCCGGCGCGTCGACCTGGTGCGGTGTGGGTCCGCTCGGCGGTACCGGCCAGAACGCACAGACATCGAGCGGGGCGCTCTGGATCTCGGTGCCGGAGTCCAGGAACGGCGCCACCTCGGCCACCTCGCGGGCGGCGTCGGTCAGCGCGGCCCGGTCGGTGATCCGCTGGTCGTCGAGGCAGTGCACCGCGGCGAACGCGTCGCTCTGGTTGTTGTAGATGCCGCTCGGTTCGCGGCCGAGATAGACGTCCGCGAGCTGAAGCAGGGTGTCGCCACGGCCTTCCTGCAACTCGACCAGGCCCTGGTACAGGTACGGCCAGAACTCCTCGGAGTACAGCGCCTGGATCGTGCCGGTGTGGGCGTCGCCGTAGCTGAGGCCACGCGGGTCCGCCGTCGTCGCCGGTCCGAGGATCAACGGATCGACCAGCGCTCGGTAGCGCGCGGTCGCCTGCGCGGGGTCGGTACCCAGCGGGCACTCCTCCCCGCGGGTCGCGCAGTCGGCGGCGAACGCGTCGAACGCCTGCTGGAACCCGGCCATCTGGTCGATGCTCCCGCTCAGCAGGTCCTGCGCGGGATCGAGCGCGCCGTCGAGGACGAGGGCACGCACATGCGTCGGGAACATCTCGGCGTATTGCGCCCCGATCCGCGTTCCGTAGGAGTACCCGACGTACGTCAGCTGCTCGTCGCCGAGCGCGGCCCGGATGACGTCCATGTCGCGGACGACGTCCTGGGTGCCGACGTGCGCCAACAGGTCGGCGCCGGTGCGATCGGTGCAGGCCGCGACGTAGTTGCGGGCATCCTGTTCGTGGCGCTCGACCGCCTCCGGGGAAGTGTCCAGGTCCACCTCGGCTCGGGCGGCGTCCGCTTCGGAACTGGTGAGGCACTCGATCGACGGCGTCGACGCGCCGATCCCGCGCGGGTCGAAGCCGACGACATCGAAGTGCTCGGCGAGTTCGGTGTCCGCGCCGAGCGCGGCCATCCCCAGGCCCGATGCGCCGGGGCCGCCGGGGTTCGCCAGCAGCGAGCCGATCCGGGTTCCGGTCGCCTTCGACCGGGACACAGCGATCTGCGCGGTCGCGCCGCCGGGGTCGGCGTAGTCGATCGGCACGGTGACGAAGGCGCATTCGTAGCGGCCGGGACCCTCGACGGTCAACTTCAGGTCCGCGCACGGCTGCCAGTCGATCTGCTGGTGGTAGTAGCGGTCGAGTGCGGCGGCGTCGGCGGTGGCGGTGCCCTGGGCGGCGCAGCCCGCGACCGCCGTGAGCGAGGCGGCCGCGGCCACCGCGGCGAAGACAGCCGTGCCGAGGGCACGGCCGGTCGAGTGGGGTTCGGTCATCGGGGACTCGCAATCGGTCGGCGAACGGACTGCGGAAAAGGTAGGGCCGCACAGACGCTGCGGTACATGGGCAGAACTGCCGTAAACACCCGACGCGTCGGCGGCGATGTTCTGACCATGACGGGTGCACAGGTGCAGGTGGGTGCGCGGGTCGAGTTCTGTGGCGAAGCCTACGAACTCGACCCCGCGACAGCGTTTCGGATCGGTCGCGACGCCGACCTGATCGTCGACGACAACCCCTACCTACATCGCCGGTTCCTCTCGGTGCGCCAGATCGACGGGTTCTGGTGGCTGCTCAACGACGGGGATCGCCTGCCCGCGACGGTCATCGCGCCCGACACCGGGTTTCAGGCCAGCCTCCCGCCGGGTGGACGGCTGCCCATGGTCTTCGGGGCGACGACGGTGGTCTTCTCCGCCGGACCCACCACCTACGAAGTCGAGATCCACACCGGAACACCCGCACAGCAGAAGGATTCGTGTTCGGGCCTGGCACCCGGCGAGGTGACGCTGCAGCCGCCGGTGCTCACCGCCGCGCAGAAGGCGCTGATCGTCGCGCTCGCCGAACCGGTGCTGCGCCGGGACGGCACCAGCACGAGCGCGATCCCGGGCTCGGCCGCCGCGGCGGCCCGGCTCGGCTGGCCGATGACGCGGTTCAACCGCAAACTCGACAACGTCTGCGACCGGCTCGCACGCATCGGCGTCGCCGGACTACGCGGCGGCCAAGGACGTTTGGCGTCCAACCGACGCGCCCGGCTGGTGGAGTTCGCCGTCGCGACCCGCCTGGTCACCAGGAACGACCTGTATCTGCTCGATGCCTACCGTTGCGACGAAGGGAACGAAGAATGAACGCCTGGGCCCGGTTCGTGCTGGCGTGCGCCGCGTTCTACGTAGTGTATCTGTTCGTCGGGGTGTTCGCCTTCGGTGAGGAACTCGACTGGTCGCTGGTGCTGCGTGGTGCCGGCGTGCTCGCGGCGGTCTACCTGATCATCGGCGCCCGCGAACGCAAGCAGAAGGCCGCCGCAGCCGACTGATCGGCGGATTCCCCTCGGCGGTTCCGGCGGTTGGGCGAGGATCGAGACCGTCCATCCGAGGAGGACCCGTGGCCGATCCACGCGGCACCGCACTGTATCGCCACTTCCGCGGCGAGGTGGATCGTGCGGGCGTGCCCCCGTCCCCGCCCGGCACGCCCGTCACGGAGGCACCCGTCGGGGAGGGCGACCTCGCGGATCTACCCGACGTCGTCCGCCGCTACCTGCAGTTCATGCGGGTCGAGGGCCGCCCCCGCGACCGCGCGGTTCAGGCCCGTTTCGTCGGCAGGTTCCGGTTGCGGCGCTTCGGTTGGATGCCCGCCGAGGCGTGGCAGCTCGACCGCGCCCCGACCGTCGCACGCCTGTTCGTCATGCGCCTTCGGATGGCCCGGGTGCTGCCGATGGTGGGCGTCGACAGCTACCTGAATGGGCGCGGTCAGATGATCGGCAAACTGTTCGACCGATTCACCGTCGCCGACGGGCAGGGCGAGGAGTTCGACATCGGGGAACTCACCACCTACCTCAACGACGCCGTCCTGCTGGCGCCGTCGATGCTGCTCGAGCCGCACGTCGCCTGGGAGGAGGTGGACGACGCGAGTTTCATCGTCGCGCTCACCGACTCGGGACGCACGGTCAGCGCACGTGTCGACGTCGACGAACGGGGAGCCCCAATGGGATTCGTGTCCTCCGACCGGTTCGCGGACCTGCCGGGCGGGCCGGTGCGCGCGCCGTGGCGCACCCCGGTCGAGTCGTGGGGCACGAGCGGGGACCGGCCGATCCCGGGA
>DATDBL010000188.1:0-7343 GCA_036524855.1 Aldersonia sp. | reverse complement strand
CGAGGGGATACGCCGCGGGTTGCGGCGGCGGGAGGCGCAGGCGCGCTGTCCTCGGGTGCACGTCGCGGCCGCCGACGAGGACCGCGACGCCCGCCTGTTCGAACCGGTGACGACGGCCATCGACGCGGCTGCCCCCGGCGTGGAGGTGCTGCGCCCGGGTCTGCTGGTGCTCTCCGCGCGCGGGGTGGTCCGCTACGTCGGATCCGAGCAGGCGGCCGCCGAACGACGCGGCGACGCCGCGGCCGCTGCGGGGGTGGAGTGTCAGATCGGGGTCGCCGACGAGTTGTCGACGGCCGTGATCGCCGCGCGCCACGGCACCCTGATCGCCCGCGGCAAGGGGGCGGAGTTCCTCGCGCCGCTGCCGGTGGCGGAGTTGGCCGCCGAACCGAGCCTCGCCGCGCCCGAGCGGATCGAACTCGTCGACCTGTTGCGCCGCTTGGGGTTACGCCGCATCGGTGACTTCGCGGCGCTGACCCCGGTCGACGTCGCGTCCAGGTTCGGGGCCGATGCGGTGCTCGCCCACCGCAGCGCCCGTGCGGAGCCGGAGCGGCCGCCGTCGCCGCGGGCGCTGCCGCCGGATCTCGAGGTGATCCAGGAGTGCGACCCACCGATCGACCGGGTCGACGCGGCGGCGTTCGCGGGCCGCGCGCTGGCCGAGCGGCTGCACGCTCGGCTCACCGACGCCGGAGTCGCCTGCACCCGGTTGCTGGTGCAGGCGAGCACCGCACGCGGGGAGCAACTGGCCCGGACCTGGCGCTGCGCGGAACCGCTCACTCCGGAGGGCACCGCGGACCGGATCCGCTGGCAACTCGACGGCTGGCTCACCGGCCGCAGCGAGACCCGGCCGACCGCGGGCGTCGTGCTGCTGCGCCTCGAACCCGTCGAAGTGGTCACCGCGGGGGCGTTGCAGCTGGGCCTGTGGGGCGGGGTCGGGGAGGCCGACGAACGGGCACGCCGGGCGCTGGTACGGGTGCAGGGCCTGCTGGGCGGCGACGCGGTGCGCTCGGGGGTGCTCAGCGGCGGACGCGGGCCGGGGGAGCGGGTCACGCTCGTCCCGTTCGGTGACGAGTTGGTGCCCGCGGCCGACCCGACGCTGCCCTGGCCGGGGCGACTGCCTGCACCGGCGCCGGCGACGGTGTTCGACGAGCGCCCGGTCGTGACGCTGACCGACCGCGACGGCACCGCGGTCGACGTCACCGACCGCGGCGAGTTCACCGCCACCCCGGCCGTGCTGAGCTGGGGGAACCGGCAGTGGCGGCTGCGCGGCTGGGCGGGTCCGTGGCCGGTGGACGAGCGGTGGTGGGACCCGGCCACGGTGCACCGCGCGGCCCGCGCCCAGGTGCTGCTCGAGGAACCGAAGGCACTGCTGCTGGTGTGCCACGAGGGCGTCTGGAGCGTCGAGGGGTCCTACGAATAGGCCCGCTACTCTCGACACCGTGCAGATGACGCCCACCCTGGTCTCGCTGAACGGCGTGACGATCGCCTACCGCGACTCCGGCGCCGGCCCACTCGGCGCGGTCCCGGTGCTGCTCGTACACGGCATGGGCGGCGACGGGCACACCTGGGATAGGTTCGCCCATGCGCTGGTCCGGGAGGGTCGGCGGGTGATCGTCGTGGACCTGCGTGGACACGGGCGCAGCGCGCACACCCCGACCTACCTGTTCGACGAGTTCGCCCACGACGTCCTGCGCCTGTGCGACGACCTGGGGCTGAGCCGAGTCGACCTCGTCGGGCATTCGCTCGGCGGTTACGCAGTGTCGGTGATCGCCCAGCAACGTCCGGGCCTGGTGCGCCGCATCGTGATCGAGGAGTCACCGCTGCCGCGCCGGCCCGGTGACCCGGTGCCGAACCTGTCCGGCCGGTTCCCCACGCTGCCCGAGCTGTGGCACGCCGGCACCAGCCTGATCCGCCATCCCCGCGCCGTGCTCGCCTTCGACCGGTCGATGACCAAATCCGCACTCGAACAGTTCCGAGCCCCGAATCCGGGGTGGTGGGAAGGGCTTTCCCGGATCACGGCCACGATGCTCGTCGTCCACGGCGGTGCGGGCGGGATGGTCGACCCGGCCCGTCTCGCCGACGCCACCGCGTTGGTCGCCGACTGCACGGTCGTCCGGTTTCGGTTCGGGCACAGCATCCACCGCGACCGCTACCGCGAGTTCGCCGACGTCGTGGTCCCGTTCCTCATGCGCCCGTAGAGAACTCACTGCAGGATCGGGGCGTTCCAGTCCGGCGGTGGGCCGATCAACGCCCGAATGTTGAACGGCGCCAGTCCGAGCGCGCGGATACCCTGCGCCGGATCGAGGCCGAGGGACCGCAGCCAGCGCCCCACTCGCACCGGTTCGCGCACGTCGCGCAGGCCGACGTCGAACCAGGCGTGTGGGCGTAGGTGCTGTTGGCCGGGGACCGGCACGATCAGTCCGCCGCCGTCGACGTCACCCTGCGTCACCGCGTACACCGTGGGGCGCCCGCCACCGGGTTGGGCGGGCCCGGTGGCGAAGTGGCGCGGGAAGAAGGTGAACGCGGTATTCGGGTCGGGCTTGCCGAGCAGGTCGGTGATCTCGAACTCGAAGAACGTGTTTCCGACCGCGGGGTTGTTCCAGGTGAGGCTGACGAAGGTGGGATCGGCGGGCTGCAACCGGATCCAGCCCGAGGTCCCGGTCGCGACGCCGTCGGACTCCGCCCGACATTCCCGGTCCTCGTTCGGTGCGATGGATTGCGGCGGAAACCATCCGCCGGTGAACTCGCCGTTCAGGGCCCAGGCGACGGCGAGAGTGCTCGAGGTCATGTTGTCGATGCGCAGACGCACCGTGCGAAACGCCATGGAACTCACCTCTCTTGTGGCAGCGCGGTGAACATCAAGCGCGACAGACGAAGACGTGCACCCAGCCACGCCCCGCGGGCAGCGGTGTGAGTGCCTTGCCGATCACGGTGCCCGCGACGGGGTCGTCGTCGGCGCGACGGGCATGGCCGGGTGTCGACGAGGTGGTGAGCAGGTCGCCGGGCTTGATCGCGGCCTCGGTGGCGTCGGCGCGGCACCAGGCCTTGCCGAGAAGTGCGATCGGCGCGCCGCCCTCGTGACGGTCGAGAACGAAGGCCGGACGGACCCCCTGAGCGCCGGATACGATCCCGGCAACGCGGGGATCATGGTGTTCGGTACAGGGTTTCACCTCACCCTCGTCATCGAGGACGACGACCGTGCCGGGATCGACCGGGCGGCTCGCGGTGAGTTGTTCGGCGTAGTCGGCGCCCTGGACGAAGATGTCGCCGGATACCGAAATATCGCCGGACAAAGAGATATCGCCCTGCACATGGACGTTGCCGTCGAAGAACCCGGCGTTCACCCGCCCGGCCGCGTAGACCCCGGTGTGCCCACCGCGCGCCGAGATTCCGTTGCCCTCGGTGCTATTGGCGAGAACGCCGTCGCCGGTCGTGCTCGAGCCCTCGAGACCGGGGCCGGACTCGCTGAGCCCCCACGATCCGGCGTTGCTCGTGCTCCAGCCCTCGACCCCGCGCCCACTCGTCGAGGTGCCCCGCACCCCGGGGAACACGCGACTCTGCCCGTACACACCGTAGTTCGACTCGGAGTAGCCCTCCACGCCGCGGCCGGATCTCGATTCGCCGAAAACACCGGTGTTGGTCTGGCTTCCGGCGCTCACGCCACGCCCCTGTCGGCTGACGCCGACTACGCCAGTGCCGGTCTGGGTTTCGCCCCAGACGCCGGCTCCGCTCGTGTCGGCGGCCCCGACGACCGCGCGACCGGTCGCGGTTGCGCCCCAGACCCCTGCGCCGCCGGTACTGACCCCGACGACGCCGCGCCCGGACGGATTCGCCGACCCCCACACGCCCGGACCGTTGGCGGTATTGTCGCCCTCGACTCCCGCGCGTGCCGGATCCGACGACGTCCCGATGACCTCGGCCATGGCAATCAACCCCTTCGATCGACACCGGTTGGTGTGCGCTGCTGACCGAAATGGTGCGGGCACGGGGACTCGGGCGTCACGAGTAGTCGACTACCCGTGTTTCGAGGGTAGCTATTCGCCGATGCCCGCGAGCGCCCCCACCGCCGAGCGCAGGATGGCGCCGGGCTCGCCGCGGGGGTGTTCGTCGGGCACGTCGTAATCCTAGTGTGGAGCAATGGCGGTAGCGGATCGCACGATCGAGTACTTCGACGACGGCAGGGCGTTTCGGGCCTGGCTCGAGATCAATCACACCAACCCCGACGGCGTGTGGGTGGCGCTGGCGAAGAAGGGGTCGACGCGGCGCACCCTGTCCTACGAGGACGCCGTGTTGGCCGCGCTGTGCTACGGCTGGATCGACGGTCAGTCCCGGCGCCTCGACGACGACTACTACCTGATGGGCTTCACCCCACGCCGCAAGCGCAGTCCGTGGTCGCGCAGCAACGTCGACCGCGTCGCGCTTCTGGCCGAGCGGGGTCTGATCCGCCCACCCGGCCAGGCCGAGGTCGACCGCGCCAAGGCCGACGGGCGCTGGGCCGCCGCGCTCGAACCGTGACGGCTCACCAGTAGGCGCCGGGTACCCAACGGCCCGCGTGTCGGGCGACGGAGCGCACGAGACGAATCGAGGCCGGTCGGTTCCGTCGGCGCCCGAGTCCGGGTGGCCGGTCGGGAGTGTCGTGTTCGCCGCGCGCGGCCGGCGAGTCCTGATACGCGCGGTAGTAGCGGTGCAGCGCACGGTCTTTGAGGCCGGGTGTGAACAGGCCCGCATACTCGGCGAGGGTGCCGACCGGCACGTCGATCCGCTTGGGCCGCTCGACGAGCGCGCGCACAATGGTCGCGGCGGCCCACTCGGGGCTCGCCGCCGGTCCCGGTTGCTGGCTGCCGGACGGCGCGATCATGTCCGTGTCCACGAGCGGCAGATGAATGGTGGTGAAACCGATGCCGTCGGACAACGTCTCGGCGGCCACGACCTCCGCGAATTTGTCGAGCGCTGCCTTGCTTGCGACGTAGGCGGCGAACCGCGGCGGCGCGACCTGCACCCCGGCGGAGCTGACGTTGACGATGTGCCCGAACCGGCGCTCCCGCATCTGCGGCAACAACTCCAGGGTGAGCCGGACCGCGCCGAAGTAGTTGACGGCCATGGTGCGTTCGAAGTCGTGCATCCGGTCGGTGGAGCGGAAGACGGAGCGCCGGATGGAGCGTCCGGCGTTGTTGACCAGCATGTCGACATGGCCGTGCTCGGCGAGGATCGTCTTGACCGTGTGCTCGACCGACTCCTCCTCGGTGAGATCGCACGGGTACGCGAACGCGGTGCCGCCCTCGGCGCGGATCTGCGCGGTGACCTCGGCGAGTTCGTGGGCGCGCCGGGCGATCAGGATGACCCGCGCGCCGCGCGCGGCAATGGCGAGCGCCGCGGCCCGGCCGATCCCCGACGACGCCCCGGTGATCACGACGTGGCGTTTCACCAACGGGCCGTGCGGGTCGCCGCGGCGGGCACGGTCGGGGTCGAGGTTCTCGCGCCAGTACCGCCACAGCACCGGCGCGTACTCGTGGAACTGCGGTGGGCGGATCCCCGCCGGGGAGAGGGCACGCTGCGTCGCGGCGGTCCCGAAGACGGTCGGGATCGTGGCGGTGCGCGCGATCGCGGGCGGCACACCGAGGCGGCGCAGCACCGCGTCGCGGCCGGGCAGGTCGATCGTCAACAGTCCGGGCAGGGGACCGGCCGGGACGGTGGCGAGCAGTCGCGGCGCCCCGGCGGCGTCCGCGAGGGCGGCGTAGATCTCCGAAAGCGGTTGCGGTGTCGGGTTCGTCAGGTGGAACGTGCGCCCGTCGAGACCCGGCGCGAGCAGCAATTCGACCAGCGCGTCGGCGACGTAGTCGACCGGGACGATGTTGGTCGCGCCGAGGTCGGGAATCACGATCGGCAGCGCGTGCGGGAGCCGGGCGAGCGCGGCGAGGGCGGGAAACAGGTAGTACGGTCCGTCGATCTTGTTGATCTCGCCGGTGCGGGAATCGCCGACGACGACCGCCGGGCGGTAGATGCGCCAGCGCAGGTCGCTCGCCTCGCGGACCAGCCGCTCCGCGTCGAACTTGGTGCGGTGGTACGGCGACGGAAATCGTTGCCCGAGATCGAAATCCGTCTCGTCGAAGCGGCCGGCATGATCGCCCGCGACGGCGATCGAGGAGACGTGGTGCAGGGTGGCGCCGACGCGCCGGGCCAGCGCGACGATCGCGCGGGTGCCGTCTACATTCGTGCGCGCCTGCTCCTCGCCCGCGGTCATGTCGTAGATCGCGCCGAGGTGCACGACGACGTCGACGTCCGGGTCCGCGTCGAGGCCGAGATCGGGTTCTTCGAGATCGCCGACGAGCGGGCGGACCCGGTCGCCGCCGGGCCAGTGCGTGACCAGATCGGTGAGACCGTCGACGGATCCGGGCCGCACCAGCGCGTCGATCTGGGCGGAGGGGTCGCGGGCCAGCAGTCGCGGAACGACGTTGCGGCCGAGGAACCCGGTCGCACCGGTGATCAGGTAGTTCGTCATCGCGCCTCCCGACGGTGGTGCCGCCGAACCTACTCCTAGGTAAGATTAGGTCGCCAGGTGACGCGCGCGACAACCGAAACGGCCCGCCTCCGGCGTTGGAGGCGGGCCGTTCGGGTCCTGATGAGGGACGTTACTTATCCAGCCGGCTTCGGGGGGACGAAGGGCTCGTTGATGGTGGTGAAGTACTGGATCGCTGCGCCGATGGCGACGGGTGCGCCGACAAGGATCGATCCCGCGAGTGCGCCGACGGGGGCGAACGCGACGGCGCCAGTCAAGCAGCCGAGCACCGCGGCCGGCACCACGCCGGCGAGGAACAAGAGTGCGCCAGGGGGGGCGAGGAGCGCCCCGCCCGCAACGCAGCCGACCACGCCGGCGCCGACAGCACCGACAATGGCACCGATGGCGGCACCGGTGGTGATAGTGGAGGTCATCCGGGACCAGGCTGCCTGCTCACGCTCGTAGGGGGTCTTCCACGGCGCGAACTCCTGGTACGGCAGCGCGACCGGCTTGTACACCGCGTTGGCGCCGTCGAGGGTCAGCGTTGCGGTGTTGCCCTGGACTTGCGTGGCGATCGGGACCTGCATGTCGTCGAGTTGCATCACCAGCGGAAGTCCGCCGATCACGATGCCCGCGTTGTCCTTGATCTGCAGCTGTCCGTTGGCCACCGTCAGCGAACCCGCGTCGGTGCTGATCACCGCGGCGGTGCCGTTCTGATACGCCTTGTAGTTGATCGCGGGTGCGACCGCGACGTTCAGCTCGTCGCTCGCGGCCGGGGCGGGGGCTGCCGGCTCCGCGTAGCTGGTGCCGGCGGCGAGACCCATCGCGGCAATCGTCATGGCCGAGACTG
>DATDBL010000187.1:0-2855 GCA_036524855.1 Aldersonia sp. | reverse complement strand
GCTCGACGTGCTGGGCAGCGACTTCATCCGCACCGCCCGCGCGAAGGGTCTCACCCGACGCCGGGCGATGCTCAAACACGGTCTGCGCACCGCGCTCATCCCGATGGCGACGCTGTTCGCCTACGGGTTCGGCGCGCTGGTGACGGGTGCGACGTTCGTCGAGAAGATCTTCGGCTGGCACGGCATGGGCGAATGGCTGCTGATCGGGATCAACACCCAGGACACCAACATCGTCGTCGCGGTGACGGCGTTCGTCGGCCTGGTGGTGCTGCTGTGCGGCCTGCTCTCCGATGTCGTCTACGCCATCCTCGATCCGCGGGTGCGGGTATGAGCGAATTCGAGATCGTCACCCACGACGTCGGCATCCCGGCCTCGGGTCGGAGGTCGCTGATCTGGCGACGCTTCCTGCGCAACCGGCCCGCCATCGTCGGTGCGGCGATTCTGCTGTTGTTGTTCGTCGCGTCGTTCGCGTTGCCACCGCTGCTGCCCTACGACTACACCGATCTCGACTACACCGCCCTCCTGTCTCCACCGAGTTCCGAACATCCGTTCGGCACAACGCAGATCGGGCAGGACGTACTCGCCCAGACGCTGCACGGCCTGCAGAAGTCGCTGATCATCGGCGTGTGCGTCGCGGTGTTCACGACGGTCGTCGCGGCCCTGGTCGGCTCGCTGGCCGGGTACCTCGGCGGCTGGCCCGACCGGGTGATCATGTGGGTCGTCGACCTGCTGCTCGTGGTGCCGAGTTTCATCATCATCGCGGTGATGAGCCCGCGATTGAAGGACAGCGGTTCGATCGTGCTGTTGATCGTGCTGCTCACCGCCTTCAGCTGGATGATCACCGCCCGCATGGTGCGCGGGCTGACGCTGAGCCTGCGCGAGCGGGAATTCGTCGCGGCTGCACGGTACATGGGCGCGTCGACGCACCGGGTCATCACGACGCACATCGTGCCCAACAGCGCGTCTATCCTCATCATCGACACCACCCTCAACGTCGGCGCCGCCATCCTCGCCGAGACCGGATTGAGCTACCTCGGTTTCGGTGTGCAACCCCCAGACGTCTCGCTCGGTTCGCTGATCGCCGCGGGCACGTCGTCGGCGTTGACCTATCCGTGGCTGTTCCTGTTCGCCGGTGGGCTGCTCGTCGTGACGGTGCTGTGTGCCAACCTCATCGGCGACGGCCTGCGGGATGCCTTCGACCCGAACGCAGTCGGGGCGCGTCGGCGCACACCGCGGCGGAAGCGGCGCCGGTGAGCGAAACCCTGCTCGACGTAGCCGATCTGCGGGTGGGCTTCCCGGGCGAGGCGGGCGGGATCGACGCGGTACGCGGGGTCGACTACACGGTGCACGCCGGCGAGGTGGTCGCGATCGTCGGTGAATCGGGATCGGCGAAGTCCGTGTCGTCGCTGGCGGTGCTGGGCCTGCTGGCCGATCAGGCGCGGGTCACCGGGTCGATCCGGTTCCAGGGTCGTGAACTGCTCGGTCTCGGGGATCGCGAGCTGTCCCGGCTGCGCGGCGCCGCGATGAGCATGGTGTTCCAGGGCCCGCTCTCGGCGCTGACGCCGGTGTACCGGGTCGGCGACCAGATCGCGGAGGCGTTGCTGGTGCACGACACAGCGCCGGACCGCCGCGCGCTCGCGCGCGGGCGGTGGAGTTGCTCGAACTCGTCGGCATCGACGACGCGGCGCGGCGTGCCTCTCGGCGTTTCCGCACGAGTTCTCCGGTGGCATGCGGCAGCGGTTCGTGATCGCAATGGCGATCGCGAACGACCCTGCGCTCATCGTCTGCGACGAACCCACCACCGCTCTCGACGTCAGTTCAAGCGTCGTCGCGGGGAAGTCCGCGCGATCGACGGAGTTTCGTTCGAAGTGCGGCGCGGGCGGACGCTGGCCCCGGTCGGCGAGTCGGGCTCGGGAAAATCGACGACGCTCACCCAGATCATGGATCTCGCGGTGCCGGAGTCGGGTTCGATCGAGGTGTTCGGAAACGACGTAGCGCGGCTCACCCCGGCGCAGCGACGCGCGGTGCGCCGCCGCGTGCAGATCGTGTTCCAGGATCCGACCGCAGCCCTCGACCCCCGCATGCCGGTTTTCGACCTGCTTGCCGAGCCGTTGCGCATCGACGGCCGCGGTCGCGCCGAGGTCGCGCGGCGCGTGCCCGAACTCCTCGATCTGGTCGGGCTTGCCCGCGAGCACGCCGCGCGCTATCCGGCGGACTTCTCTGGCGGCCAGAAGCAGCGGATAAACATCGCCCGTCCCCTCGCCCTCGACCCCGAGGTGCTGGTGCTCGACGAACCCGTGTCGTCGCTGGACGTCTCGATCCAAGCCGGTGTGTTGAACCTGCTGCGCCGCCTGCAGGAAAGCCGCGGCATCGCTTACCTGTTCGTATCGCACGATCTGCCCGTGGTCCGCAACCTCGCACATGACGTGGCGGTCATGTACCGCGGGCGGATCGTCGATCTCGGGCCGGCGGAGGAGGTGCTCGAGCACCCGCAGCACCAGTACACCCGAGCGTTGCTCGCGGCGGTGCCGGCAATGTGACGGGAACCAGACGGTGTGTGAACCGGCGCGGGTTCGACGCCGCCTCTTTCCGAGTCAGGGCAGGATGGCGTCATGCCCAGATGCGCAGGCCGCTTCGCCGACCGGGCAACCATGGTCGTTTTCTGAAACCGACAATGGTTGCCCGGTAGGCGAATAGAGATTGCACTCGCATGTCAGTTCGAGTAGGCTGGACTTCGTGACCGACGCCCCCGCCCTCGACCTCCCGCAGTTGCGCGCGGTCGTGGCCGGGCTCGCCCAGATCGACTGGAACGTCGACGACACCACCCGCATCGAACTGCTCGACGCATTGGAACG
>DATDBL010000186.1:0-3600 GCA_036524855.1 Aldersonia sp. | reverse complement strand
GGCACCGCCACCGCCACGAGGGTCTCGGGGCCGGCACCGCGGTCGCGCAGGGCCTGCGCCACCCGCGCCGCGGCGCTGTCGACCTCACGGTAGGAGTAGGAACACCCCTCCCACACCACCGCGGTACCAGCGGGATTCGCCTCGACCGCCGCGGCGACCAACCCGACCCACGACAGCGCAGCCTGGGCACGCGGGCCCTGGACCGGCACCAACGCGCCGCGTTCGGTATCGGAGAGCAGGTCGAGTCGGGCGACCGGTGTTGCCGGAGCAGCCGCCACAGTGTCCAGGACGCGGAGCAGGCGGTGAGCCAGGCCGTCGATCTGCTCGTGGGTGAACGCGTCCGTGTCGTACTTGACGGTGAAATGTAGTGCGGTGTCGGCGCTGATGGTGAGCGAGAGCGGGTAGTGGGTGGCGTCGCTGCCGGTCATGCCGGTGACCCGCATCCCGGCAACCTCGTTGGCGGCCGCGAGCGCGGCGATATCGACGGGGTAGGACTCGAACACCGTCAACGTGTCGAAATCGGCGCCCGCCCCGGCCGCGGCGCGGATCTCGGCCAGCCCCACGTGATGGTGGTCGAGCAGCGCGGCCTGTTCGGATTGCAGCCGCGACAGCAGCGTCGCCAGGGTGTCGGCGGGTGCGAGGCGGACCCGCACGGGGATCGTGTTGATGAACAACCCGACCATCGCCTCGGCGTCGTCCAGATCGGCCGGACGACCCGACACCGTCGCGCCGAATACGACGTCGTCGCGGTCGAGCCACCCCGCCAGCACGATGCCCCACGCCGCCTGCACCACCGTGTTCGTCGTCACCGCCAGATCGCCGGCCACTGTCGATAGCCGTCGTCCGAGGTCCGCCGAAGTGGATACCGTGACATCCCGGATCGACGTCTGCTCGCCCCGTGTCGGGGCGAGCAATGTCGGTAAAGCGGATCCGGCCAGTGCCGTGCGCCACGCGTCGAGCCCAGTCGTGTGGTCGCGCTCGGCGAGCCAGGCGAGGAAGTCGCGGTAGCTGGGCGTGGGTGGGAGACTCGAGGGATCGCTGTGGGTGGCGTAGAGCACCAGCAGGTCCCGAAGCAGCAGCGGCATCGACCAACCGTCGAGCACGATGTGGTGCAGGGAGAGGATGAGTCGATGCGCGCCCGACGGGAGGGAAGCGAGGACGAATCGCAGCAGCGGGGGCCGCGAGAGTTCGAACGGCACGGACTGCTCGTCGGCCCGCAGGCGCCCGAGATCATCGTCACCCGCGAGATCGACGGTTCGCCAGTCGATTTCTACATCATCGAGAACGACCTGCACCGGCGTGCCGGCGGCGGTGGTCACGAACGTGGTGCGCAGTGCGGAATGCCGTTGCAGCATGGCGTTTGCGGCTGCCCGCAGCCGTCCGCCATCGACGGCCCCGTCGAGGTGGAGGACGGTCTGCGTCTGGTAGGGATCGGTGCCCCCACCCGCAAGATGAGCGTGGTAGGCCAAACCCTCCTGCAGTGCGGTCAACGGCCAGACGTCGGCGACGGTCGGGAAGCTGCGGTGCCATTCGTCGAGGTCGGCCTGCGCGACGGCGACCAGCGGAACATCCGAGGGGGTCAGCCCGGAGCCGGTCGTGGCGACGAGATCCGTCAGCGCACGCACCCAGTGCTCGGCGAGTTCTTCGACGTCCGACTCGTCGAGAACCTGGCCGGCGAATCCGATCGAGGCGGAGAACCGCGGCCCGGTACCGGATTCCACGATTCCACCGTTGATGTCGAGCGTCGCGGGCAGGGGCATGCGCGGATCGGGGCCGGCAGCGAGCCCATCGAGGTCGTCGGCTGGGGTCCATGCGAGGTCGGCGAGTTCGGGGGCGGCACCGGCACCGCGCCCGTGGTAGTTGAAGCTGATCTGCGGTGCGGTGAAACCGGCGAGGAGATCGGATGTCTCGGCGTTGAGTTCGCGCAGCAGGCCGTAGCCGATGCCGCTGTCGGGGATGGCGCGGCGCTGTTCCTTGACGGTCTTGAGCGCGGAATCGGTGTCGTGGTCGGGGATTCCGGTCAGGTCGAAGCGCGCGGGGTAGACGCAGGTGAACCAGCCGACCGTACGCGTGAGGTCCGCACCTGCGGCGAGGGACTCCTCGCGGCCGTGGCCCTCGAGCTGTACGAGCAGCGTCGGCTCGTCGATTCCGCGTGTTCGGCGCCAGCGACGGACCGCGATCGCCAGCGCGGCCAGGAGTCCGTCGACGGCGTCGGCGCGGAACGAGGACTGCAGCACCGTCAACAGGCGCCTCGTGGGCTCGACCGGCAGCTCGACGTCGACACGGCCCATCGTGGCTGTCGTGTCGAGAGTGGGGTCGAGGGCGCGGGCGCCGAGCAGCGGGTCGGCGCCGGCGAGTGTGATGCGCCAGTGTTCGAGTTCGCCGGTGCGGGCCGGTGCCGTGTCGGTGAGGGCGTGTGCCCAGCGGCGAATCGAGGTGCCGACCGGGGCGAGGCTCGGGGCGGTGTCGGCGTCGAGTTGCGCCCAGACGGCAACGAGGTCGGGTACCAGGATGCGCCAGGACACCCCGTCGACGACGAGGTGATGTGCCACGAACAGGAGCCGCCCGCGGCTGTGCTCGGTCGGGTCGAGCCACACGAACTGCAGCATCGTGCCGGCACTCGGGTTCAGCCGTGCGGTGGCGGCGTCGAGTTGGTGCTGCGCAGTCTCCTGCAGATCGCCGGTAACGACGATGCGGCGCAGCAAGGCGTCGACATCGATGCCTCCGGGAGGCACGATGTCGAGGCCGGTATCGGTGAGGCGGCTGCGTAGCGCGTCGTGGTGGTCGACGACCGTGGTGAGGGTGACGACGATGCCGTCGCGGTCGATCCCGGCCGGCAACTGCAGCGCCATCGTCTGTGCGAAGCGGTCGAATTTGCCGCGGCCGGTGACCAGCCGCATCACCGGGGTGAGTGGCATCGACCCGACACCGCCGCCGGGGAGTTCGGGCAGTGTTTTCTGCTCGGCGCCCGGTCGTGCGACGCGGGCGAGGGCGGCCACGGTCTGGTGCTCGAAGACTTGCCGCGGCTGTAGCAGGATGCCCTGCGCCTTCGCGCGGGACACGAGTTGGATCGAGCCGATGCTGTCGCCACCGAGGGCGAAGAACGAGTCCTCCACACCGACCCGGTCGAGGCCGAGCAGATCCCCCACGATCTGCACCAGTGCCCGCTCCGTGTCGGTGGACGGCGCCCGGTAGGTGGCGGTGCGTTCCCATGCTGGTTCGGGTAGGGCGGTGCGGTCGAGTTTCCCGGTCGGGGACAGCGGCAGCGAGTTCAGGATCGTGAGGGAATCGGGAACCATCGCCGGGGTGAGGGTCGCGGTGAGGTGTTCGCGCGTGGCGGTGGTGTCGATGCTGCGTCCGTCGACCGGCACGAGGTAGAGCGCGAGGCGGGGTCCGTGTGGGGTGTGGCGCAGGTCCACCACCGCGTGCGCGATGTCGGGGTGTGCGGTGGCGGCGGCCTCGATCTCGGCGGGTTCGATCCGGTTGCCGCGCAGCTTGATCTGGCTGTCGCTGCGACCCAGGTAGCGCAACTCGACGGTGTCGCGGGTGAGGGTGGCGGTGACGAGGTCGCCGGTGCGGTAGAGCCGCTCGCCGGGGTCG
>DATDBL010000185.1:0-17373 GCA_036524855.1 Aldersonia sp. | reverse complement strand
CACCCAGGCGCCCGCGTCGAGGGCGGTGACGATGTTGAGCAGGCCGAGGATGTGCGACGGCGGCGTGACGACCTGGATACGGTCGGCGGCGCTCAGTTCCAGCGCAGCGCGCCAGTGCCGGACCGCGGCCGAGAACGACGCCTGCGTGTGTCGCACCGCCTTGGGCATGCCGGTGGTGCCCGAACTGAAGACGAGGACCGCCTCGGCGTCGGGATCGGACCGAACGGGGTCCGGGGGCGTCGGCGCGATCGGGTCGTCGAGGGAGACCATCGGCAGCAGGTCGGCGAGCACCGCCGAGTCGCCGACTGCGTGCCGCGCCCCCGTCACCGCGAGGGCGTGCGCCACCTCGCCGCGCTTGTACGCCGGGCTGATCAGGACGACGGCGGCGCCGAGCTGCCAGATCGCCCGCACGGCCACGACGAACTCGGGCCGGTTCGACGACATGAGTGCGACGCGACACCCGGGTGCAACTCCCCGGTCCCGGAGCCTGCGGGCCAGTCCGGCGGCCAACGCGTCGAGCTCCGCCAGGCTGTAGCCCTGCTCCTCGAAGACGAGCACGACCGGCGCCGCGGCGTCGTGCTCCTCCGCGGCGAGGTCGCGGGGCGGACTGAAAGTGGGCATTGAGAAGATCCTATCGTGATGAGAGAATGGTATTCTCGTAGAGACAGAATAGCAGTATCCGAAGGAGGCGGTCCATGGCTCGACCACCCTTGTTCCAGCGGGCGACGGTCACCCGCATCGTCAAGGAAAGTGCCGACGCGCGGACCTACGTGCTCGCGCCACACGGCGGGGGGCTCTCGTACCGCGCCGGGCAGTTCTGCACGTTCCGGGTGCGCGTCGACGGCCGGGACCTGTTCCGCTCGTACTCGATGTCGAGCGCGCCGGAGACCGACGACGAACTCATGACCACCGTCAAGCGGGTGCCGGGCGGCGCAGTGTCGAACTGGCTGCACGACAACCTGGTCGAGGGCGACGACGTCGAGGTGACGCAGCCGGCCGGCCGATTCTGCCTGCGTCCGAGCGACACCCCGCTGCTCGGATTCAGCGGCGGAAGCGGGATCACGCCGATGCTGTCGCTGGCGAAGAGCGCGCTGGCGACCACCGACCGGACGGTCCGTCTGCTGTGCGCCGACCGCGACGAGGCGTCGACGATCTTCGACGAGCAACTCGGTGACCTGGTCGCCCGGTATCCGCAGCGCTTCGCCGTGGTTCGCCATCTCGACGCCGTGTCGGGCCTGCTCGACACGGGCGCGATCCGCGACTTCGTCGGCGCGGACGGTGCCGCCGACAGCTACGTGTGCGGCCCCGCGGCGTTCATGGCGATGGTCGAGGCGGCGGTGCCCGGGCCCGGTCGGGCGTTCAGCGAGCGATTCGGCGGGGAGGCGGTCGCACCGGCCGCACCGGTCCCCGAACCCGCACCCGCGTCCGGCGGCACGGTGACGATCCGCCTCGGCAACAAGAAGGCGTCGGTCCCGCTACACCCGAACGAGACGCTGCTCGAGAGTGCGCGCCGCGCAGGGCTCACGCCGCCGTTCTCGTGCGAGGCCGGCAACTGCGCCACGTGCATCGCCACCGTCACCGACGGCGGCGCGACGATGCGCGTGAACGACGCACTGAGCGACGACGAGATCGCGGAAGGCTACGTACTGACCTGCCAGGCCGTGCCCGACACACCGTCCATCAGCGTTCGCTATGAGTAACCGCCCGATCACATCGGAACGCATTCCACGGCGAGCGAATAGTCCGCCCTCCGCCACGATGCCCAGCCTCAGTCCCGCCACGGCGCTCCGACGCACAATCGAATTGCACTCATACGCGGCATGTTCCACCGTGACGGGACTCCCGTCGGTGTGGATTCACAATGTGCGAGTCAGACCACCGCATATGAACGATGTTTCGACGCAATGCATTACAGGATCTCAACGTCCAAGGGACGCAAAACGTGGAATCCGCTCTTGCCAAGACTAGTCCACAGTCCATATATTCAGCCGTATCGTCTTCGTCACAGCCCCAGCACTGTTCCCGCGGCACCCGGCCGTGCGAGTGCGACCACGTCGCACGTGCTCGACGGAAGTTGAAAATGCATGATTCTCAACATTTCCAAGCGCCTCGGCCGCAGCCTGCTGGTAGTGCTGGTAGTGACCTTCGCGGTCGTCGCGCTGCTGAGTCTGGCCCCGGGCTCGGT
Organism: Aldersonia sp.; assembly: GCA_036524855.1. Taxonomy (GTDB): domain Bacteria; phylum Actinomycetota; class Actinomycetes; order Mycobacteriales; family Mycobacteriaceae; genus Aldersonia. Next base: position 15,188 of record DATDBL010000185.1, on the reverse strand, counting down.
GTCACAATCGATTCTCGGGGACAACGCCACCCCTGAGGCCGTCGCCGCGATGGACGAGAAGCTCGGCTTGAACGAGCCGCTCCCGGTTCAGTACCTGGACTGGCTCGGGAACGCGCTGCACGGCGATCTCGGCACCTCTCCGCTGACGAACCAGTCCGTGAGTGGGGCGATCGCCGAGCGTCTCCCCGTCACGCTACAACTCGCGGCTATGGGACTTGCGATCGCGCTGGCCGTCGCGCTCGTCCTGGGTGTCGTCTCGGCAGCACGGCCAGGGAGCGGCGTCGACCGCGGAATCAACGTGTTTTCTGCCGTCTGCCTGTCGGTGCCCGCGTTCATCGCGGGACCCGTGCTCATCTACTTCTTCGCGATCAAGCTGGGCTGGTTCCCCGCGACCGGATGGTCTCGCATCAGCGAGGGAGTGGGCGCGAACCTGCAGAGTGCGATTCTGCCGGCGCTCGCGATCGCGCTGACCGAGATCGCGGCATTCCACCGCTTGCTGCGCACGGATCTGATGGGCACGCTCCGCGAGGACTACATCGCCGCGGCACGCGCCAAGGGCCTGCCGGCCCATCAGGTCATGTTCCGACACGCGCTGCGTCCGTCGTCGTTCTCCTTGATCACGTTGGCCGGCATCAACCTCGGGCGGCTCATCGGCGGGACGGTGATCGTCGAGACGCTGTTCGCCCTGCCCGGCCTCGGCCAACTAGTCGCCGCGTCGATAACGGCCCGTGACGTCATCATGGTCCAGGGCGTCGTCGTATTCATCGCCGTCGTGTACGTGGGAATCAACACGGTGGTCGACCTCAGTTACCAGGTGATTGATCCCCGAGTGCGAAAGGTGGCCCGAGCATGACCCCGCTGGCCGTGGAAAGCCGCGACGCCGCTACCGAGCGGCCCCAGTCGGCGAGCGAAGAACCTCGGGTTCCCACCGTACGCAGACGCCGCTCCATCCTGATGTACCTCTCGTTCGCGTGGTTGCTGATCCTGATCGCCGCCGCAGTACTCGCCGACCTGCTCCCCTTCGCTCCGTACGCGACGCCGGTCGGCACACCCAGGATGTCACCGCAATGGGGAACCCTGGATACGATCCTGGGCACCGATACGCTCGGACGTTCGATGCTCTCGCGAATCGTCTACGGAGCGCGTGTGTCGTTGGTGATCGGAACCATCGCGGGCTTGGTCGGGTTTGCCGTCGGCGCGTACGTCGGCATGCTGGGCGGCTACCTCCGGGGTCGTCTCGATTCGGTGGTGACCTTCACTGCCGACGCGATGCTCGCGTTCCCCCCGCTGATCCTGCTGCTTGCACTGGCATCGGTCCTGACGCCCAGCATGCAGACGATCCTGTTCGGCCTGACCCTCCTGGCGATCCCCTCCTTCATCCGCCTCTCGAGGGCCAACACGCTCACCTGGGGTGCGCGTGAGTTCGTTCGGGCGGCCAGAAACATGGGCGCAGGACACTTTCGGATCCTGTTCCGCGAGATCACCCCGAACCTCGTCCCGCCGTTGGCTGCGTTCCTGCCGATCGTCATGGCCGCGATGATCGTCGCGGAAGGATCGCTGAGCTTCCTGGGCTTGGGTATCCCCCCGCCACAACCCAGTTGGGGAGGAATGATCAGCGACGGTAAGAACTACATAGCCAAGGACCCCCACCTCGTCTTCGTCCCAGCACTGGTCATCTTCTTCACCGTGTTCGCGCTGAATCAGATCGGTGACTCGCTGCGGACCAAGTTCGACCGCACACTCCACGATTGAACCGCCCTACCACTCACCGTTTTCCAAACATTCGCAGACCACCTGCCAGCACCACCCTCGAGAGGTCGATGATGATCAGAAACAGACGCTTTCGCACCGCGACGGTCGCCGCAGTCTCCGCATGCGCGCTCGTCCTGTCAGCCTGCGGCTCAGGCTCGTCGAGCAACAACTCCGCCAATGAATCTGGCGAGGTCGGCGACCCGGTCGCTGGCGGTACCGCCCGCATCATCCAGTCCGCCGAGCCTCGCACCCTCGATCCCGCTGGTCTGTCCAACAACTGGGCGTTCCAACCGGTGGTCGGCAATGCCCTCTACGGCGCATTGCTCACCAACGATGTGGAGACCCTCGACGTCCAACCCGAAATGGCGACCGAGTTCACTACCACCGACGGCGGCAGCACGTTCACGCTGAAGCTCCGCCCGGGCATCATGTTCACCGACGGCACTCCTCTCGACGCGGCTGCGGTCAAGTTCAACTGGGACCGGCTTCGTGATCCGGCAGTCGGCTCCAACACCACACGGCTTGCTGTGCAGGTTGCCTCCACCGAAGTGGTGGATCCCGCCACGCTGCGGGTCACCATGGCCTCGCCGAATCCGACCTTCGCCAACGCGATCATGGGCGGCGCCATGAACTGGATCGCATCACCGGCTGCCCTCCAACAGGACGCTGGGGCGTTCGATGCCGCACCGGTCGGCGCCGGCCCGTTCACTCTTTCGCGGTGGAATCGCCAGGATGTCATGGAGTTCTCGCGCAACCCCAACTACTACGACGCGCCGAAGCCCTACCTCGATGGCCTGAGCGTTCGATTCGTCGGTGACGCGAATCAGCGTCTCAACACGATGACCACCGGTGGAGCGGAACTCGCGTCCGAATCGAGCCGGTCGAATCTCGCTCTGGCCGAGGACGCCGGTCTGCAGACTCAGGTAGTGCCGTCGAGTGGCGGTCAGTTCATCGCATTCAATTTCCGCCGTGCCCCGTTCGACGACGAGCGTGCGCGGCGCGCGATCACTCTGGCGCTCGACACAGAGGCCCTCGACACCGTCGTGTACAACGGGGAGGGCATCGTGCCGACAACGTTCTTCGAGGAAGGCTCCCCGTTCTTCACCGACGAGCCACTACCGACGCCGGATCACGAAGCCGCCCAGCAGCTCTTCGACGAACTGGCGGCCGAGGGCAAACCGGTGAAAGCCACCTATGTGTCGTACGCCACAACCGAGAGCAAGGTTCTGGCAGAAGCCGTCCAGGCGCAGCTGAGTGCATACGACAACGTCGAGATCGACGTCCAGATCATGGAATTCCAGCAGGCCGCGGCGCGCGCGATGTCGCACGATTTCGACCTGATCATCTCCTCGGCGATCGTCCAGGACCCGGACCTTGCGCTGTGGAACGCCTTCTACGGCGAGTCAAAGGGCAACTTCACGGGAGTCGACGATCCGCAACTCGACGCCGCACTGGCAGCCGGACGCGTTGGCGCCACGACGGAAGACCGGCGCGCGGCCTACGACGAGATGCAGAAACGCCTGATCGAGCTGAGCACCGGACCGCTCTACACCCGCGCGACGCCGTCGGTCATCGCTGCCACAAACCTGCACGGAGTGCACCTGTACACGCTCGGCTCGCCGATGCCCGAAGAGCTCTGGCTCTCCAGGTGATCGACGGCGAAGGAAGGGCCGATTCGACGTGAAGTCACAACCGCTGCTCCAAGTGAAGGACCTACGGGCGTACATCGGTACCGCGCGCGGCACCGTGCGCGCGGTGGACGGGGTGTCCGTAACGCTCGACGCCGGACAGGCGCTCGGGATAGTCGGGGAGTCCGGGTCCGGGAAATCCGTTATGGCTCGCGCCATCATGGGACTGATGCCGGCACGGTCGGCTCGGTCGGGTGAGGTGACCTTCCAGGGCCGGAACCTGCTCGGGTTGAGCAAGCGGGACAGCCGGGAAATCTGGGGCAAGCAGATCGCGATGATCTTCCAGGATCCCGGTCGCTCTCTGAATCCGGTCGTTCGGGTCGAACGGCAGCTGACCGAGGGAATGCGCCGCCATCTCGGTGTCGGTCGCTCCGAGGCGCGTACGCGGGCCGTCGATCTGCTTCGGGAGGTCGGCGTGCCCGATCCCGAGCGCCGCCTACGCAACTATCCACACGAGATGTCTGGCGGAATGCGTCAACGGGTGATGATCGCCATCGCACTGGCTTGTGAGCCGGATCTGTTGATCGCCGACGAACCGACGACCGCGCTCGACGTGACGGTGCAGCGACAGATTCTGGATCTGTTACGCCGGGTCCAGACCGAACGGGGGATGTCGATGCTCCTGATCAGTCACGACCTCGCGGTCGTTGCAGGTCGGACCGATCGGGTCTCGGTGATGTATGCGGGCCGACTGGCCGAAACAGGGCCCACGAGGGCGATCTTCGCGGCACCCCGGCACCGCTACACCCGCGCCCTGCTCGGCGCCACCCCGACGATCGATCACGACCGCCACACGCCCCTGCAATTGATCGAGGGCTCGCTCCCTGATCCGACGACGCCGCCCAACGGATGCCGCTTCGCGCCCCGCTGCCAGCACTCGCTGGAGGGATGCCACACCACGGGCCCGCCGCTCGAACCCGTGGGGGGCGACCACCACGTGTCGTGCCTGAACCCCGCCGTAGCGGCGGCTGCGACGAGCGGAGGTGAGACACATGGCTGGTAGCGGCGACGCGCATCTTCGAGGCGACGACGCTCTGCTGAGTGTTCAGGACCTCGTCGTCGAGTACCCGACCAAGGGGGGCACGGTACAGGCGGTTTCCAAGATCAGTTTCGACCTGCTCGCGGGCCAGACCTTGGGCATAGTCGGTGAATCCGGTTGCGGAAAATCCACCACCGGCCGTGCCGTGCTGCGCCTCGACCACCTGTCCGGCGGGCGAATCCGGTTCGGTGACGAGTGGCTCGAGCGGGCGAACGAGAAACGCATGCGCAAACTTCGCCGCGACATGCAGATGATTTTCCAGGACCCCGTGGCGTCGTTGAATCCGCGCCGCTCGGTCAAGGACATCGTCGTGGAGGGACTGTCCGTGGCGGGGGCATCGGCAACGGAATGCTCGGAGACCGCGACAGCGGTGCTCGACCAAGTGGGCCTGTCCAGTCCCCGGTTCGCCGACATGCTGCCCAGGCAACTGTCCGGCGGTCAGGCACAGCGCGTCGCGATCGCACGGGCACTTGCCTTGAAACCCCGCTTGCTCATCTGCGATGAACCGGTCTCCGCGCTCGACGTGTCGGTTCAGGCGCAGATCCTCAACCTGATCGAAGACCTGAAGACGACGTTCGACCTCACCGTGGTGTTCATCGCGCACGACCTCGGTGTGGTCCGCACCATCAGCGACGACGTGATGGTGATGTACCTGGGCAAGGTGTGCGAGTTCGGTGACGCGGTACAGGTCTACGACTTCCCTGCACATCCGTATACCCGCGCCCTGCTCGATTCGGTGCCGCTGACCGATCCCGCAAAGGGCTTCGCGGGGCCGGCATTGGCCGGTGACATCCCCTCGCCGCTCGCGCCGCCCTCGGGGTGTCGGTTTCGTACCAGGTGCCCGTTCGCCCAGGACAAGTGTGCACACGAGGAACCCGAGATGCGCGAGGTACGTCCCGGGCAGTTCGCGGCATGCCACTTTCCGATCGCGGCAGAATCCGCCGATTAGGCGGCAGGAAGTACGCTCTCGGCGGGGGCAGGGGTGGGTCAGCGGACCCGTTTGATGCGCGGACGGCCGACCGCGGCGCCGGCGGCGCGTTCGGCGGCGTCGATCTCGGCCCAGCCGGCCTTGTCCACGACCGCGGGTTGGCGCTGCGTCACGAGGTCGAGCAGATCCTCGCCGTCGCCGTCCGGACCCGGCAGCGCGCCGGATTCGAAGTCGGCCAGGACCGCCGCCACGGTCTCCGCGGAATCGACGCGGTTCGTGCCGATCACGCCACGCGGGCCGCGCTTGATCCAGCCCGTCACGTACAACCCGGGCACATCGACCACCCGGCCCTGTTCGTTCGGTACGACGCCGCGGGCGTGGTCGAAGGGTAGGTCGGCGATCGGCTCGCCCCGATAACCCACCGACCGCAGCACCAGTGACGCGTCGAGGGTTTCGGTGCGGTCGGTGGGCACGGCGGACAGGTGATCGTCGAGTTCGTTGTGCACGATCTCCACCGATTCGACCCGATCCGAACCGCGGTACTCCACCGGAGATGCGAGGTAGCGGAACACGATACGTCGCGACGCTCCCGACGCTGGGGTCGCCGCATACTCCTGCGCCAGTTCCGTCTTGAGCGCGACCGCCGGTTCGACGTCCGATTCGACGTCGGGTACCTCGTCCTCGATGACGACGTCGACCCCGGGCAGGTCGCCCAGCGCGAGGAACTCGGACGACGTGTACGCCGCCTGGGCCGGTCCGCGCCGTCCGAGCACGACGACCTCGCGGATGCCGCTGTTCCGCAGCGCCTCCAGGGCATGATCGGCGATGTCGGTGGTGGCGAGGTCGTCGGGGGCGAGGGTTAGCACCCGCGCGACGTCGAGGGCGACGTTCCCGTTGCCGACGATCACCGCCCGCTCACCGGACAGATCGACGCGCAGGTCGGCGTGGTCGGGGTGACCGTTGTACCAGGCGACGAACTCGGTCGCGGGATGACTGCCGGGCAGGTCCTCGCCCGGGATGTCGAGGCGACGATCGCTCGATGCCCCGACCGCGAAGATCACCGCGTGGTGGTGCGCGCGCAACTCGTCGAGTGAGATGTGCTTGCCGACCTCGACGTTGAGGTGGAAGCGGAGCGCGTCGGTCTTGAACGCGACAGCGAAACCGTCGGCCACGCGCTTGGTCTCGGGGTGGTCGGGCGCGACCCCGGCGCGGACGAGTCCCCAAGGCGTCGCGAGACGGTCGAAGATCTCGACCTCGACGGTGCCGTGCCGCAGCAGTTGTTCGGCCGCATAGCACCCGGCCGGCCCGGATCCCACGATCGCCACCCGCAGGGTCCCCAACTCCTCGGGCAGGCGCCGTGGGGCGCTCGGTGCCGCCACCTCCGGGTCGAACTCGAGCGGATACCGTTCGAAATAGCCGCGGTTGATGTCGAGGTAGCGCTCGTAGGAGGCCGGCAAGTCGTAGTCGGAGTAGATCGCCCCCACTGGGCAGGCATCGACGCAGGCACCGCAGTCGATGCAGGTGTCGGGGTCGATGTAGAGCATCTCGGTGGTCGCGTACTCCGGATCGTCCGGGCGTGGCCGGATGCAATCGACCGGACACTCGGTGACGCAGGACGCGTCGTTGCAGCAGCGCTGGGTGATGACGAAACTCATCGTGCCTCCCCCAGAGCGGGCGGCGGACCGTAGACAGGCTCGTAGCCGTGGATCCGCACCGGACCACGGACGAGCCGATAGTCGCCCGCCGCGACGACCGCCTCCGGCGTCCGGGCCAGCGCCTCCGGCAGGGTCCGTACCGCTGCGGCCGGTATCCCCAACGTCCGCAATCGCTTCTCCCATCCATCGGCGGTGTCGCGGGCCAGCGCGGACGTGACGGCGGCGATCACCTCGTCGCCGTGATCGGCCCGCTCCGACATCCGCCACCAGCCGTCGATGCCGGCCTCGTCGGCGAACGACTTCCAGAATCCGTCGTGGGTGATGAACAGCGCGAGATGGCCCTCGGCGGTCGGGAACATCTGCGCCGGGACGTAATAGGAGTGCGCACCCATCGGACGCCGACGGGGTTCGGTGCCGTCGTTCAGGTGGGCCGAGGCGTGATAGTTCAACTGGGACAGCATCACATCGCGCAGCGCGACGTCGACCTGACCGCCCCGGCCCGACAGCAGCTGGGCCAGCAAGCCGAGAGCGGCCGCGAGACCCGTGGAATTGTCGGCCGACGAGTACCCCGGCAGCGTCGGCGGACCCGACGGATCCCCGGTCAGCGCCGCGACACCGGTCGCGGCCTGCACGACGTAGTCGAAGGCCGGGGCGTCGCCGCCGTCGAGTCCGAATCCGGTGATCGCGACGCAGACGATCCGTTCGTTGAACCGGCGCAACGCCTCGTAGGTCAGGCCGAGTCGCCGGATCGCGGACGGTTTCAGATTGACCAGCAACGCATTCGACTCCGCTACCAGATCGCCGAGGCGCTGCTGCCCAGCCACCGAGTTCAGGTCCAGGCAGATGCTGCGCTTGCCGCGGTTCAGGCTCGCGAAGTAGGCGTCGCCCACCTGCCTGGAGATCTCGCCGCCGGCGGGTTCGATCTTGGTGACCGCGGCGCCGAGGTCGGCGAGGTTCATGGTCGCGTACGGCCCGGCGAGCATGGTGCCGACCTCGAGGATGCGAAATCCTGCCAGCGGGGCGGTGTTCACCGCACCTCCGCGGCGAGTTGGGCGATCACCTCGCGGGTGCGCCGCTTGGACGCGACGAGTTCGTCGCGGTTGTCGCCGATCGGGAGCAGTCGCACGGACAGGTCGGTCGCGCCCGCATCGGCGAACCGCCGGAACCGGGCCAGGATCGCCTCCTCGTCGCCGGCGGCACACAGGTCGCCGACATCGCGAGCTTCGCCGTTCTCGAGCAGACGCTGGTAGTTCGGGGAAATCTCGGCCTCGCCGAGGATCCGGTTGGCGCGTTCGCGTGCGGCGTCGACCTCGCCCGGCCGGCACAGGCAGACCGGGATGCCGGCCACGACCCGCGGAGCGGGACGCCCGACGTTGTCGGCCGCCTTGGTGATTCGCGGCACGACGTGGTCGGCGACCGCGCGCTCGTCGGCCATCCACAGCACCGTGCCGTCCGTCCGCTCGCCGGCGATCGACAGCATGACCGGGCCGAGTGCCGCGATCAGCACGGGAATCGGTGCCACCGGACCCAGGTCGAGCGGGTTGTGCACGGTGAAGGTGTCGTTCTCCACGTCGACGGGTCCGGGCCCGCGCAGCGCCACGTCGAGCACGTCGAGGTAGTCGCGAGTGAACTTCGCCGGCTTGTCGTAGGGCAGGCCGAGCATGTCGCGCACGATCCAGTGGTGCGAGGGTCCCACCCCGAGCGCGAGCCTGCCGCCGGCCGCGGCCTGCGCCGAAAGGGCCTGGCGCGCCAGCGCGATCGGATGCTGGGCCTGCAACGGCACGACGGCGGTGCCGAGTTCGATGCGGCTGGTGCGGGTGGCCATCAGCGCGACGGCGATCAGGGCGTCGAAATCGGTGGGGACCTGCGGTATCCAGGCCGTGTCGAGCCCGGCCTGTTCGGCCCACTCGATGTCGTCGAGCATCCGCGCGACCTTGCGCGCGGAATCCCCACGCTCCGGTCCGATCATCACTCCGAGACGCACGGTTCCTCCAGATTACTTGCGGTGCCGGTCAATGCGCGGACCTCGGTGACGAGCGTGTGAAGCGCGGTTCCGGTCGGAAACACCGCCGCCGCCCCGGCGTCGAGCAGGCGTTGCACGTCGCCCTGCGGGATGGTCCCGCCTACGACGACGGCGATGTCGCCGGCATCGGCGGCGCGCAGGGCATCCACGGTGCGGGTCGTCAACGCGACGTGCGCTCCGGACAGGATGCTCAACCCGACGACGGCGACGTCCTCCTGCAGCGCGATCGCGACGATGTCCTCGATCTTCTGCCGGATGCCGGTGTAGATCACCTCGAAACCGGCGTCGCGCAGGGTGCGTGCGACGATCTTCGCGCCCCGGTCGTGGCCGTCGAGTCCGGGCTTGGCGACGAGGATGCGGGCGCTCATCAGTACACCACCGGCTGCTGGAATTCGCCCCACACGTCCTTGAGCGCGCCGACCATCTCCCCGACCGTGCAGTACGCGTTGGCGCAGTCGATCAATCGGTGCATCAGGTTCTCCGTTCCCTCCGCGGCGCGCGCGAGTGCGGCCAGTGACTCCTTGACGGCCAACGGATCACGCTCGGCCTTGACCCGGGCGAGGCGCTCGAGTTGCAGCCGGCGACCCTCCGCGTCGAGTTCGTAGGTCGCGATCTCCGGTGCCGGTTCCTCGGATGCGAAGCGGTTCACGCCCACGACGGGCAGCTCCCCCGACTCGACCTGCTGATGCGTCCGGTAGGCCTCGTCCGCGATCAGACCCTGCAGATAGCCGTCCTCGATCGCGCGGACCATCCCGCCGTGCCGATCGAGGTCGGACATGATCTCGACGATGCGTTCCTCGGTGGCGTCGGTCAGCGCCTCGACGAAGTACGATCCGCCGAGCGGGTCCGCCACCCGGGTCACGCCGCTCTCGTAGGCGAGGATCTGCTGGGTGCGCAGCGCGAGTGTCGCCGACTCCTCGCTCGGCAGCGCGAACGGCTCGTCCCACGCGGCGGTGAACATCGACTGGACACCGCCGAGTACCGAGGCCATCGCCTCGTACGCGACCCGCACCAGATTGTTCTGCGCCTGCGGCGCGTACAGCGACGCGCCCCCGGCCACGCACCCGAACCGGAACATCGACGCCTTGTCCGAGGTGGCGCCGTAGCGTTCGCGCACGATCGTCGCCCACCGGCGGCGGCCCGCACGGTATTTCGCGATCTCCTCGAAGAAGTCGCCGTGGGTGTAGAAGAAGAACGAGATCTGCGGCGCGAACTGATCGATCGTCATCCGGCCGCGTTCCACCACGGTGTCGCAGTAGGTGACACCGTCGGCGAGGGTGAACGCCATCTCCTGCACCGCGTTGGCGCCGGCGTCGCGGAAATGCGCGCCCGCCACCGAGATGGCGTTGAACCGCGGGACCTGCGCCGCGCAGAACTCGATGGTGTCGGCGATCAGGCGCAGCGACGGCTCCGGCGGCCAGATCCACGTACCGCGCGACGCATACTCCTTGAGGATGTCGTTCTGGATCGTCCCCGTCAGCTTCTCCCGCGGCACGCCCTTGCGCTCGGCGGCGGCGACGTAGAACGCCAGCAGGATCGCGGCGGTCCCGTTGATCGTGAAGCTGGTGCTGATGCGGTCCAACGGGATTCCGTCGAAGAGGACCTCCGCGTCGGCGAGGGTATCGACCGCGACGCCCACGCGGCCGACCTCCTCGCTGACCTCGGCGTCGTCGGAGTCGTAGCCGCATTGGGTCGGCAGGTCCAGGGCGACCGACAGACCGGTGCCACCCTGGCCCAACAGGTACCGGTAGCGGCGGTTCGACTCCTCGGCGGTGCCGAATCCGGAGTACTGCCGGAAGGTCCACAGTCGGCCCCGGTAGCCGGAGGCGAAGTTGCCCCGGGTGAAGGGGAAGGCACCCGGCGCGGGCGGGTGCTGTTGGTCCGTCGACTCCGGTCCATAGACCGGATCGAGCGGGATCCCGGACGAGGTCTGTGCGTTGTCGTTCATCGTTGAATACGATACTTGCAAAAAATGAGAATGCCAATACCATCGAGGTCACCTAAGCTCTCCGGGCGGTCGTCGCCCGGATCTCCATGGAGGTCACCGTGGCCACACCGATCCATGGCCATGACCGCTTCGAGGCCGGCGGCCGACCGGGCCGCGTGAGACCAACAACGAGGAGGACCATGCCAGTCACCCAGCCGTTCGCCGACCGCACGATGGTCGTATCCGGCGCAAGCCGCGGAATCGGCCTCGCGATCGCCGTCGCGGCGGCACGCCGGGGCGCCAACGTGGCGCTGTTGGCCAAGACCGCCGAGCCACACCCGCGCCTCCCGGGCACGGTGCACACCGCGGTGGCCGAGATCGAGGCCGCCGGCGGCAAGGCGGTCGCCGTGGTCGGCGACGTGCGGCGCGAGGACGACGTCGCGCGGGTCGTGGAAACCGCGGTCGAGCGCTTCGGCGGAGTCGACTTCTGCGTCAACAACGCCAGCGCGATCGCGACCGAGGGCACGGAGACGCTGTCCACCAAGCGATTCGACATCATGCAGGAGATCAACCTGCGGGGCACGTTTCTGCTGACCAAGGCGTGCCTGCCGCACCTGCGCGCCGGCAGGGACCCGCACGTCCTCACCATCGCGCCGCCGCTGAACCTGAGCCCGCACTGGCTCGGCGCCCATCCGTCGTACACCCTGTCCAAGTACGGGATGACGCTGCTGACGCTCGGCTGGGCCGCGGAGTTCGCCGACACCGGGATCGGGTTCGACTGCCTGTGGCCCGAGACCTATATCGCCACCTCGGCGGTCGCGACCATCGACGACGGCTCGCTGCTCTCGTCTTCCCGCAGTCCGGAGATCCTGGGTGACGCCGCCGTCGAGATCCTGTCCCGTCCGGCCTCTGCGTCGAACGGCAACTGCTACATCGACGCCGACGTGCTGCGCGCCGCGGGCGTGGGTGACCTGTCGCGCTACGGCGGCGGACCGAGCCCGCAGCGAGACCTGTTCCTGGACTGAGGGCGAGGATCGCCGTGTACGTCTGCCTGTGCCACGCCGTCACGCGGCAGACCGTCGCCGACGCCGTCGCCCGCGGGGCCTGCTCGTCGAAGGCGGTCGCCGCCGCGTGCGGCGCGGGTTCCGACTGCGGGCGCTGCCGGTGCACGGTGCGGGCGATCATCTCGGCCGAGCTACGGGAGCCCGGCCCGACCCGTGAGTGGTTAGCGAGTCCAGGGACTCTTCAACCGCTCACGGGTGGGGGAGCAGCTTGATCGTGATGCACTTGGTCTGGGTGTAGTGATGCAGCGCCTCGATGCCCTTCTCGCGGCCGAAGCCGCTGTTGCGCCAGCCACCGAACGGGGTCTGCACCGACCCGGTGGACCAGGTGTTCACGAAGACCTGGCCCGCGCGCAGCGCGTCGCTGATCGCGAGGGCGCGGGTGACGTCGTTCGTCCACAGTCCCGCGACGAGTCCGTAGTCCGAATCGTTGGCCAGCGCGACGGCTTCCTCGTCGGTCTCGAACGGGATGACGACGAGCACCGGGCCGAAGATCTCCTCCCGCGCGATGCGCATGCCGTTGTCGACGTTCGTGTACACCGTGGGTTCGACGTAGAAGCCGCCGGAATCCGCCTGGGCTGCCACCGCCCCGCCGGTCGCCGCGACCGCGCCCTCCGCCGCCGCGACGGCGAAATACTGCTGCACGCGCTCGAACTGCGCGCGGGTGATCAACGGTCCCATGTCCGTGCCGACTCGGATCTTGCGCACGCTCTCGATGAGGCGCGCCACCACCTCGTCGTACACGCTGCGCTGCACGAGGAGGCGGGTGCCGGCGGAGCAGACCTGCCCGGCGTTGGCAGTGAATGCGGTGACCGATCCCGCGACGGCGGCGTCGAGATCCGCGTCGGCGAAGACGATGTTCGCGGACTTGCCACCCAGTTCCAGCGTGACCGGGACGATCCTCTCGGCGGCGAGTCCCGCGACGATGCGGCCCGTCGGCACCGACCCGGTGAACGCGACCTTCGCCACGTCCGGGTGCGCGACGAGCGCCGACCCCGCGTCGGCGCCGGTGCCGAGCACGACGTTGAACGTCCCGTCGGGAAAGCCGATCTCGGTGGCGAGGCGGGCGAGTTCGACGGTGGTCGCCGAGGTCTCCTCGGAGGGCTTCGCCACGACCGTGTTGCCGGCGGCGAGTGCCGGCGCACAGGCCCGGGCGGCCTGATTGAGCGGCACGTTCCACGGCGTGACGATCCCGACCACGCCGAAGGGTTCGCGCCGGGTGAAGACGTGCTGATCCGGTGCCACGTCGAGGGTCTCCCCCACCGGCAGGCCGGCCAGGCCGCCGTAGAACTCGAAATACACGGCGGCGTTCTCGATCTCGTTGAGCGCAACCGCTTCAGACTTGCCCGTCTCGCCGATCTCGAGCACCGCGAACCGATCACGACGGGATCGCAACGCCCGAGCCAGGTCGACGAACAGCCGACCGCGGTCCAGGGCGGGAATCGCTCGCCACCCCGCGCTCGCGGCAACCGCCGCGGCGACGGCCTCCTCGACGTCCTTGTCAGCGCCCGCAGCGGCGCGACGGAGCACGCGCCCGGTGGCCGGGTCGGCAACGTCGAGGTATCGGCCAGACGCGGGTTCCCGCTCGGCGCCCGCGATCCAGTGCAGCAGTGTTTCGGTCATGATTACGTCCTCGCATGAAGGGGGCTTCACCGAGATTCCGTACCCGGCGGTAATGGTGTTATCTCACATATTGGGTTGTAACACAACTAGATTGACGAGCGTACGGTAGGCGCCTACGCTCGATCGAGCCGTACCCGCGACACGCTGTGTCCCGATTCAATCCCAGAAAGGAAGCGCGCGAATGCCCGATTCGATCGCTCTCGACGCGGCCCACCGCACCCTGTTCGACGCCGGCATGGCGGTCCGTCGCGAGGTGGTGGGCGACGCCTACGTCGATGCGGCGGCGCAGCGCACCGCCGGAACCGACGCCGAGACACTCCAGCAGTACATGTGCGAAATCGTCTGGGGCTCCGTGTGGACCCGGCCCGGCCTGGATCGGCGCAGCCGGAGCCTGGTGAACCTCGGCATCCTGGTTGCCCAGGGCCACTGACACCCATCGCGGCCAACTTCGCCGCGGCGGGTCAGTCGCTGCGAGTGTCCGACGTCGATCCCGTTGCCCGGCAGCGCTTCGTCGCCGAGCACCCGCAGGCCCAGGAGGTCGAACGGGTTGCGATCGGCGAGTGCGACGTCGTCGTCCTCGCCCTGCCCAACAGCGACATCGTCGACGCCGTCGTGCTCGGCCCGGACGGGATCCTGGACCGGCTGCGCGCGGGAAGCGTCCTGATCGACATGGGGTCGAGCGTGCCCGACCGCACCCGCACGATCGCCGCGGCGGCGGCCGCGCGCGGGGTGGCGGTGGTCGACGCGCCGGTGAGCGGCGGGGTGGCGCGGGCGCGCCGCGCCGACCTCGCCATCATGGTCGGCGCCGCGCCGGAGACGCTCGACACGGTGCGACCGTTGCTCGAGGCGACCGGCAGCACGATCGTGCACGTCGGCGACGTCGGCGCCGGGCACGCCGCAAAGGCACTCAACAACCTGCTCTCCGCCGTGGGTCTCGTCGCCGCGGCGGAGGTCCTGCTCGCGGGACGCAAGGTGGGCATCGACCCCGCGACGCTGCTGCAGGTGCTCAATGCCGGCAGCGGTCGCAACGCGGCGACGGAATCGAAGTTCGCGCAGCACGTGCTGCCGGACACGTTCGACTCGGGTTTCGCGGCGACGTTGATGCGCAAGGACATCCGCATCGCACTCGACCTCGCGCACGGCGTGGGCACGCCGACCGCGATCTCGGACGCGCTGGGGTCGGTGTGGTCGGACGCCGTCGAGAACCTCGGCGCGGGCGCGGATCAGACCGAGGTGGTGCGCTACCTCGAAGCCCTCACAGACACCGAACTGCGCTGACCTCGAGGGTCTTGTGCGTGAACTGCGCGCGTTCAACGACGCCTACGATCGGGTCCTCGCCCGCGCCGCCACGGCTACCGACGCGCCGCAAGCCCTTCGGGCGTGAGTAGCGCGGCCCGCTGGTCGAGGAACTCGTGCGGGTACCCGAGCCGGATCCGCGTCGCGTCGTCGAGTCGGGCGACGTGGTCCTCGTCCAGGCACACATCGAGGGCCC
>DATDBL010000184.1:0-44891 GCA_036524855.1 Aldersonia sp. | reverse complement strand
CCCACGTCCAGGAATCGACGCGGGCGGTTTCGGCGGTCATTTGTCCAGCGTAGGACCCGTGAGTGGTTGATGAGTCCCTGCACTCTTCAACCACTGGGTGCTGGGGCTAGATGCGGCGGATGGAGTAGACGCTGTACTGGCTGAGCGGGGCGTAGCCGACCGGGACGCCGTATGTGGACGCGTGCAGGATCTGGCCGCCGCCGGCGTAGACGCCCGCGTGGCCACCGCCGTTGGTGACGACGATGTCGCCGGGACGCAGGTCGCCGAACGCGATCGGGGCGCCGACGTTCGCCTGCTCGAAGCTCGTGCGCGGGAGGCTGGTGCCGGCCTGGCGGTAGGCCCACTGGACGAAGCCGGAGCAGTCGAAGGCGTTGGGTCCCGAGGATCCGTAGGCGTAGCTGGCGCCGACCTTGGTGCGGGCGGCGTCGAGGGCGCGCTCGCCGGCCGACTGCGCGACGATCGGCGCAGGCGGGGCGATCTGGGGGATGCCGGGGATCTCGGGGACGTCGAAGATGCCGACGCCGGGAATCTCGAGGGGTGCGGCGAGGGCGGGTGCGGCCGGAAGGGCCACCGTGCCGGCGGTGACGGCGCCGGCGATGATCGCGCCACGCATTGTCGCGCGCATCCGCGATTCGCGCTGCTTACTGTGCTTGCCCACGGGCGTAGCTCTCCATCCGTTCGTCCGCCGACCGAGTTAGCTGACGGGTTCGGGCCCGGAAGGGCGGCCCTACGCTCGCCCGGTCGGGCGGAGCGATTCACCCCGGTAACGCGTGTGGTTCCCCGGCTCGGCGGTTGCCGATTGGGCGGGACTCGGTGAGGTCGCGCCGGGTGGCGCGTGCGGGTCTCACAAAGTCACGGAAAGATTACGGAGCGGTATCGTCGTTGTCTAGCTGAGACCTGGCGTGTAACGAATGAGTTCAGTGGGATGCGTCACACCGCCCCGACCTGCCCTTTTGCGGCGGCCGGAGATGCAGTAGGTGCTAGCGTTCGTGCGATTCGTCGACTGGGGGGAGGGGCCGGTGCGCAGACAACTCGCGGTGGTCGCGGTTGGCGCGCTCGTGGTCGGGGGTGGCGTGCTGTGGCGGGATCAGGCCGCCGCGGCCCCCCTGACCGTTGCCGGTGTGGGGCCGTGCACGACGGATCCTTCGCCGACGCACGAACCGTTGGTCGGCAAGACACAGGAGTTGGCGGTGCCCTACCCCGCGGTGACCGTCGTGCCGTTCCCGGCGCCGAGCACCGAGCCGACGCGCATCGTGCAGCCTGCGCTTCCGGCGAACCCATGCGACGACCCCTGCCCCGATCTCACCACCGAGACCGAGGGTTGGTCGCTGTCGAGCGAGCTGCACATCCCGGAGTTGCGGCTGAACTTCCAGCCGTTCTATTTCGGCATTCCGGTGCCCGGACCGGACCAGGATCTGCCACCCGAGCCGGCTCCGGCGGATCCGCCGATCGACGCGGCGCCGCGGTCTGTGGCACCGGCGATGCCGCAGATCGGCAAGGTGACCGAGGTCGCCAAGCAGACCGGCGCGCATTCGATCAACCGCACCGACAAGCGGTGGCAGGTCGACGGGACCGACCTCGGCATCATGTGGGAGAGCGCGACGGGCGAGATCGCGGTCGCGTTCGGTGACACCGTGGGCCGCGACTTCCACCCGCCGGGCGGCTTCGGCGAGGACTGGCGCAGCAACGTGCTCGCGTTCAGCACCGACACCGACCTGTCGGACGGGATGATCTACGACCGCTTCGTGATGGACTCCCGTTGCCACGCAGCCGAATTGCTGAGCAGCCGCAAGCTCGACAACGTCGAGATCACCACGATCCCGACCTCCGGATTCGCGATCGGCGACCGGCAGTACATGAGCTACATGTCGATTCGGACGTGGAACACGTTCCCCGGCACGTTCTTCACCAACTACGGCGGCATCGCGTACTCCGACGACCACGGCGAGACCTGGATCAAGGACCCGTATGCCAAGTGGGAGAACATCTTCGGGCTCGCCAAGTTCCAGGTCACGGCGATGGTCCCGCACGGTGACTACGTGTACATGTTCGGCACGCCCAACACCCGCCTCGGCGACGTCGGGCTGGCGCGGGTGCCGGTCGACGAGGTTTTGAATACCACGGCGTATCAATACTGGCAGAACGGAAATTGGACGCCGGTTGGTGGGGCGTCGAGCGCGTCGACGGTCGTCAGCGCGCCCGCGGGCGAGTTGTCTGTGCGCTATGACGAGGAGCGCGGGCTCTGGCAGATGTCCTACCTCGACACCACCAAGGCGGCGATCACGCTGCGCGAGGCCACGACGCCGCAGGGCGCGTGGTCGGAGGGGGCACCGACGACAACGGTGTTGGACTACCCGTACCTGTACGGCGGATTCATCCACCCGTGGTCGAAGGGCGGCGACCTCTACTACAAGATCAGCACCTGGTCGGACTACAACGTCTATCTGATGCATGCGGAGATCGCGCCGCCCGTGCGGTAGCCGGGTCTACGGATGTCTGCCGACATCCGTAGACGGCCGAATACTCCTGTAGGGACTTACCGAACATATCCGCGACGCGTACCCGCACCCGTTTCGACCGGGAAGGCCCTCCGGACTGCCTACTGTCCGAAGCAGGGCGGCATGCCAGAGAGTGGTGAAGCCCGGCTATCCCGCAGGCCGAACATCGACATCGAGCCGCCGCAGCTCGTCCGCGGACAGCGATAGGTCGGCGGCGGCGACATTGGCGCGCAGGTGCGTGACGCTCGTGGTGCCGGGCAACGGAATCACCGGGATTCGGTGTACCTGCTGCCGGTGATGCACCCACGCGAGTGCGATCTGTCCAGCAGTGGCGTCGTGTGCACCGGCGATCTCGTCCATGGCAACCTGCAGGTCGCTGGCTAGTCGATCGTCGGCTGCCTCCGGAGGCCGATGGAGGAGGCCATGACCGGTCGGAGAGTGAGCCACGACCGTGACGCCGAGTTCGACCGCGACCGGCAGCAACTCCTGTTCGATGTCGCGCTGCACCAGCGACCACTGTTCTTGTAGCGCCGTGATCGGGTGAATCGCATGTGCGCGGCGTAGATCCTGTGCGGTCACGTTGGACAAGCCGAGGGCGCTCACCTTGCCCTGGGCGACCAGTTCGGCCATGGCTCCCACGGTGTCCTCGATCGGGACGGTATCGCTGCGGTGATGCAGGTAGTACAGGTCGATCACGTCGACGCCGAGCCGCCGCAGGCTCGCCTCGCTCGCTCGACGCACGTATGCCGGATCGGCGCGTACTTCGAAGGCACCAGCGGCCTCGCCGCGCCACACCAGCCCGAACTTGCTGGCCAGCCGCACCTCATCCCGCCGCCCCCGGATCGCCCGCCCGACCAACTCCTCATTCTGGTAGGCGTCGGCGGTATCCACCAAGGTGATCCCCGCGTCGAGCGCCGCATGAACAACGGCCACCGGGTCATGGTCACCGTCTGCGACCTTGTCGCGTAACCTCATTGCGCCAAATCCCTGGCGACCAAGGGTATCCCGGTTCATGGACCGCCCGGTTCGCGTCTCGGTATGTGTCATGCCCCAAACCGTAGGGCGTCAACCGCTGTTGAGGTCCACTCCCGATAACCCGCTGTAGCTCGTGATGGCTGCGACCCGGGCGATGAAGTCGGTAGGTTCTCGGGTGCATGTGACGGGTATCGGTCGTGACCGTGGTCGCCTCGAGTACCCTTGGCCCACGCGATAGCGATCTCTAGACGTCTCTAGGACACGCCCTAGACGTTGCCAGAATCCGGTAGCGGCTCTCAGCGAATGTTTCCGGTGTGGCCGAGCGAATAGCGGCCCGGCTGCGGCCAGATCGTGAGCCCGTGCGGGCCGCTGCCGACCGGGATCCGAGCCAGCAGGCGGCCGTCGGCGGTGTCGATCGCGTACACCTCGCCGTGGTGGCGGCCCGACAACCACAGCACACGGCCGTCTGCCGAGACCCCGCCCATGTCGGGGCTGCCGCCACCCGGGATCCACCACTTCGCGACCGGCTGCAGCGTCGCGAGGTCGAGCAGCGAGACGCTGCCCTCGTCACGGTTCGACACGTAGGCGTGCCGGGCGTCGCGACTGAAGTAGATGCCGTGCGCGCCGCGCCCGGTCGGGACGAAGCCGACCCGCGAGGACGCGTCGCCGTTGAAGACGTAGACGCCGTGCGCATGCATGTCGGCCACCAGGAAGTGCTCGCCGTTCGGGGTGAGCCGAGTGTCCTGCGGCATCCCGTGCGGTGCGGCGTCGAGGTCGAACTGGCGCACCTTCGCCCGCGTCTGCGCGTCGACGACGATCATCCGATTCGCGAACTCGCAGCTGAAGAGCATCGTGCGGCCGTCGGCCGAGTAGTCCATGTGGTTGATGCCGGCGCACTCGGGGAACGACAGCGAGTCGACCCGCTGCCACGTCCGGGGATCGTAGAAGTCCAGTCGCCGGAAGGCCTCCGCGACCACGATCGCTTGCGAGCCGTCGGGCGTGAAGTACAGGTTGTAGACGTCCTGGACCTCGATGAGCGGGCCGGACCGGCCGGTCCTGGGATCGATCGGGACGAGGCCGCCGGACGGTACCCGGCTGGAACCGACGTAGAGGGTCTGCAAGTCGTAGGACGGCACCACGTGCTGCGGCTCGGGACCGCCGGGGAAGGTGTCGATCACCCGATACGTCGCCGGATCGATGACCGAGACGTCGTCGCTGCGACTGTTCGGCACGTAGACCAGCACGCGGTGGTCCAGGACGCGCTCGGAGAGCATGCCGACGCCCGCGGCGGCGTAGACGTTCGATGGCGACTCGTACGCGGGCATGCCGGCGAACAGCGGTCCGGCGCCCCCGCCGGGCAGCACGGTCTCCGGGGTGGTGACCGGAGCCGTTGTCGGAGCCTCGGGCGCCGAGCTCGGGGCTTCGCTGCGCGCCGGTTCGCCGCCACCGCCGGCCCCGCAGCCGGTGGCCGCAGCGACGGTGAGGACGGCGACACCGGTGCGGAACCGGTGGGCTCGGGTCATGGGCGTGGAGCCTAGCGACATCCGATTCGGTATGTCGGAATTGCTCCCGGGCCGCACTCGGCAGTTGGTAGGCATTCTGGCTGCTGCGCTCCCGTGGTCAGTCCGACCACCGGACGGAGACGTCATAGTCTTCGAAGACCCGGTCGGCAGTGAGAAGGGTGAGGTCTTCCAGTCGCGCCTGCGTAACGAGTAGCCGGTAGAACGGATCGCGGTGGTAAAGGGGCAGTGTGGCGACTGCAAGCGCATGCGAGTGGGTCACGGGGCGGGCCACTACGCCACTGCTCCGCGTGCGGTCGGGAACGTAGACAGCGGGGTCGATCGGCAGGGTCAGCTTGCCGAGTGCGACCTTGATCGCGATCTCCCATGAGCTCGCCGCCGAAAACAGCAGGTCCTGCTCCGAGTCTGCGAGCAGGGCGAGCGAATTGTCTGAGCCGCTCCGGGCTGACTTGCATCCACAGCCAGGTCTGGGTGTCGAGAGGATTCTCACGCGCTGAAGTCTGCGAGCACGTCGCCCGGAAGGGGCGCGTCGAAATCCTCCGGCACCTCGAACAGACCGCGGTCACACCCGAGCTCCCGATCGGCCGTGGGTCGTGCGGGAACCAGGCGCGCGACGGGCCTGCCCGAGCTGGTAATGGTGATTTCCTCGCCTGCTGCGACCCGACGCAGTAGCGCAGCGAGCGTGGTCTTCGCCTCCTGCACGCTGATCTCGGCCATGGAACAACAGTAGGCAAAGTGGTCCGCCTACGGGCCGCGCTCACCCGCTCGGTCGGCCACTCGATAACGATCGCTAGACGTCTCTAGGACACGCCCTAGAGCGTCCGAGAATCCGGTAGCGACGCCGCTACCCTCGCCGCCATGGATCCCGTGCGTAATCCCTACGCTCCCGGAGCCGGCCAGCGCCCACCCGAACTCGCCGGTCGCGACAAGCAGCTCGACGCGTTCGACGTCGTGCTCGAGCGCATCGCGCGCGGCCGGCCCGAACGAAGCGTGGTGCTCACCGGCCTGCGCGGCGTCGGCAAGACGGTGCTGCTCAATCAGCTACGCTCGGCCGCGGTCTCGCGCGGGTGGGGCACCGGCAAGATCGAGGCCCGCCCGGAGCAGGAGTTGCGCCGACCGCTCGCGTCGGCGCTGCACATGGCGGTGCGCGCGGTGGCGACCGCGCACCGCAACCCGGAGCGGGTCGACGATTTTCTCGGCATCCTCAAGGCGTTCGCACTGCGGGCGAGTGCCGACAAGGGCATGCGGGAGCGCTGGCAGCCCGGGATCGACGTACCCGCGGTGAACGGTCGTGCCGATTCCGGCGACATCGAGATCGACCTCGTCGAACTGCTGCTCGAGGCCGCCGGACTGGCCCGCGACGTCGGCATCGGGATCGCGATCTTCATCGACGAGATGCAGGACCTCGGCCCGGCGGACGTGTCCGCGATCTGCGGCGCCTGCCACGAGCTCAGCCAGGACGCCGCGCCGCTGATCGTCGTCGGCGCCGGCCTGCCACACCTGCCGGCGGTGCTGTCGGCGTCGAAGAGCTACTCGGAACGGCTGTTCAGCTACCACCGCATCGACCGACTCGAACGTGCCGCCGCGGACCGGGCGCTGATCGCCCCCGCCGAGCGCGAGGACGTCAAGTACACCGACGAGGCGCTCGACGCGCTGTACACGACCGCCGACGGCTATCCCTACTTCGTCCAGGCCTACGGCAAGGCGACCTGGGATCTCGCGGCGGAGAGTCCGATCACCGCCGAGGACGTCCGCCTCGCCGCGCCGGCCGCCGAGGAGGAACTCGCGGTCGGCTTCTTCGGCTCCCGCTACGAGCGCGCCACCCCCGCCGAGCGCGAGTACATGCGTGCAATGGCCGATCTTGCCGGCGACGACGGTCCGGTGTCGACCGCCGCGATCGCTCGTGAACTCGGCCGCAAGCCGGCGTCGCTGTCGCCCGCCCGCGACGGCCTGATCAAGAAGGGCCTCATCTTCTCCGCCGAGCGCGGCACCATCGGCTTCACCGTCCCGCACTTCGGCAAGTACCTGCGCAGTCAGTCCGACTGATTCGGCGACGGCGGCCCAGGCCTGCGGTGATCACGCCCGTGTGGCCCCGTTTTCGGCGTGTCGGCGGCCACAAGGTCGTGATCAACTTCGTCGGGGGCGGGGCGCCGCCGCGTAGGCGGTGCCGCTGGGTGCACAGCTGTACACTCACCGCCGTGGCCACTCCCAGGTCGGAGACCGCGGCCTTGACCAGGCTTACGCTCGAGGAGATCGGGGGCGCGGTCGGCGGCGTGGGCAAGATTCATCGGGCGGTGACGGACCGGATCTTCCGGGGCGTGCGCCTAGGGGTCGGGCCGAAGGTCGACGTCGTCAAGGCGGTGTACGACGGCATCACGTTCGGGATCTACGCGACCGTCGGCGCTTCGGCGAGGGCGGCCGGCACGCTTGCCGGACAGGCCGTCGACCTGCGTGGGGACGATCCGCGGCCGCCTTCGCGGTCGTCGCGGGGCGCCATCGCCATCGCGATGGTCTCCGGACTCCGCGGCGACGTCCTGGAGGCGGAGCGTTCCGCGCTGGCCCAGCCGATGGCGATCCGCGTCGACGGCGCCCCCGTCCCCGCCCGCCGCGCCGACCTCGCCCGCGTCTTCCCGGACGCGACCGGACGGTTCGTCGTCTTCCTGCACGGGCTCATGGAGACCGAGTACGCGTGGAGATCCGCGGAACGCCCGACCTACGGTGAGCGACTCGCCGCCGACCTCGGCGCGACTCCGGTGTACATCCGTTTCAACACCGGCCGGCACATCTCCCACAACGGTGCGGCGCTCTCGGGTCTGCTCGACGACCTCGTCGCCGAGTGGCCGGTCGAGGTGGAACAGATCGCGTTGGTGGGGCATTCGATGGGCGGGCTGGTCGCGCGCTCCGCGTGTCACCAGGGCAAGGAGGCCGGGCGGTTCTGGGTACGCCGCGTGCATCATGTGGTCTGTCTCGGGTCGCCGCACTTCGGTGCGCCGCTCGCGCAGTTGGTGCACGTCGCGAGTTCGGTGCTGGCGCAGGTGCCCGAAACCCGGCCGGTCAGCAACCTGCTGCGTCGGCGCAGCGCGGGAATCCGCGATCTGCGGCGCGGGTCGCTGGTCGACGAGGACTGGACCGACCGCGACGCCGACGCCCTGCGTGCGCAGGCCTGCCGCGAGGTGCCGCTGCTCGACGGGGCGATGCACTGCTTCGTGTCGGCGGGAATCGTCGCGAGCCCGAGCAACCCGATGGGCAAGCTGATCGGCGACGGCTTCGTGCTCACGCCGAGTGCGTCGGGCCGGACCCGCACCAGGCGGGTCGGGTTCCGGGAGGAGGACGGTGCGCACCTGCCCTCGGCGAACCATTTCACGTTGCTCAACCACGACCAGGTGTACGACCACCTGCGCAGATGGCTTGCCTCCGCGCCTATCTCGTTGAATACCTTTCGGTAACTTACTGACAAGTACATAATGGGTGGCGACCGCACGATCCTCAATGAGGAGGTTGTCCGATGACCACCACGGCCAAGGTCGAGGCGACGGCGGAGCAGTCACGCGCTCTCGCCGAAGAATCACGCGAATCGGGGTGGAGCAAGCCGTCGTTCGCGAAGGAACTGTTTCTCGGCCGGTTCCAACTCGATCTCGTTCATCCCTATCCCATTCCCGACGCGGCGGAGTCGGCCGCGACCGAGGCCTATCTCGCCGAGGTACGCGACTACTGCGAGACGCTCGACGGCTTCGTCATCGAACGTGACGCCAAGATTCCCGACGAGTACATCCGCGGCCTCGCCGACCTCGGCTGTTTCGGCCTGAAGATCTCCCCGGAGTACGGCGGCCAGGGCCTGTCCCAGCTCACGTACAACCGGGTGCTGATGCTGGTCGGGTCCGTACACCCGAGCCTGGGGGCGCTGCTGTCGGCGCACCAGTCGATCGGTGTCCCCGAACCGCTGAAGCTGGCCGGCACCCCGGAGCAGAAGGCCGAGTTCCTGCCGCGCTGCGCCCGCGGCGCGATCAGCGCGTTCCTGCTCACCGAACCCGACGTCGGCTCCGACCCCGCCCGCATGGCGTCGACCGCCACCCCGACCGAGGACGGCGAGGCGTACGAACTCGACGGCGTGAAGCTGTGGACCACCAACGGCGTGGTGGCCGAACTCCTCGTCGTCATGGCTCGCGTGCCGAAGAGCGAGGGTCACCGTGGCGGCATCTCGACGTTCGTCGTCGAGGCCGACTCGCCCGGCATCACCGTCGAGCGCCGCAACTCGTTCATGGGTCTGCGCGGCATCGAGAACGGCGTCACTCGCCTGCACAAGGTGCGGGTCCCGAAGCAAAACCTGGTCGGGCGCGAGGGCGACGGGTTGAAGATTGCGCTGACCACACTGAACGCCGGCCGGCTCGCGATCCCGGCGATGTGTGCGGGCGCGGGGAAGTGGTCACTGAAGATCGCGCGGGAGTGGTCGCGGGAGCGGGTGCAGTGGGGTCGGCCCGTCGGTCAGCACGGGGCGGTCGCGCAGAAGATCTCGTTCATCGCGGCGACGGCGTATGCGCTCGAGGCGGTCGTGGACCTGTCGGCGCGGATGAACGACGAGGGCCGCAACGACATTCGCATCGAGGCGGCGCTGGCGAAGCTGTGGGCCAGCGAGATGGGCTGCCTCGTCGGCGACGAACTGCTGCAGATCCGCGGCGGTCGCGGCTACGAGACGGCCGAATCGCTGCGGGCGCGTGGCGAACGGGCGGTGCCCGTCGAGCAGATCGTGCGCGACATGCGGATCAACCGGATCTTCGAGGGCTCCAGCGAGATCATGCGCCTGCTGATCGCGCGCGAGGCCGCCGACGCGCATCTCTCGGTTGCGGGCGACCTGGTCAACCCGAAGGCCGACGTGAGCGCGAAGGCGAAGGCCGCGGTCGGCGCGAGCGGCTTCTACGCCAAGTGGCTGCCGCAACTCGTCGCCGGCAAGGGCCAGGTCCCGAACTCGTACGGCGAGTTCGATTCGCTGGCGACGCATCTGCGGTTCGTGGAACGGAGTTCGCGCAAGATGGCGCGCTCGATGCTCTACGGCATGGCGCGTTGGCAGGCGAAGCTGGAGTACCGGCAGAACTTCCTGGGCCGGATCGTCGACATCGCCGCGGAACTGTTCGCGATGTCTGCGTCGGTGGTGCGGGCGCAGCACCAGCGGGTCGAGGACGCCGAACTCGGTGAGACGGCGTTCGAACTCGCGGACGCGTTCTGCAGGCAGTCGCGGGTGCGGGTCGAGCAGTTGTTCGCGACGTTGTGGGACAACACCGACGACGTCGACGCCACCATCGCGCGGGCCGTGCTCGACGATCGCTACACGTGGCTCGAGGCCGGCGTGATCGACCAGAGCGAGGGTACGGGTCCGTGGATCGCGGATTGGCAACCCGGGGAGTCGACGGAGGAGGACGTGCACCGCACCTACCTGTCGACGAAACCGACCGTCGTATAGGAGCGTTCACGATCTCGGCGCGGCGTGGGGTTGCGCGGCGCCGAGATCGATTCGGCCGTCTATCGAATTCTGGCGATTCCGCTAGATAGCCGAATACTCACCCGCGGTGCGCCGGCGAGGTGCGGCGCAGCGAGAGGACCGGGATCGTACGGATGCCTGCGGTCCGCTGTTCGTACACCGCGAAACCCGGGTACCGGGAGGCCTGCTTGGCGTATGTGCGGTCACGGTCGTCGGCGGTGATCTCGCGGACGGCGACATCGTAGGTCTCGGTGCCGCGTTCCACCGTCGCACTGCCCGCAGTGACGAGGTTGTAGTACCAGGCCGGGTTGGACGGCGCGCCGGCCTTGGTGGCGAAGACGTAGATCGTGTCGGGATCGACGTCGTCGGGCAGATACATCATCGGCGAAACCATCGCGCGCCCCGACTTGCGGCCGCGGTGGTGGACGAGGACGACCGGGGCGCCCTCGAACTGTCCGCCGACCCGGCCCTCGTTGGCGCGGAACTCCGCGATGATCTTGGTGTTCCAGTCGTCGGAATCGGGATCCGCCATCCTCGGATCCTCGCAGTATGCGGGCGTCGATTCGGATCTTTCGTGTGTGATGCGTAACACTCCGCCGGACGCGTCCGACAACCGATCACCGGAGTCGGTCGAGCAGGGGCGGAGGTGCCAACGTGGTTTTTTGCATACGTGCGCGCCGCAGCACCGTCGTCGCCGACGACGGCGTGCCGTTGGCGGTCACCGAGTTCGGCGACCGTGCCGCGCCGCTGACCGTCGTGTTCCTGCACGGTCATTGCCTGCGGACCGAAGTGTGGTCGGCGCTGTGTCACGAACTTCACGACGCGGAATCCACCGGGGACACGGTGCGGATCGTCTGCTACGACCACCGCGGCCACGGTTCATCGGGATCCGCGCCTGCCGCCACCTACACCATCGACCAGCTCGCCACCGATCTCGACGCCGTGCTCCGCTCCGTCGCACCGTGGGGATCGGTTGTGCTGGTCGGGCATTCGATGGGCGCGATGACCGCGCTGGCCTATCTGGGGGCGCACCCGGAGGTCGTCGGGACGCGGGTGGTCGCGGTGGGCCTGATCAGCGCGGTCGCGGCCGGGCTCACCGAGTCGGGGCTCGGCCGCTACCTGCACCACCGTGCCGTCGCGATGCTCGAGCACACCGCCCGCGTCGCGCCAGGAATGCTGGTGGCGTCGCGGCGGATCGGCCGACGCGCCTGCACCCGCCTCACGCGCTCCGCCGGATTCGGATCCCGCAGAGCCAATCCCGCCATGGTCGCGCTGGCCTCGGCGATGGTCAACGACACCTCCCCGGTGACGGTGTCGGGGTTCCTCGCGTCGTTGCGCACCTTCGACGAGTCGGCGACCCTGTCGCTGCTCCATGATCTCCCCGCCCTCGTCCTTTTCGGATCCGACGATCTGATGACGCCACCGAGCCACTCGATGGAGATCGCGGCACGGCTCGGCCGTGCCGAACTGGTCCGCCTGGACGGGGCGGGGCACTCCGTGGTGCTGGAACGTCCCGCCGAGGTCGCGGCGGCCGTGCGGCGCTTGGTGGATAGGGTATACCCGCGGCACTGGGAGTGCGCGTACGCAGGGTAGTCGAGGCTGTCAGCGCACGGAACTCCCACGACGCCGAACGCCTTCTCGCGTTCATGGACCCGGACATCGTCGATGACGACTCGACCTGGCGCACGACACGCACGGACACGCCGGCGTTCGCGCCTTCCTCGCGGTGGCCTGAGCCGCCGTCCCGGACATGCCCAATCGCGGCGCGATCTCGGCGGTCTGGAGGCGGTAGCGCTCGGAATCGGCGGAACTTCGGACTAAATTGAGCCAAGTCGAGTCAGATGCTCTCGACCCAAGGCCTTGCCCCTGCGGAAGGTTTCCATGTCCTCGAAGACGTAGTCGAAGTAGCCACGCTGAGTTTCGAGTTCCACATCGATGACGTATATCTGGTGATACTTGTCCAGCTTGTCACGCAGCGGGACGGGGACGGGGACTCCGGTTTCCGTCAGGCGTTCGAGGATGTCGCGCATCTCGCTTCCGACCTTGTTCATCAGGTCGATCTTGTCTCGTTCACCTATGTACGCCCC
The DNA here is from genome assembly GCA_036524855.1 of Aldersonia sp. Lineage (GTDB taxonomy): Bacteria > Actinomycetota > Actinomycetes > Mycobacteriales > Mycobacteriaceae > Aldersonia. The sequence goes on along the minus strand of DATDBL010000184.1, from coordinate 32,338 downwards.
GTTGAAGCTGACCTCTGTTTCGAGGTCCTTGCCGGCGGGGAAGGTGGTCGGGAGGGGGCCCTTCCACTCGGCGTTGAGGGGACGCACAGCGAATATGCGATCGATGGTCGGGGCGCACAACTCGCTCAGGATCATTTCCCTGTAGTAAGCGCCATCGAGACGTCTCTCCGCCTCGTCGAAGCCGTACATGTACAGCCAGAGGGCGCTTCGGACAGCCGCGGGGGTGATCCTCGCGTATTTCGTATGAGCCCTGTAGCTTGCTGGTGTCCCGTATTCGCGGCCGAGTTTTCCTCGCGCGGCGTCGTTGATGTGAATGTACTCGACGGAGCCCCGGGAGCCCTCGCAGGATCCCGGCTGGTAACTGTTGAAGACGATTCCGATCTCACTGGAATTGAACGTGTCGCTGATGTTGTCGAAGAATTCCTGCCGGAAATCCGGCTTCAACACGCGGTTCGGCGCGATGTTGGCGACGAACTCCACCAGAAAAGCATCCCCGAGCCTCCCGTTCAGCATTTTCTGGAGAAGGTCGTTCGTCGACTGCTGTGCGTTGCGCAGGATATCGAACGACATGCTCTGGAACGAGGGCCGGTACCGATCCTTCTTGCCGAACAGCGTGAGCCACCACCAGGTGAAGTCCCGCGCGAATGGCAATTCCCGCGACAGGGGGGCCGCGCGGCGCAGAAATTCCTCGACCGGCGGCCATGGCGTCGGCACCGCATCGAAGATCAAGGCCAGGGGGCTGAGCTTGTCGAGTTCATCCTGGAAGCGCCTCTCCAGGGTTCCATCACTAGACACGGTGTGGTCGTTGTCGAGCAGCCTCAGGTAATACCACACCCACAGCAACTGACCCGACGTGCAGGAAATCATCTCGGGGCTGACGCTGGTATCGAGTGCGGCCTGCAGGAATCCAGCTCCGTGCGCGTTGTTGCCGGCGAGCCCGCCCAATGCAAAGCCAATGCCGTTCGGTTCGTTCACGATCATCCTCCGTTCCATGGTCGGCCACCGGCGTCAGTACAACATCTGCCGAGGCGGTGAGTCCCTGTGATGGTGTTGGTCCTGCTTTTACCTTCCGCTGTTCTCTGTACCAGGCAGCGCGTAGTCGACTACTCGTTTCGTGGGGCGATCTCGCGACGTCGCCGCATCGTGTCGAGGTGCCGGCAGGGCCGCTGCGTCGAGGCATGTCTGAAACTGTGCTACCGCGGACCGCCAAGAACAACGCCTGGCTCACCCGCCGCACCGCCGGACTCAACCTGCGTAATCTCCTCGGCCGTGGCCTCACTCGCACGGCAGGAGTCTGGGCTCTGGCGCCTAGCCGGTCGATCACCGACCATGCGGCGGCGAGGTCACCGAACCCCAGATGCCTTGTCCGCGATGGTATCACGGTGGCGCCGTCGATCGCCTGCTCGAGTTCGGCGGCGGTACCGAGGTACTTCTGCTCCACGATCCGCGGGTTGCCGCCCACGCGGCCGAGGTCGCCAGGTAGTAGTGGGCTGGCGACTATCCTGTCGCGGGTCCGGCTGGCCCGGCCAGCGCGGGATCGACGCCGGCCGCCTCCGGCGTCGGTCCCGCACAACATCGCACCCGGACCGCGCCGACCGATCATGTTCGAAATGTTGAGCCGGCAAGACCGGTAGGAAAGTTCCGGGCGGGTCGCCGGTCCCGAACGGTCCTCGGTGATGTCGACGGCCGACATCCACTCGAGATGACGAAGTATGGAGTACCTACGTGTCGACCGGTCTTGCCGACCGAGGAGGAGGGAGAAGTGACCGTTCCCACCACGATGGCCGCAGCCTTTATCCGCGCCACAGGTGGCGTTGATCGGATCGAGGTCGGCCGCCTGCCTGTGCCCCGCCTTGGGCCAACCGACGTGCTGGTGCGGTTCGAGGCCAGCGAGGTCAACCATGTAGACGTGTTCGTTCGTTCCGGCGCATACCAGACACCGTTGCCGTTCCCATTCGTGATCGGGCGAGACGTGGTCGGCACCGTCGCCAGCGTCGGTGGCGCCGTGGATCGGTTCGTCCCGGGAGAGCACGTGTGGACAAACAGCCTCGGGCATGCTGGGCGGCAGGGCACCTTCTCGGAGTATGTCGTCATCGACGTCGACCGCGCATACCGACTTCCCGACGGGGTGGAACCCGTGGACGCGGCGGTAGTCCTGCACGGCGCTGGGACTGCCCACGTCGGCCTGGTGCGAGAGGCACGCCTGCTTCCGGGCGAGACCGTCTTCGTCGGAGGTGCCGCCGGTGCGGTCGGCATGGCCGTGATGCAGTTTGCGACCGCGATGGGGGCTCAGGTCGTCGCTTCGGCATCGCCGCGCGACGCGGACTTGTGTCGTGCGGGTGGCGCCGGCACCGTCGTCGACTATCGCGCTGATGACCGCTATGACCGGATACGTCAGGCAATTCCGGAGGGGATCGACGTGTGGTGGGACACGAGCGGGCATCTCGACCTCGAGGCGTGCCTGCCTCTCATGCGGCGCGGGGGCCGTGTACTGGTCATGGCAGGGCTTGGAGCTACACTCGCTCTTCCGGTCGGATCCATGTACACCAATGACGTGAGCCTTCGCGGGTTCGCCGTCAGCAACGCGACGGCGGGTGACCTCTCGAAGGCGGCGGTCGCGATCAACCATCTGCTGACCGCGGGCAGCCTGAAGGCCCGAATCGGGGCGACCTATCATCTCGCCGACGCCGCGAAGGCGCACGAGGCGATGGAGTCGGGGCCGGTGCGCGGCCGCATACTTGTCGTTCCATGAGCGCGGCACGCTCTACTGCCGGATCCGCAACGGTAGTTCGGCACGAACCTGCGCCGAGAGCCGTTGCCTGCTCAGCGCCGGCCAGGCCTGCACCGCACAGAACGGGGCGCACTGGTCGGCCGCGCCGCGGGTGCCGACGTGCACGCAGCACTGCGTGAGCCGCTCCTCGATCATCGTGTTCATGTCCATGAACGGCTTGATGGTGATCCGGACGATCCGCTCGCCCAGCAGCCTTCGCAGTCGGCGTTGACGCCCCGGCAGGGCTGACGACGCGAGGGTGAGCAGGGTGGGCAGGCCGAGATCGCAGTTCTGGCCGATTGTTCGCCACACCTCGCCGATCTGCGGGTGCGACAGCGACGACTGCTCCGACAACAACCCGAGCAGCGATTCCTGCACCGCGATCCGCAATTCGCGCGGCACCTCGCGGTCGGCGATGCGGTTCGCGACGAGGCCAAGGTTCTGCTTGAGGCGGTCGTGGCCGATGAGTCCCACGAGTGAGCGCCACCGGTCGGCGTCGTCGCGGATCAGATACCCGACCGAGCAGCAGTGCGGGTGCGAACACGGCAGGGCGGTGAGGTCGCGCCAGGTCACCAGGCCGTCCGTCTGCGGGCCCAGGCGGGCGAGGACGCCGGTGTGGGTGAGCCTTCGCGACGGGTCGATCTCGCCGGAGCGGCCCGAGCCGAACTGCGGCTGAATCGAAACTCCGCTGATGAACGGGGTTTCCAGCGCTACCCGGAGCACGGCGCCGATCTCGGTGTCGTTGACCCCGAGCGCCGCGGTCATGACGAGCGTGGTGAAAACGCCCGATGCCGACAGCCGCCGCACTGCGGCGTCCTTGTGCCGGCGCAGATCCGCGCCGCGATGATGCCGTGAGGCGTCGGCCGAGACGCCGTCGAACTGCAGGTACACCTCGACGCGTTCGCGATGGCGGCGCAGCAGGTCCAGGGTCGCGTCGTCGTGCGCGATGAGCAACCCGTTGGTGTTGAGCAGGATTCGCGTGATCGGGCGCGCGGCGAGGGCGTCGAGCAGATCGGGCAGGTGCGGATGCAGCGTCGGCTCACCACCGGAGAGCATCAGCACGTCGAGGCGTCCGTTCTCGCGGCGCAGGCGTTGGTCGACGTTGGCGAGGATATCGGCCACCGGGACGACGCCGCGCAGTTCCGGTGACGAATCGGTGAAACACGTGGGGCAGCGCAGGTTGCAGGTCTCGGCGATGTCGGTGAGCAGGATGCAGGTGTGCTGGGTCTGCATCTCGGGCAGACCCAGCAGATACGCACTCGGCACCGGGTCGAAGTTGCCGGGCACGTCGGGAGTGTGCGTCTTCGTCGGCGCGGTCCACTCCTCGAGGTAGGCGAGGATCTCGGGGTCTTCGTCGTAGAGGGTGCGCACGAGTCCGTGCACGCCGCAGCCACGTTCGAGCCACACGAGACCATCGCGTTCGACGAGGCGACCGGAGAGTCGGGGCACTTCCGGTAGTGGGCGGTCGGCGGGGCAGTACGGGCAGAAGGCGTTGACGTAGCGCAGGATTCGGTCGCCACGCAGGCCCATGCCCGCCGTCATGCGTAGAGGCCCGGGTTGATGCCGGTGCAGTAGCCAGCGGTGACGACGGACATCAGCGCCCAGCCGATCATCAGGCCGAGACCCGTGCCGATGGTCCACGGTCGGCGCGCGAGCAGCAGCGCGAGGCCGCCGCCGAACGTGATGAGGATGAGTGCGCCGGCGGAGATCTGGAGGGTGAGATCCGGGTTGCTGCCGGCCGTTCCGCTGACGAGGATCGCCGCGAGCGCGACCGCGAGGTTCAGGCCGACGAACACGGCGATCCCGAGGAAAGCGAAGCCGACGATGGTCCCGGTGCGGTTGCCGCCCGGCGGCGGCTGCCACCGTTCCGGTTCGGGCTCGGGCGGATACGGCGGATACGGCGGCGTCGTCATGCGACGGCCCCCGCCCGCGAGAGCGCCCCGGCGTAGTAGCCGCGGCGGTACCCGCGGCGCAGCCGCCAGACGACGAGAACCAGTCCGGGCAGCAGGAACCATTGCGGCCGGGTGAGATCCAGCCACACCGTCTCGTTGGCGCGGGTGAACTCGACGAAGAAGCGGAACACGGCATACGCCGCGACGTACAGCGTGAACAGCTCGCCGGGGCGGGTGACCCGCGACCGCAGCCACAGCAACGTCGCGAAAGCCGCTACCTGGAAGGCGATCTCGTAGGCGAACGACGGATGCATCGCCGCTGCGGTGAGGCACCCCGGACAGCTCGGGGTGTCGGGCGGGGCGTGCACACCCCACGGCAGGCCCGTCGGCCGCCCGGGCGCCTCGGCCAGCAGGCAGCCGATCCGCCCGACCGCCATGCCGGCCGCCACCGCGGGCGCGAATAGGTCGCCGGTCTTGGCGGTGTAGCCGATGATTCGCTTGGCGAGCAGCACCCCGAGGTAGGCGCCGATCAGTCCGCCGAGGATGCTGCGCGCCCCGAACACCCACGCCTCGACCACGCTCGGGTTCTGCGCAGGATGCAGGTGCTCGACCCATCCCGAGAGTCGCATCCCGATCGCGCCCCCGACCAGAGCGCCCGTCACCGCGACCAGGGACTGTTCGGCGGGGGCGTGTCGTCGTCGTGCCTCGTGGTAGAAGACGACGGCCGCAACCGTGACGCCGAGGCCGACGAACACCCCGTGGACGCCGACGACCGGCAGACCGATCCGCCCCACGGTGTCCATCGGCCAACTGTAGCGAGCAGGGAGTCGGGCCGTGGGGATCGCGAGCAGGTCATGGTGCCTGGTTGCCGGCTTCGTGGGCGTGCGAGCCGACTTGTCGGACCCACGTGCCAACATCGGTGACGTGATCAGGTCCTTCGTCCCGCCGTACGTGCTCGAGCGCATCGCCGCGTCCGAGGAGCCTCGGCTCACCGCAGCCCCGAGGGTGGCGTCGGCGACGCTGCGACGTGACGCCGTGCTGCGTGACATCCGCGCGGCCGCGCCGATTGCGGCGGTCGCGGCACCGGGGCTGACCCGCACCATCAGCGACGCGCGGCACACACATGAACTGCCGGGAGTCGTGGTGCGGCGCGAGGGCGACCTGCCGACGGGCGACGTCGCCGCCGACGAGGCCTACAACGGCTTCGGTGCGACCTACGCGCTGTTCGAGCAGGTGTACGGCCGGGATTCGGTCGACGGGAGGGGCGGGGCGCTCGACGGCACGGTGCACTTCGGCGTCGAGTACGACAACGCGTTCTGGGACGGGCAGCGGATGGTCTTCGGCGACGGAGACGGGGAGGTGTTTCGCGGCTTCACCGGGTCGCTGACGGTGATCGGGCACGAACTGACCCACGGCGTCGTGCAGCACACCGCGAACCTCGCCTACCAGGGGCAGGCGGGTGCGTTGAACGAGTCGATCGCCGACGTCTTCGGCGTCCTCGTCGAGCAGTACCAGCGTCGGCAGACTGCCGCCGAGGCGTCGTGGCTTGTGGGCGAGGGACTGTTCATGCCGGACGTGCAGGCGTCGCGATGCGGTCGATGAAGGCACCGGGTACCGCGTACGACGACGACGTGCTCGGCCGCGACTCGCAGCCTGCCCACATGCGCGACTTCGTCCGCACGTCCGCCGACAACGGTGGGGTGCACATCAACTCGGGCATCCCGAACCGCGCGTTCGCCGCGGTCGCGGTCGCGCTGGGCGGCCCCGCGTGGGAGCGCGCGGGCTGGATCTGGTACGACACCCTCACCGGCGGCGGGCTCGATCCTCGCGCGGGTTTCTCGGCATTCGCGGCCGCTACCCGTCGGGCCGCGCGGGCCCGGTTCGGCGTCGACTCCGCGGAGGAGCGCGGGGTGACCGGTGGGTGGCATGCGGTCGGGATCGAGGTTTCGCCTGCCGTGCGCGTGTGATCGCGTAGAACGGGAGGCATGCGCATCGAGGTGTGCCGCACCGGCGGGTTCGCGGGCATTAGGCGGACCTGGTGCGTGCAGCTGGACCGCGTCGACGATCCCGACGAACTGGAACGACTCGTCGACGAATGCGATTGGGCCAACCCGCCCGCGCCCACCCCGGAACCCGACCGCTTTTCCTACACCCTCACCGCCGGTGACCACACGGCGACGCTCTCCGAGCGCGCGCTGCATGGGCCGTGGCGGGAGTTGGTGGACCGGGTCGTGAGCCTGGACGAGGGGTAGGCGCCCTGTGGCGCCGACGTCGCCCCAGTTCAGATACAGGAACCGCGCTCCCCGGCGACCGTGCACGTAGGGGCCGCGGAAGTCATCGTCGATCCTGCAGCGTGCGCGGACGTCACGGGGCGGATCGCGGATCGGTGAGCACGGTGACGTCGCGCAGGTTTTGGTCGCGTCGCGCGTGCTACAGACGGCGCGACGCGTACAAAAGGCGCGCGACGTGGGGGTGCCGGCGTCCAAGCGTTCTGGACGCGACGCGGGACCACACTTGGTAAGGGCAACCTAACGCGACCGGGCAACGGGGAGAGCGCAGTTCCCGTGTATGTTTCGTTCGCGAGCCCTTCCCGACCGACACCGCGGGCGTACCGTAGTGTGAGCGTCGTCATACGGCACTCGGAGGTGTATGGATGTCAGCCACAGAGTTCTCCGACCTGCGGGAATCTGTCGCTCAACTGCAGCAGAGCCTGGCCACGCTGCAGATGACCTACGGCGATGCGTTCGCGATTCGCCGACTCGCCAACGACGTCGATCGGTTGGCGATCGATACGGAGGAACTCGAATCGTCACCACCGCCGAAGATCGCGCGGACGGAATCAGAGAAGATCTACGTACCGGACAGCAAGTCGGATGAATCAGCCTGGATGGGCGCGCAGGACGAGGGACTCGGCTTCCACTCCCGCGAGCGCACCAAGTGAGCGAGCCCGCTCCGAGCACATCCGGCCGGGGCGGCACCGGCGTCTTCTCCCCGACGCGCGCGAGAATCGCCGCGCGCACACTGCGCACCGACCGTTACTGGGTGCCGCAGTTCTGGACTGTGCTGGGCCTGAGCGCTTTCATCATCTACGGCCTCGCGCGGACGCTGGTGCGCGCCGCCTATTACGTGCCGGAGTACCACTACCTGACGCCGTTCTATTCGCCCTGCCTGAGCACCTCCTGCGTGCCGGGCGCGAGCCACTTCGGCACCCCGTTCGGTGACCTGCCCTGGTTCATCCCGCTGGCGTTCGTGTCGCTGCCGTTCCTGCTGCTGTTCCGGTTGACCTGCTACTACTACCGCAAGGCCTACTACCGCTCGTTCTGGTTCTCGCCACCCGCGTGCGCGGTCGCCGAACCGCACGGGCGCTACACCGGGGAGACGCGGCTGCCGCTGATCCTGCAGAACGTGCACCGGTACTTCTTCTATGCGGCCGTGATCATTTCGTTGATCAACAGCTACGACGCGATCATTGCGTTCCAGAGTCCGAGCGGATTCGGCTTCGGTCTCGGCAACGTGATCCTCGTCGGCAACGTGATCCTGCTCTGGGCGTACACCATCTCGTGCCACTCGTGTCGGCACGTGACCGGCGGGCGGCTCAAGCATTTCTCGAAACACCCGGTGCGCTACCGGTTTTGGACGTTCATCTCAAAGCTGAACACGCGGCACATGCTGCTGGCCTGGATCACCCTCGGCACCCTGGTGCTCACCGACTTCTACGTGATGTTGGTTGCGAGCGGGACGATCTCGGACCTGCGGTTCATCGGCTGAGGGCCCCACACCTAGGAGCAGACACCTACATGACCGATGTCGAACGACACCCATACGACGTCGTCGTGATCGGCGCCGGCGGTGCCGGACTGCGCGCGGTGATCGAGGCGCGCGAGCGTGGCTTCCGGGTCGCCGTCGTATGCAAGTCGCTGTTCGGCAAGGCCCACACGGTCATGGCCGAGGGCGGCTGTGCGGCGTCCATGGGCAATGCCAACCCGAAGGACAACTGGCAGACGCACTTCAAGGACACGATGCGCGGCGGCAAATTCCTCAACAACTGGCGCATGGCCGAGTTGCACGCGAGGGAGGCGCCCGACCGTGTCTGGGAACTCGAGACCTACGGCGCACTGTTCGACCGCACCAAGGACGGCCGGATCAGCCAGCGCAACTTCGGTGGCCACACGTATCCGCGGCTCGCGCACGTCGGCGATCGCACCGGTCTCGAACTGATCCGCACGATGCAGCAGAAGATCGTCTCGCTGCAGCAGGAGGACCACGCCGAGACCGGCGACTACGACGCGCGGATCAAGGTCTTCGCCGAATGCACCATCACGGAACTGCTGCTCGACAAGTCGGGCGACACCCCGCGCATCGCCGGCGCGTTCGGGTACTGGCGCGAGTCGGGACGGTTCGCGCTCTTCGAGGCGCCTGCGGTCGTGCTCGCGACCGGCGGGATCGGCAAGTCGTTCAAGGTGACGTCGAACTCGTGGGAGTACACGGGCGACGGCCATGCGCTGGCCCTGCGCGCCGGGGCGACTTTGATCAACATGGAGTTCATCCAGTTCCACCCGACCGGCATGGTGTGGCCGCCCAGCGTGAAAGGCATCCTCGTCACCGAGGGCGTCCGCGGCGACGGCGGCGTGCTGAAGAACTCCGACGGCAAGCGGTTCATGTTCGACTACATCCCGCCGGTGTTCAAGGGGCAGTACGCGGAGTCGGAGGAGGAGGCCGACAAGTGGCTCGTCGACAACGACAGCGCGCGCCGCACCCCCGACCTGCTGCCGCGTGACGAGGTGGCGCGCGCGATCAACTCGGAAGTGAAGGCGGGCAGGGGAACTCCGCACGGCGGGGTGTTCCTCGATATCGCATCGCGGATGCCGGCCGACGAGATCGTCCGCCGTCTGCCCTCCATGCACCATCAGTTCAAGGAACTCGCCGACGTCGACATCACCAAGGAACCCATGGAGGTCGGCCCGACCTGTCACTACGTGATGGGTGGCATCGAGGTCGAACCCGACACCGCCGCCGCGACCGTGCCCGGTCTGTTCGCCGCCGGGGAGTGCTCGGGCGGGATGCACGGCTCGAACCGCCTCGGCGGCAACTCGCTGTCGGACCTGCTGGTGTTCGGGCGGCGCGCGGGTCTCGGGGCCGCGGCCTACGTCGAGGGCCTCGCCCGGCGCCCGGCGGTGTCCGACTCCGACGTCGACGCCGCCGCACGCACCGCCCTCGCGCCGTTCGACCCACCCGCCGACGGTGCCGGGGAGAACCCGTACACGCTGCACACCGACCTGCAGCAGTCGATGAACGACCTCGTCGGCATCATCCGCAAGGCCGAGGAGATCGGGGAGGCACTCGACAGGCTCGCCGAACTGCGCGAGCGGATGCGCCACATGACGGTGGAGGGGCACCGCCAGTTCAACCCGGGCTGGCACCTGGCCGTCGACATGCGCAACATGCTGCTGGTCAGCGAGTGCGTTGCGCAGGCGGCGCTGCTGCGGACCGAGAGCCGCGGCGGGCACACCCGCGACGACTACCCGGCGATGGAGGCGCCCTGGCGCAACAGGTTGCTGGTGTGCGCGGTGGACCCGGCGACCGCCGGGGACGATGTGCCGCGGGTGACGGTCACAGAAGCGGACCAGGTCTCGATGCGGCCGGAACTGCTAGCGCTGTTCGATCTCGCCGAAGTCGAGAAGTATTACACCGAGGGCGAACTCGCGGGGCACCCCGAGCGGAAGGCGTGAGATGAGCTATGACGCGAAGTTCCGGGTATGGCGCGGCGACGTCGAGGGCGGCGACCTGCAGGACTACACCGTCGAGGTGAACGAGGGCGAGGTGGTGCTCGACATCATCCACCGTCTGCAGGCCACCCAGGCCCCCGATCTCGCCGTGCGCTGGAACTGCAAGGCCGGCAAATGTGGGTCGTGCTCGGCGGAGATCAACGGGCGCCCACGACTGCTGTGCATGACCCGGATGTCGACGTTCTCCGAGTCCGACGTCATCACCGTGACGCCCCTGCGGACCTTCCCGGTCATCAGAGACCTCGTGACCGACGTGTCGTTCAACTACGAGAAGGCCCGTGAAATCCCGTCGTTCACGCCGCCGCCCGGGCTGAAGCCCGGCGAGTACCGCATGCAGCAGGTGGACGTCGAGCGCTCGCAGGAGTTCCGCAAGTGCATCGAGTGCTACCTGTGCCAGACCGTCTGCCACGTGGTGCGCGACCATGAGAACAACAAGGAGGCGTTCGCCGGCCCGCGCTACCTGATGCGCATCGCCGAACTCGAGATGCATCCGCTCGACGCTGCCGACCGGCGCGATGCCGCCCAGGACGAGTTCGGCCTCGGCTATTGCAACATCACGAAATGTTGTACCGAGGTCTGTCCCGAACACATCAAGATCACGGACAACGCGTTGATCCCGATGAAGGAGCGCGTGGCGGGCCGTCGCTACGACCCGGTGGTCTGGCTGGGGAACAAGCTGTTCCGACGCTGAGCTACAACCGAACTACAGCACTGCGACTACGAGGCTGGTCGCCACGACGACGACCAACCCGACCGCGACCGTCACGATCAGCGAACCGCCGAGTGCCGCCACACCCACCATCGACACCGCACACAGCAGCGCGACGAGCATCCACTCGACCCAGTCTGTCCCCAGCAGCGAGAACTTGTACCTCGGATGTCGAGGTCGGGTCACGATTTGCATAATTCCGGCATACCCCCATGCTGTGATGCTGAACACGATGTTACCAGAATCGTCTTGGTTCGTGGCCGCGTCGTGAGTATTTCGTTATCGATTTGTTGCCTAACGCCGGTTGTGTCGGCTGCTCGCGCTCCGACGATTTGCCTACTCGCGGGTTCGCCGACGGATATTGGTTTGGCGGAACTGCCGCGAGACTGGGATTGTTGGACGCATGACCGAACCCGAATCGTCCGAGCCCGCAGGACAGGCCGCCACCGCGGCGGCCGACGACGACAAACTCGATCCGACGGTCCTGAAGATCGCGGGTGTGGTCGTGCTCGGCGCGATCATGTCGATCCTCGACGTGACGGTCGTCAGCGTCGCAATTCCGACCTTCCAGTCGACCTTCGACACCACCTACGCGATCGCCGCGTGGACGATGACCGGCTACACCCTCGCGCTCGCGACTGTGATTCCGGTGACGGGATGGGCCGCGGATCGCTTCGGCACCAAGCGGCTCTACATGATGGCGCTGGTGCTGTTCGTCGCCGGCTCGGTGCTGTGCAGCACGGCGTGGTCGATCGAAACACTGATCGCATTCCGCATAATTCAGGGTCTCGGCGGCGGCATGCTCATGCCGCTGGGCATGACGATCATGACCCACGCCGCCGGACCGCACCGCGTCGGTCGTGTGATGGCCGTGCTCGGTGTGCCGATGCTGCTCGGCCCGATCTGCGGCCCGATCCTCGGTGGCTGGCTGATCGAGGCGGCGAGCTGGCACTGGATCTTCCTGATCAACGTCCCAATCGGCATCATCGCGTTCGCCGCGGCGTTCTTCATCCTGCCGTCCGACAAGCCGACCCCGTCGGAGTCGTTCGATTTCCTCGGCATGCTGATGCTGTCGCCGGGCCTCGCGCTGTTCCTGTTCGGGGTCTCGTCGATCCCGGAGATGGGCACCGTCGCCTCCGCGCGGGTGCTGATCCCGGCTGCGATCGGCCTGGTGCTCGTCGCGCTGTTCGTGCCGCACGCGCTGCGTGCCAAGCACCCGCTCATCGACCTACACCTGTTCCGCAACCGCAACCTCACGGTCGCGGTGATCACCATGACGCTGTTCTGCATCGCGTTCTTCGGTGCGGGACTGCTGTTCCCGAGCTACTTCCTGCAGGTGCGCGGGGCGACGACGCTGCAGGCGGGCCTGATGCTCGCGCCGCAGGGCCTCGGTGCGATGCTCTCGATGCCGTTGGCCGGACGCCTCGCGGACAAGGCCGGACCGGGCAAGATCGTGCTGGTCGGCATCGTGTTCATCGTCGCGGGCTTGTCGGTGTTCACCCAGGTCGGCGCGGACACGTCGTACGTCCTGCTGCTCGGCGCGCTGTTCGTGATGGGTCTCGGGATGGGCGCCACGATGATGCCGATCATGACCGCCGCACTGCAGACGCTGACGCACCACGAGGTCGCGCGCGGGTCGACCCTGATGAACATCGTGAACCAGACGGCCGGCTCGATCGGTACCGCGACCATGTCGGTGGTGCTCACCAACCTGCTGCTGCAGCACGAGTTGGCGGGCGCCGCGATCGCGTCGCAGTCCGACCCGTCGATCGCCGCCGAGTTGCCGCCGGGTGCGCTGGATCTCGGCCTCTCCCAGGCCGCGGACGCGTTCGGCACCACGTTCCTGGTTGCGACCGTGATCATGGTTCTGACTCTCATCCCGGCGGCGTTCCTGCCGCGGAAGCGCCCGGGGGTGCCGGCAGAGGAGGCGTCGTCGGCGATCATCCACTGATCGGCCGCGCTAGGGTCGGGGACGCACCAGTCCGTCGACCCGATACGAGGTGACCGACATACACGCGCCCGACGACAGCCGACTCGCCGACGCGTTGGCAGCCTGGCTTCCGGCCCAGCGTTGGTTCTCCGCCAAGAACCGGCGCATCACCGCGGTGCGGATCGTGCAGCGGGTCGGTCTTGTCTCCGAGCCGGGGTTCGCCGCCGAGCACGTGGTGATCGCGGTGTCCCTCGACGACGGCGTCGCCCTGACCTACCAGGTGCCGCTCGGCTTCCGGACGCCACCGGCGGAGCGATTTGCCGCAGGCGCGCTGCCGGGGCTCGATGTTGTGGCCTACGACGGCACCCGCGATCCCGCCGTCACCGCGCGGTATCTCGCCGCACTGGTGGACGAGGAGGTGGTGGGGGCGGTGCAGTTCCACGCGGTTGCTGCTGTGGATTCGTCGTTGCCAGGGCGGGCGCTGGGTGCGGAGCAGTCCAACACGTCGGTGGTGTTCGGCGATTCGCTGCTGTTCAAGTTCTTCCGCCAGTTGACCGTCGGCATCAACCCCGATGTCGAACTGCACCGCGCGCTCGGCGACGCCGGCTGCGAGTACGTCGCGCCGTTGGTCGGGTGGAGCGAGACGGTGCTCAGCGTCGATGCAACGAGCCACGGCGAGGCGACGACGCTGGCGATGGCGCAGCAGTTCGTCCCTGGCGCCACCGACGGGTGGGTGCTCGCGTTGTCCTACGTCCGTGACTCGTTCGCCGACTTCACTGCGGAGGCGTCGGCGCTCGGGGCGGCGGTCGCGGGCGTGCACGCCGACCTCGCGCGTGAACTCGGCACGGAGCGGCGGGCGTTGGGCGTCGACACGATGCTTGCGAATCTGGACGCGGCGGTGGCGGTGGTACCGCCGTTGGCCGCATTCCGTGCTGCTGTCGCTTCGGCGTACGAGGAGGCCGCCGGGCTCGTGGAGGTGCAGCGTGTGCACGGCGACCTGCATCTCGGTCAGGTGTTGCGGGTGCCGGAGCACTGGTTGTTGATCGACTTCGAGGGTGAGCCGATCAAGTCGATCGCCGAGCGACGCACCCCCGACAGCACGCTGCGCGACGTCGCGGGGATGCTGCGGTCGTTCGATTACGCCGGAGGTCAGGCCGGTGCGGACTCGCCCGGTGCGGCGGCGTGGGTTTCGCGGAACGTCGCGGCATTCTGTGACGGCTACACGCGCGTGGCGGGTCGGGATCCGCGGGCGCAGTCGGCGCTGCTGCGCGCGTTCGAGCTGGACAAGGCCGTGTACGAGGCGGCGTATGAGGCGCGGCACCGGCCGACCTGGTTGCCGTTGCCGTTGCGGGCGATCGAGCGGTTGGTGGGATAGCCTGCGTCGCCGAGACTCAGGGGCACCCTCTGTTGCGCAAGTGGGCGAGTGAGGGGTCCCCTGATGAGCGAAAACGCGGGTGAGGGGTCCCCTCGGTAGCGGTCGGGGGGTCGCTGACGGGCGCTCAGTGCCACGAGTGGTCGGTGACCGGCGTACGCGGTCCGAACCTGGGCAGCACCGCCTGACCGCTGACCTCGAGCAGACGCACCGCGCGATACCGGTGCGGCCGCAGCGGTTCCAGGTACTCGATCATCGCGTCGTCGTCGAGTGGGCGGCCCAGCAGGGTCCAGCCCACCATCGAGGCGAGGTGGAAATCCCCCACCGAGATCGTGTCGGCATCACCGAACGCGCGCTGTGCGATTTCCGCCGCCGTCCAGACGCCGACGCCGGGCAGGGTCTGCAGCAGTTTCAGGGCGTCGTCGGCGGGGAGGGTTGCGGCGGATTCCAGGCCGTCAGCCACGCGCGCCGCAGCGATGATCGTCTTCGCCCGCTTCGGGTCGACGTTGGCGAGGTGGAACTCCCAGGACGGCACGTGCCGCCAGGTATCGGCGCTGGGTGGCACCTTCATATTGACTGGTGGGGGGCCTGGCGCGGGATCGCCATAGCGACGGACCAATCGCTGCCACGACCGCCGCGCCGCGATGCCGTG
This sequence comes from Aldersonia sp., assembly GCA_036524855.1. Classification (GTDB taxonomy): domain Bacteria; phylum Actinomycetota; class Actinomycetes; order Mycobacteriales; family Mycobacteriaceae; genus Aldersonia. The sequence goes on along the minus strand of DATDBL010000184.1, from coordinate 17,227 downwards.
CACCTTCTGTTCGAGCACCGCCGGCACCAGCGACTCGAACACCCGTCGGGTGCGCAGCATGCGCAGATCCGGGAAGCGGCGGTGCGCCTCGGCGATCTTCGGGTGGGTGGGGGCAAAGCCGGTGAGGTCGTCGTCGAGGCAGAGCAGGTCTCGCACCGACTCGATGAACTCGTCGGCGCCGGTGCCCCACGCTTTGGCGTGGAGTTCGTGGCGGCCGCGCTGGGTGAGCCGGTAGGTCACCGGGCCCGACGGCATCCGGGAGGTGCGCCAGATCGCGCCGTCGCGGGTGACCTGATGGCAGGGGTCACCGCCCCCTCGCCGCAACGGCGCCAGGGTGAGGGCGATGTTCACCGGCAGCGACGTCTGCAGGACACGCTGGGCGGTGGGGGTGGTGCTCAGGAGGGCAGCCTGAAGTGCGGATTGTAGATGAAGCCGACGACGACGCCCTGCGGTTCACGAACGGTCGCGGTGACGATGCCCTCGCCGACCTCCGACGCCGGCGTGTGCACCACGGCGCCGAGCGCCTGCGCCGCGTCGACCGCGTCCTCGACCGACTCGACACCCCAGTAGGTGAGCGCGCCGTCCGCAGGGTTCGCGGTCGGCAGCAGGCCGAGTTCGTAACCGGCCATCTCGAATCCGACGTAGAACGGTTCGTCGAAATACGGGCTGACGCCGGTGAGGTCGGTCCACCACGCCTTCGCGGCGGTGAGGTCGGGTGCGGGGTAGATGACCGTGCGCAGGCCCTGTAGTTGGGTGGTCATGGCTCCACTCTTGCACGCGGGCCCGAAAGGGCGCGTTTTCGTCCGGCTTGGGGTTTGCGGCGGGATCGGCGGTAGCGATCACCTTGTGTATGGTCCGGGCTGGGTTGAACCAGAGTCGACCGCGCAGCGCGGACGAGGCGCGTTGCGGATATTTCGTTTGTTGCGTAGGTTTCGTTTGGAGGTGATCCGAAGTGTCAGGAATCGAGCAACCCAGCGTCGTCGAACAGGAACAGGCACGCGAGGCCCTACGCGCGCTACGTGACCTGCATCCGAACACCGACACCGACAACGGCACCGTCGACGTCGTCGTGGCCGGCGCCACCGAATCCCTACATCTGCCCCGCGCCGCACTTGACCTGATCCGCGACGTCCTGGCGAACATGGCCGTCGGCCAAGGCGTCACCGTCGTCCCCGCACACGCGGAACTCACCACCCAGCAGGCCGCGGAGCTGCTCAACGTCTCCCGGCCCCACGTGATCAAACTGCTCGACGAGGGTCGCATCGCCTATCGCCGCGTGGGTCGGCACCGCCGCATCCTGGCCTCGTCCCTGCTCGACTACCAACGCGCTCAGCTGACCGAGGCCCGCCGCGCGGCCGTCGACCTCACCGCCCTTAGCGAAGACCTCGGACTGTACTGACGTGGCATTCACGGTCGTCTACGACGCCAACGTGCTGTACCCGAACGTGTTGCGGGATGTGCTGATACGCCTCGCGCTGACCGGGCTGGTACGCGCACGCTGGACCGACCACATCCTCGATGAGGTCATTCGAAACCTTGCCGCCGACCGGCCCGACATCCCCGCCGACAAACTTGCCCGGCTACGGGAGTTGATGAACCGCACCGTTCCAGACTGCTTGGTCTCTGGCTACGACAGCCTCATCCCGGCCCTCACGTTGCCGGACATGGACGACCGGCACGTGCTCGCCGCAGCAATCCGGTGCGGCGCCCAGGTGATTGTCACCGCCAACCTCCGTGACTTCCCCCGCACAGCACTGGCGCCTTTCGAGATCGAAGCGATGCACCCCGACGAATTCGTGATGGACCTGTTTGCCCTCGACGGTGCCCGCGTTCGCCAAGCCATCAGTGCCACCGCCGCAGCCTGGCGCAACCCACCTGGTACCCCAGCCGACGTCTGCGACCGCCTGGTTGCTGCAGGACTGCCGATCTCCGCGGCGGCACTACGCCGCTGAGCCCCCGGTTGTGGACAGCAGCTACTCGCGACGACCGCATCGTTCTTCCGGCCGCAACGGGCGGTTTCCGGAAGAACTATGCACTCGGAGTTCTTCGTAGTCGAATGGCGGCTCGGAGGGGTGGTTACCGCAACCATTTCACTACGCAGACAAGGGTGCTCGCCGATCGCGCGACGAGGAACGGCAAATCCGAGCGTGGTCGACAGCTGCGCCGGCGCGACACCCAGCGAATAGCCGCTGACACGCTGGAGGATGCGGCCACGACGACGTGATCAGCGCGAACCCAGCACCCAAACGACTGAGGGGCACCCGCAGCAGCGAAATCGCTACAGCGGGTGCCCCTGAGTCCGAAAACGGCTTACACAGCCGGCGGCTGCACCCCGAGCGCGACGAGCCGCTCCCGGTACTCCTCGACGTTCGCGAGCTTGACCTCCTCGTAGCCGCGGACCATGTCCGGCAGGCCGGCGATCTCGACGGCACGGTCGTAGCCGGCGACATCCAACTCTTCGGCCAGGGAGACGACGGTCGCCGCGTAGTGGTCACGCAGCTCCCGCTCGACGACGCGCAGGTGCGCGCGGCCGAACGGATCCAGCTTGGTGCCGCGCAGCTTCTTGCCCTTGGCGAGCAGCTTCAGCGCCACGTGTGACTTGGGCCCGAACCCGATCTTCTTCTTGCGGCCCATCGCCTTCAGCACCGGCGGGTGCAGCTTGTAGGTCAGCTGCTCGCCACCCGGCACCTGCGCGGAGACGTCGGCGAGGAACACCGGGTCGACGAGCATCCGCGCGACCTCGTACTCGTCCTTGTACGCAGTGAGCTTGAACAGACCCTTCGCGACCGCCTCGGTGAACTCGGTGCGCTCGGAGGCCGCCCGCTCCGCGGTCCACACCCGGGTGACCGCGTCGACGTACTCGCGGGCGAGGCGCAGGTCCTGGAACTCGACCAGCTTCGCGGCGCGCAGTTCCACCAGCCGACGAACCTCACCGGTGAGCGGGCTGTCGACGAACAACTCCACCGGAACCTGCGGTTCGGGGCGCTCGTCGACGGGACGGGCAGCGGCGGCGAACTCGGTCGGCGCCGCGATCGCCGCGCGACCCCACTTGAACGCCGCCAGGTTCGAGGCGACCGCGACACCGTTGATCTCGATCGCTTCCTCGATCGCCGACGCCGGGATGCGCAGCCCACCGGACTGGAACGCCGCACCCACGAGCAGGAAGTTCGCCGCGGTGGTGTTGCCGAACAGCATCTCGGAGGCACCGAGCGCGTCGAACGACTCGACCTCGCGGGTGGCGGTGCGCAACCGGACGAGCAGGTCTGCCTCGTCGGGATGGGTGACGTTCTTGTCGTAGACCATGTCGCCGGTCGGGGTGCGACTGGTCGAGGCCACCGCCACGGTGCGCGAGCGCGAGCCGTAGGCGAGGTTCTTGTTGTCGGTCGCGGTGAGCAGGTCGAACGCGAGGATGCAATCCGCCGACCCCGGGGTCAGCCGGTTCGACGGCTCGATCCCACCCGGCCCGAAGCGCAGGTGCGACACGACGGGCCCGGCCTTCTGGCTCAGCCCGATCTGGTCGAGGCTCTCGACCTCGAGCCCCGCGCGCAGCGCCGCGGTCGCGAGCACCTGGTTCACCGTGACGATGCCCGTGCCGCCGATGCCGGCGAGGAACACGTTCTGTGTGTGCGACGGCGCCGGGAAGTTCGGGTCGGCGACCATCGGGGGAGCCGCGACCGCACGCCGTGCCGCCTTGGCCGCAGTCTTCTTTGTCCCGGCCTTACGGCGCCAGCGGCGCTCCTTGCGGTTCTCGTCCGGCAGTTCGACCGTCACGAACGAGGGGCAGTTGCCGTCGAGGCAGCTGTAGTCGGTGTTGCACGACGTCTGGTCGATGCGGGTCTTGCGACCGAACTCGGTCTCGACCGGTTGCACCGACAGGCAGTTGCTCTTCACGCCGCAGTCGCCGCAGCCCTCGCACACGGCCTCGTTGATCACGACGCGGGTGTTGCGGGTCGGCAGGCTGCCGCGCTTGCGCTGGCGGCGCGCGTCGGCGGCACAGTGCTGGTCGTAGATCAGCACGGTCACACCGGGGACCTCGCGCAGCGCGCGCTGCGCCTCGTCGAGGCGATCGCGGTCCCACAGGAGCGTGCCCTTGGCCAGGTCGCGGCGGCGGTACTTCGAGGGGTCCTCCGCGCAGACGATGATCTGCTTGACGCCCTCGGTGGTCAGCTTGTGGGTCAGCTTCGGCACGGTGAGGGCGCCCTCGGCGTCCTGCGCGCCGGTCATCGCGACGACCTCGTTGAACAGCAGCTTGTAAGTGATGTTCACGCCGGCCGCGATGCACGCCTGCACGGCGAGCTGGCCGGAGTGGAAGAAGGTGCCGTCGCCGACGTTCTGGAACAGGTGCCCGACGTCGGTGAACGGGGCCTGCCCGATCCACTGTGCACCCTCGCCGCCCATCTGGGTCAGCCCGGTCACGGCGCTGTCCGCGCGGCCCGACATCGTCACCATCGTGTGGCAGCCGATGCCGCCGCCGGCGATCGAGCCCTCCGGGATTGCGGTGGAGCGGTTGTGCGGGCAGCCGGAGCAGAAGTAGGCGGCGCGCTTGGTGGACAGTACGTCGAGCTGCAACGGCGCGGGCAGCGGACGCTTCAGCTCCACCCGCTCGCGCAGCACGCGGCGCAGCGGCGCGAGCAGCCGGCCGGCGGTCAGCTCGCCGTCGACCGGCATCAGCCGGCGGCCCTGCGCGTCCTTCTTTCCGAGGATGCGCGGCGCGTTCGGCGTGCCGTAGAGGATCTCGCGGACCTGGGTCTCGATGAAGGCGGTCTTGTCCTCGACGACGAGGATCTCGTCGAGGCCGTCGGCGAACTCGCGCACCCGGTCGGCGCCGAGTGGGTACGGCATGCCGATGCGCATCAGCCTGATGCCGGCGCCGGAGAGGGTGGCGTCGTCGGCGCCGAGGTCGAGCAGGCCCTGGCGGACCGCGTCGAAGGTGGTGCCGGTGGCGAGGATGCCCACGGTGGCGTCGGCGGGGTTGAGCTCGATGACGTCGAGGTCGTTGGCGGCGTTGTAGGCGTTGACGATGGCCCAGCGCGGGCCGTACAGGTCGGCCTCGGCGATCACACTGTCGGTGGGCGCGGCCATCGGGCGCTGCTGGTAGACGAACGGGCGGCCCTCCCACTCGACCTGCGGGACGGTGATGTCCAGGTCGGCGACGCTGCCATCGACGGTCCAGGCGCCGTCGGCGACGTCGGCGACGATCTTCAGCGCGACGATGCAGCCCGACGCGCGCGACAGCGCGACCGCGTGCATGCCCATCGAGACGATCTCGCCGGCGTTGCGGGGGAACAGGACCGGAATGCCGAGCGCGGCCAGCGACCGCTCGCTCACCGCGGGAACGGTGGAGGACTTCGACGCCGGGTCGTCGCCGACGTAGAGGACCATGCCGCCGTTCGGGTTGACGCCGTACATGTTGGCGTGGCGCAGCGCGTCGGTGGCGCGGTCGACGCCGGGGCCCTTGCCGTACCAGACGCCCACGACGCCGTCGTGGGTCGGCTTTGCGTCGGGAGAGGCCTTGGACAGATCGGCCTGGCTGCCCCACACCGAGGTGGCGGCGAGTTCCTCGTTCATGCCGGGAACGAAGGTGATGTCGTGCTCGGCGAGCACCTTCGGCATGCCCAGCAGCATCTTGTCGACGCCGCCCAGCGGGCTGCCCTGATAGCCGGACACGAAGGTCGCGACGCGCTTGCCGGCGCGGATGTCACGCACCTGCTGCTCCACGAACTGGCGCGCGATGGCCTGAACACCGGTCAGCAGAACGGAGCCGGAGCCGGAACGGAAGCGGTCGGCAAGGTCGTAGGGCGCGGTCGTCAGGTCGCGGTCGGCAAGTTCGGTCACGTGCATCCACCCATCTCCACGGTGATCCACTGCCGGGTCACGACGAGCGAATCATTGAGCATTCGGTGAAGCAATAGTGTGGGAGCTAGCGCGGATCGTCAACCCATACGTCCGCGAGTGAGCAGTCTGCCCAAGATGTGATGACGACCACGTTACCGGGGGCGCACTCTGTGCAGCTCAGCGGCGCGGCTTGATCGGGACCGACGGCAGCGTCGGCGCCGGGATCGGGCCCCCAACGTAACCCGGGACGAGTCCGAATTGGGGCGCTACGTCCGCGGCGCCCTTGTAGAGAGTCGCGATCTCGTGCTGCCACTGCTCGCGGAATCGAATGATCTCGTCGTTGCTGCGGCCGACGAAGTTCCACCACATGAGGATCGCCTCGCCGAACGGCGGGCCACCGAGCAGCAGGATCCGTGCCGGTTGCGCGGTGTGGTTGACCAGGCGCAACACGGCGTGGCCGGGCGTGAGGTAGCCGAGTTCGGCGCGGTCGAGGCGGGTGCCGTGCAACGTCACCGCACCATCGTCGACGAGGACGCCGTGCTCGAAGGTCGCGTCGACGTCGAGGGGCAGCGTGGTCCCGGGATCGATCGTGATCTCGGCACCGAGCAGCGGGGTGAAGGTGAGTACCGGGGAGGTGTCGCCGGCGAGCGAGCCGAGGAACACGGTGATGCGGGCGCCGTCGACGTCGAAAGGGGTGGGCGCATAATGCTGAAATCCCGGGTCGGTGTGGCGCGCACTGTCGGGTAACGCGACCCACAGTTGGGCACCGTGCAGTGTTGTCGTCCCCGTGGTCGACACCTCCGAGTGCGCGATTCCCTGGCCCGCGGTCATCAGGTTGACCTCGCCGGGCCGGACCATCGCGTGCGCGCCGGTGCTGTCGCGGTGCTCGATCTCGCCCTCGAACAGCCAGCTCACGGTCTGCAGGCCGGTGTGCGGGTGCGGCGCGACGACCATGCCGCCGGTCACGTCGACGTCGTCGGGGCCGTAGTGGTCGAGGAAGCACCAGGCGCCGATCAGCGAGCGCTGGCGCTGCGGCAGCGTGCGTCGCACCGGCATCGCGCGCAGCCCGCCGAGCGGGACCTCGCGCGGGCTCAGCACCTCCACCTCGGCGTGCGGCGCCTCCGGATTGCAGGTCAGCAGGTCGGGTGCGGTCTCGAGGTCGCTCATCTGGCCATTGTGCGCTCGCCGGTCCGCGGCGTGCCGAAGATCGGTAACGTGTAACAGGTTGTGCTGGTGTGGCGACGTCAGTCGCACGAATGAGCGGAGGGAGCTCTCGCGATGGCGTACCCCATCACAAATTTGCTGAACTGGTTTCTGGGTGCGTGGGGCTCGATCTCCGCGGGCAGCAGCGGCTACTACATCCATCCCGGCACCCTCCCATTCGGCCTGTAGGCCACCCGTGAGTACTTGAAGAGTCCCTGGACTCGTCAACCACTCACGGGTCCGGGGGTTGACCTCGACATAACTTGAGGTTTTACCGTCGCATCCTGGTGGTGTGCTGTAAGGGCACATCAAGTGGGAGGCGCGGCATGAGCATGGAGTCGGTGGCTTGGAGCCAGATGTACCGGTCGTCGCACGCACCGGACGAGTCCAGGGCGTTCACGATGGCGACGGTGCGCAGGATCGCGGCCTTCGCGCGCCCGCACCGGCGGATGCTCGCCGGGTTTCTCGCGTTGAGCGTCGTCAGCGCGGTGCTCGCCGTCGCGACACCGGTGTTGGCGGGCCGGGTGGTCGATGAGATCGTCGGCGGCGCGGAACCGCGGGTGGTGGTGCTGCTCGCCGTCCTGATCGCGGTGATCGCCGTCGCCGACGCCGGGATCGGTCTGGTGACCCGCTGGCTGTCCGCCTCGATCGGCGAGAGTCTGATCCTGGATCTGCGCACCGCGGTGTTCGATCACGTGCAGCGGATGCCGGTCGCGTTCTTCACGCGCACCCGGACCGGCGCGCTGGTCAGCCGGCTCAACAACGACGTCATCGGCGCGCAGCGGGCGTTCAGCGACACCCTGTCCGGCGTCGTCGCCAACGTCGTGATGCTGGTGCTGACCCTGGTCGTGATGATCCGGATCTCGTGGCAGGTCACCCTGCTCGCGCTGGTGCTGCTGCCCGTGTTCGTCGTCCCCGCGAAGCGGATGGGCAACCGGCTCGCGGGCATCCAGCGCGAGGCCGCCGACCTCAACTCCGCGATGAGTACCCAGATGACCGAGCGCTTCTCGGCGCCGGGCGCGACGCTGGTGAAGCTGTTCGGCCGCCCCGCGCAGGAATCCGCGGAGTTCGCGGCGCGGGCGAGCCGGGTGCGCGACATCGGGGTGCGCACCGCGATGGTGCAGATAGTGTTCGTGACCTCGCTGACGTTGGTGTCGGCGCTTGCGGTCGCGGTGGTGTACGGCCTCGGCGGGTTCTATGCGCTGCGTGGACAACTCGACGCCGGAGCGGTGGTGTCGCTGTCGCTGCTGCTGACCCGTCTGTATGCGCCGCTGACGGCACTGGCCAGCGCGCGGCTCGAGGTGATGAGCGCGCTGGTGAGCTTCGAGCGGGTCTTCGAGGTGCTGGACCTCGAGCCGCTCATCGCCGACAAGCCCGACGCCCGCAAGGTCCCGGGCGGGCCGGTCGCGGTCGAACTCGACGACGTCCGCTTCGCGTATCCGTCCGCGGACAAGGTGTCGCTGGCGTCGCTGGAGGAGGTCGCGAACCTCGACACCCGCGGCGGCGCGGAGGTGCTGCACGGGATCTCGCTGCGCGCCGAGCCGGGTCAGGTGGTGGCGCTGGTCGGGTCGTCGGGCGCGGGGAAATCGACCATTGCGCAGCTACTTTCGCGCCTCTACGACGTCGACTCGGGCGCGGTGCGGCTCAATGGCGCCGACGTGCGGGACCTGGCCGCCGATTCGATCCGCGCCACCGTCGGCATGGTCACCCAGGACGGGCACCTGTTCCACGAGTCGATCCGGGACAACCTGCGGCTCGCACGCCCCGACGCTTCCGACGAACAGTTGTGGGATGCGCTGCGGCGTGCGCGACTAGCCGACCTGGTCGCGTCGCTGCCCGACGACCTCGCCACGGTGGTCGGTGAGCGCGGCTACCGACTCTCGGGCGGTGAGCGACAGCGCCTCACGATCGCCCGGTTGCTGCTCAAACATCCGCGAGTCGTGATCCTCGACGAGGCGACGGCGTCGCTGGACTCGACGTCGGAGGCGGCGGTCCAGGAGGCCCTGGGCGAGGCGTTGATCGGCCGCACCGCGATCGTGATCGCGCATCGGCTCTCCACGATCCGCGCCGCAGACGCGATCCTCGTGGTCGAGGACGGACGGGTGGTTGAGCGCGGAACCCACGCGCAGTTGCTCGCAGCGGGCGGGCGCTACGAGGAGCTGTACCGCACGCAGTTTCAGGAAGAGGGCTCGGCCGGACCGGATTTCGTGCCGGTGCCGGGCTGACGCGGCAGCCGCACGACGCCTGCGTCGAGATCGACCGGTTCGTCGGTCGCGGCGTCCACGCGCAGGGTCTGCCGCGCCCGCTGTTCCTCGACGACGTGCCGGTTCGACGGCGACAGCAGCGACTGCAACTCGCCGAACATCGCGACCGTCGCGCCGCCGTTCACCTCGGGCTTGCGTTTGCGCCAGTACAGCCAGCCGTGGCGCTCCGCCCACAGCGCGAGTTGGTCGATCAGGAGCGCCGCGGCCGCCAGACCCGTCACCCACGCCAGGACGGTGAGCATCAGAATCCGCCGGCCACCTGCACCACCGCGCGGCCCGTGCGGTCGCCGGCCTTGATCTCGTCGAGCACGCCCACGACGTCGCGGATGGCGACCTCGCGGGTGAGGTCGTCGAGGTGACGGGGGCGAAGGTCGGTGCCGAGGCGCGCCCACAGCTTGCGGCGCCGTTCGATCGGCAACAGCACCGAGTCGATGCCGAGGAGCGACACCCCGCGCAGGATGAACGGATGCACGGTGGTCGGCAGGCTCGCGCCGCCCGTGAGCCCGCTGGCGGCGACCGCGCCGCCGTATTGCGTGGTGCTCAGCACGTAGGCGAGGGTCTTCCCGCCGACGCAATCGACCGCGGCCGCCCAGCGCTGCTTGTCGAGCGGGCGGATCTTCGCCTCCGGATCCTCGGGCAGCCGCCCGATCACCGACGCCGCACCGAGTGAGGTGAGCAGGTCCTTGGCGTCGGTCTTGCCGGTCGAGGCGATCACCTCGAACCCGTGGGCGGCGAGCAGGTCGACGCTGACGCTGCCGACCCCGCCGCTGGCGCCGGTGACCAGCACCGGGCCGTCGCCGGGGGTGAGTCCCCGGTCGAGCAACGCCTGCACGCTCATCGCGGCGGTGAACCCGGCGGTGCCGATGGTGGCGGCCTGCTTCGCGGTGATCCCGTCGAGCTTCACGACCCATTCGCCGGGCACGCGGGCGTACTCGGCGTAGCCGCCGTGGCGGGCGGTGCCGATCTCGTAGCCGTGCGCGACGACCTGGTCACCGACGGCGAGGGCGGGGTGGTCAGAGGCGCTGACCGTGCCCGCGAGGTCGACGCCGGGCACGATCGGGTAATCGCGCACGACGCCGCCCTTCGGCGTCACGGCCAGGGCGTCCTTGAAGTTCACGCTGGAATACGCGACCTCGACCGTCACCGAACCCGGCGGCAGGAAGTCCTCGTCCACCTGCTCGAAGGCGAGCGTGATTTCGCCGTCGGATTCGCGGGCCACGAGGGCGGAGAACGTCATGGGTCGAGCATACGAGTGAGTTCTACGGGCTACGCGGCGGCGCTCGCTCGCCCCGCCGGTTCGATCGCGTAGCCCAGGATCTCGGCGACATCCGTGACCGGGCGCACGTCGAGGTCCTCGAGCACCTCGGCGGGCACGTCGTCGAGGTCGGGTTCGTTGCGGGCCGGGATGAACACGGTCCTCAGGCCTGCGCGCTGGGCGGCGAGCAGCTTCTGCTTCACCCCGCCGATCGGCAGCACCCGGCCGTTCAGCGTCACCTCGCCGGTCATCCCGACGTCGGAGCGGACCGGGCGGCCCAGCGCCAGCGACACCAGCGCGGTCACCATCGTCACGCCCGCGGACGGCCCGTCCTTGGGCACCGCGCCGGCCGGCACGTGCAGGTGGATCTCGCGGTCCAGCGCGGTGGCGTCGGCGCCGACCTCGGCCAGGTGCGAACGGACGTAGGTCAACGCGATCTGCGCGGACTCCTTCATCACGTCGCCGAGTTGGCCGGTGATCTTCAGGGAGCGTTCCCCGGTAGCGGCGTTGGCCTCGATGAACAGCACGTCACCACCGAGTCCCGTCACCGCGAGCCCAGTCGAAACACCGGGCACCGCCGTGCGTTCCGCCGACTCCGGGGTGAACCTCGGCCGACCCAGGTACGGCTTCAGGTCGTCCACGTCGATGGTGATCGGCTGTGGATCGTCCTGGCCCGCGAGGGTGGTCGCGGCCTTGCGCAGCGCCTTCGCGAGCAGCCGTTCCATCTGCCGCATACCCGCTTCCCGGGTGTAGTTGGCGGCGATCTCGCGCAGCGCGGCGTCGGTGATGCGCACCTCGTCGGCGGTCAGCGCGGCCCGTTCGAGCTGGCGCGGCATCAGGAAGTCGCGCGCGATGGCGACCTTGTCGTCCTCGGTGTAGCCGTCGACGGTGATCAACTCCATCCGGTCCAGCAGGGGGCCGGGGATGGTGTCGGCGACGTTGGCGGTCGCGATGAACAGCACGTCGGACAGGTCCAGGTCGAGATCGAGGTAGTGGTCGCGGAACGTGTGGTTCTGCGCCGGATCCAGCACCTCGAGCAGCGCCGCCGCCGGATCGCCGCGGTAGTCGGTGCCGACCTTGTCGATCTCGTCGAGCAGGACCACCGGGTTCATCGACCCGGCCTCCTTGATCGCGCGCACGATCCGGCCGGGCAGCGCGCCGACGTAGGTGCGCCGGTGGCCACGGATCTCCGCCTCGTCGCGGACGCCGCCCAGGGCGACGCGGACGAACTTCCGATTCAGCGCTCGCGCAACGCTCTCGCCGAGTGAGGTCTTGCCGACGCCGGGCGGTCCGACGAGCACCATCACGGCGCCCGAGCCGCGGCCGCCGACCACGTCCAGGCCGCGCTGCGCGCGGCGGGCACGCACGGCGAGGTACTCGACCATGCGGTCCTTGACCTCGTCGAGGCCGTGGTGGTCGGCGTCGAGCACCGCGCGGGCGGCGGTGATGTCGGTGGCGTCGGTGGTCTTCTCGGCCCACGGCAGCTCCAGCACCGTGTCGAGCCAGGTTCTGATCCAACCGGATTCGGGACTCTGATCGCTCGAGCGCTCGAGCCGGCCGACCTCGCGCAACGCCGCGTCGCGAACGTTGTCGGGCAGGTCGGCGGACTCGACGCGGGTGCGGTAGTCGTCGGCGCCGTCGGGTTCGCCCTCGCCGAGTTCCTTGCGGATCGCGGCGAGTTGCTGGCGCAGCAGGAATTCGCGCTGGCTCTTCTCCATGCCGTCGCGGACCTCGGCGCTGATCTTCTCGGTGACCTCGGCCTCGGCGATGTGCGACTTGGTCCAGTCGACCAGAGCGGTGAGTCGCTCTGCGGGGTCGGGGGTTTCGAGCAGCTGGCGCTTCTGGTCGTCGGTGAGGTAGGAGGCGTAGCCGGCGGTGTCGGCGATGGCGGACGGGTCGGTGAGCTTGTTGACGGCGTCGATCACCTGCCACGCCTCCCGGCGCTGCAGCACGGCGACGACGAGTTTCTTGTACTCGGTCGCGAGGTCGGTGGTGCGGGCGTCGGGGGTCGGGTTCTCGACGAGTTCGGCCTCGACCCACAGCGCGGCGCCGGGGCCGGTCACGCCGTGCCCGATGCGGACGCGTTGCGCGGCCTTCAGCACGGCGGCGGGGGTGCCGCCCACCATACGGCCGACCTGCTCGATCGAGGCGAGCACGCCGTAGGAGGCGTAGCCCTCCGCGAGGCGCGGTGCGATCAGCACCTGGCTGTCGCTACCGGCGCGGGCGGCGTCGATCGCCGCCTGCGCCGCCTCGTCGAGTTCGATCGGTACGACCATCCCCGGCAGGACGACCGGTTCGGTCAGGAAAAGCACCGGTAGGTGCAGCATCGATGTCATGTTGTGCCCTCCATAAGTTGAGCGTCGTCTGCTCAACCCCCTTGGGGTATGGGTTGTTCCTCGGGGGAGGGGTGTTCGCTGTGGGCGGAGTTGTAGGTTCTCGATTTCGGTGTCGGTTTCTCAAATTCGTGTCGGCGGCGTGTCGGTTTCTCAGTTTCGTGTCGGCGACGGTGAGACTGACAGGCGTGGCTCGGATCGGCGAGGTCGAAGTCAGGTACGTCGACGAACACGGTGGTGCCGTTGCTACCACCGCTGCGGATGTCGATGTGCGTCGAGTGGTCCGGGGCCGGCCGGTTCGGAAGGTGCGCAGTCACGCACGGCGTCGGCACTATGAGGGGTTGTTCTGGTCGGCGACGAACGGCGATCACGTTCCGTACGAGAGTCGGTTAGAGCTCGATCGCTTGTGGCTGGCCGATTTCGCCCCGCAGGTCGTACGGATCGCGGCGCAACCATTGTGGCTGTGCGGACAGGACGATAAGGCCACCCGGCGGCATGTGCCGGACTTGCTTCTCGAGACCGCGGACGGTCGCTTCACGTTCGTCGATGTGAAGCCGGCGGAGTTCGCCGGGCGCGACGAGGTGGCGCGGGTGTTCGCGTGGACCGAGAGCGTCTGCGCGTCGCGTGGGTGGGGTTTCGAGGTGTGGTCGGGCGCGGACCCGGTCATGCTCGCCAACGTGCGTGCGATCGGCGTTGCCCGGCGCGAAGGGTTGATCGGCGCGGACGTCATGGAGCGCGTCGAAGCGGGTTTCGTGCCCGGGATGACGATCGACGAGGTCGTGGCGGCAGCGGAGGACCGACGGTCACGATCAGCGGTGTTGGCGAAGCTGTGGTCCGGCGACTGGTCGGTGGACATGAGCGCCCCGCTGTCGGGGGAGTCGGTACTGGCCCGAAGCGTGGCAGCGTGAGTGAGGTTCTCGAGCTGCGACCAGGTGCGTCGGTGTGGCTGGACGGCGTGTCGTGGCAGGTGGTTTCGCTGCATGGGCGCGATGTCACTCTGCGGGCGGGCACTGTGGTCCAACGCGTCGCGGTCGCCGAGTTGGCGTTGCGGGCCAGGCCGATGGGGCATCAGGTCGTCGATCGCGATCCGGCGGCGGTCGTCTTGTCGTCGCTGTCGAAAGGGCAGCGTGAGGTGTTGGAAGGGCGAGCAGCTCATGTGCGGAGCGTGCTCGCCGCGACCGCGGACGGCGCCACCCTGCAATCGGCACTGCAGACGAAGGCGCAGGAGCTGGACGTCTCGGTGCGCACCTTGGAACGGTGGACTGCTGCATACCGAACCGGGGGAATTACCGGTCTTGCCGATGCGCAGATCCGTAATCGGTACGGGCGTAGCGTGGATTCACGCTGGGATGCCACCTGCCTCAGTGTTCTCGACCGATATGTGGATGGTCGACCCCGACGATGGGCGCGGTGATTGCCGCCGTCGCTCGCGAGTTGGAGGAGAGCTTCGGCCCTGGTGTGGTGCCGGCGCCGAGCAAGGCCACTGCGTACCGGCGGCTGAACGAGTTGTCCAAGGGTCGGCACGCGTTCGGTAGCGGGAAGGCGCGCCGGTCGGTGGCGGACCGGCCGAAGGGTGTGTTGGGGCGGCTGCGCCCGGCCAGGCCGGGTGAGTACGTGGTGTTGGACACGACACCGTTGGACGTGTTCGCGATGGAGCCGGTGACGATGCGGTGGGTCGGTGTGGAGCTGACCGTGGCGATGGATCTGTTCACGCGCTGCGTGCTGGGCCTGCGGTTGACGCCCGTGTCGACGAAGGCGCAAGACGTCGCGAACGTGCTGTATCAGTGCGTGACCCCGGACCCCGACCTCATCGGTGACGGGTGGCCGTATCACGGGGTGCCGCGCAATGTGCTGGTCGGCTGCGAGGAGCCGGACGGGATATCGCAGCGCCGCGTCGGGGATCTTCCGGCATGTCTGCCGGAGGCGATCGTGGTGGACCACGGGCGTCAGTATCTGTCGGCGCACGTGATCGGGGTGTGTGCCCGGCTGGGCATCACGGTTCAGCCGGCGATCCCCCACAAACCGACCGACAAGCCCACGGTCGAAAGGTTTTTCAGGACCCTGCGGGAGGGGCTGCTGCAGCATCTGCCGGCCTACAAGGGCCCGGACGTGTACTCGCGCGGGCGTGATGTCGAGGACAACGCGTTCTACTACGTCAGCGAGTTGGAACAGATTATCCGCGAGTGGGTCGGCAGGGTGTATCACCGCAGCGCGCACGACGGGTTGTGCGTGCCGGAGATCCCGGGTGCGGAGTTCTGCCCGGTCGAGATGTTCGAGATCGGTGCGGCGAAGACCGGCGGGATCCTGTTGCCCGCCAGCCCGGACCTGGCCTACGAGTTCCTCGATGTGCGGTGGCGCACGATCCAGCACTACGGCGTGGAGGTCGACGGGCTGCGCTACGACGGCGCGGGATTGAACCTGTTCCGCGTCAGCCGGTCGCCGTATGGCGGGGTGCACGCCGGGAAGTGGCCGATCTTCGTCGACGCGCACGACATGCGGCATGCCTGGTTCCAGAACCCGGACACCCGGGCGTGGTGCCGGCTGGACTGGGAACACGGCGCCTGCCTGCATCAACCCTTCAGCAAGGACGCCGTCGAGTATGCGAAGCGGGTCGCGGTGCGTGAGAACCGGCACCTCGACCCGCATCGGGCGGTGCAGGACCTGTTGCTCGGGTGGAGCCGCGACGACGTCGCGGCGCGCCGTGACCGCAGTCTGGCGCGGCGACTGAGCGCGGCACGGCCCACCGCGGAACTCGGCCAGACTCCGCCGGCCACGGAGGCCGGCACCGACCGCGACGGTGCGTCTGTTCCGGGAGTGATCGACTTCCTGGACCGTTTGGAACAGAAGTCGGCGCAGCTCGAGGTCGAGGACGATCTCGATGTGTTCGAGCGTTACTACGCCGAGCACCCGGCCGAGGAGGTGTTCGGGGTGTTCGACGAATGACCAACCCGTGGGCGCGGTGGCTGGCCACCAACGGCACCGAACGGTTCCAGCTGTCCCGCAAGCGGGGGTGGGACGCGTTCGTGAACACCGCTCCGCGGGAGGACTTCGCGGTTCTGTCCCGGGTGGAGATGGCGGGGCTGTCGAGTGAGGAGCTCGAGGACTACAACGAGGCGCGGTTGGTGTGGAACGCGAATCTGCCGACGGTGAAGACCGTGCAGTTGTCGCAGGCGTATTCGGTGATCGATCAGGTGATGGCGTCGGGCCGCCGCGACGGGGACCGGTTGCGGGGGTCGGTGGTGATCGATGCCGAGCCGGGCTTGGGCAAGACGACGATCGCCACCCGGTATGCCCGCGACTTCCACCGGCGGGTGTATCGGCGGGAGGGGCCGCTCACCGCGGAGGGGCATCAGCGGATTCCGGTGGCGTTCGTCCCGTTGAGTGCGGGGGTGACGTTGAAGGGATTGAATCAGCAGATCCTGCGGTTCTACGGGCATCCCGGGGTGGACCGTGCTACGACTTCGCGGCTGGGTGCGTTGGCGGTGGACTGTGTAACTAGCTGTCAGACACGGCTTTTGGTGATCGACGACCTGCATTTCGTGGATTTCCGGCATCGCTCCGGGATCGAAGTGTCCAATCACCTCAAGGGATTGGCGAACGAGATGGCGGTGACGTTCGTCTACGTCGGGGTGAAGCTGGCCGAGAAACGGTTCTTCGACGAGGGCATGGTGGGTGAGCAGGCTGCGTTCGCACAGACCAGCCGCCGCGCCACCCGCTGCCCGGTGGCGCCGTTCGGGATCGACTCCGACACCGGCCTGCGGGGCTGGATCAGTCTGCTGCGGGCGCTGGAGTCGCACATCAAGCTCGCCGACACGCGCCCGGGAATGCTGGTCGAGCAGGCGAAACAGCTGCATCGCCGCACCCAGGGCCGGATCGCGTCGCTGACGAATCTGCTCGACCGGGCGTGCTACCTGGCGATCACCACCGGGGTGGAGCAGATCACCACCGACCTGGTCGCAGCCACGACCATCGACAATGCCGCCCAGTCCGCGGCCCGCCCGGCCTGAGCGGGCGCAGACCGCGGCGCCCGGGCCGCGGCTGCGTCGGGTCTCCGCGGGCTACGACATCGACCGGTGGCCGATCACGGTCGCGCCGTATCCGGACGAGCAGCGCAGCAGCTGGCTGACCCGGGTGTCGTGGCGGTACGCGATCAGTGTGCGAGCGGTGTTCGATCACCTCGCCGTGGCGGGCACCGCTGGTTCGCGGCAGAGCCCGGACACGCTGCTCGACGGCCACGTCGCCGAGGTGGCGTCCACGCTCGGAGTGCAGCCAGCGGCGGTGCCGCCGCCGGACCGGGCGCGGGATTGGCCGGTGTTCGATTTCGTGTCGGTCGATCT
>DATDBL010000183.1:0-14276 GCA_036524855.1 Aldersonia sp. | reverse complement strand
GCGGACGCGGGGATGAGCCCTCGGCGAGGAATTCGATTCCCTCACCGCGCACGTGCTCCCCGCGGACGCGGGGATGAGCCCCGTGCGAGGGACCGGAACGGGCGCACGCGGCGGTGCTCCCCGCGGACGCGGGGATGAGCCCTTGCAGTGACGCTGAGAGTCCGGTGATGCCGGGTGCTCCCCGCGGACGCGGGGATGAGCCCAGGGTCAGGATCAGGTCGGCCAACACGCTCACGTGCTCCCCGCGGACGCGGGGATGAGCCCTCATGCGTGAGATCGCGCGACTGGAATCCACCGTGCTCCCCGCGGACGCGCGGATGAGCCCTGGAGCTTCCACGCTGGCGGTGGTGGGAGCATGTGCTCCCCGCGGACGCGGGGATGAGCCCTGTCGAATCCGACCACCGGCATACACCCTGCGAGTGCTCCCCGCGGACGCGGGGATGAGCCCATCACCGAGCCGCAGCACTTCATCTACGGACTGTGCTCCCCGCGGACGCGGGGATGAGCCCTCGCCTCGCTGCGTCAGCATGCGGATGCTCTGGTGCTCCCCGCGGACGCGGGGATGAGCCCTCGACCGGATCGGCACGCAGGTCAGGGTGCGGGTGCTCCCCGCGGACGCGGGGATGAGCCCCGTCCCAGGTCGATCACGGTGGAACGGACAGAGTGCTCCCCGCGGACGCGGGGATGAGCCCAGTGGCTCGAATACTGGCTCGACCACGTCGCCGGTGCTCCCCGCGGACGCGGGGAGGAGCCCGGTGACGCGGGTATCACGAACGCTCGCGAATGGTGCTCCCCGCGGACGCGGGGATGAGCCCATGAGGATCACGTCCTCGGCGGAGGCGTGTTCGTGCTCCCCGCGGACGCGGGGATGAGCCCGACCGGGAGATGTGCGCGACCTGCCGTCCGCGGTGCTCCCCGCGGACGCGGGGATGAGCCCGGGACGTGGACGAAACCGGCTGGCGCTAAACGGTGCTCCCCGCGGACGCGGGGATGAGCCCGCCGGAATCCACCCGATACCGCCCGATTCCTCGTGCTCCCCGCGGACGCGGGGATGAGCCCGACTTCCCTCCGTGGGGCGACCCACGCCTGAAGTGCTCCCCGCGGACGCGGGGATGAGCCCTGGCAACTTACTCAACGGTAAGATCGACATTCGTGCTCCCCGCGGACGCGGGGATGAGCCCTGTGGGACGGCACATACACGCTCGGGAAAGCGGTGCTCCCCGCGGACGCGGGGATGAGCCCTCGCTGTGTCGGTTGACGTTCTGGCCGATCACGTGCTCCCCGCGGACGCGGGGATGAGCCCGGTCCGCTCAGAAGGCGGGAGGGTAGTGACCGGTGCTCCCCGCGGACGCGGGGATGAGCCCCGATACACGCCGCAATAGAACGCGGTCACACCGTGCTCCCCGCGGACGCGGGGATGAGCCCTCGATCACATCGGCGAAGCGCAGCGCTGAGAAGTGCTCCCCGCGGACGCGGGGATGAGCCCATATCCGAGGAGATCAACCGGATCAAGGCCGAGTGCTCCCCGCGGACGCGGGGATGAGCCCTTGAGCGACGGCACGTTTGCGCTCGCGAAGACCGTGCTCCTCGCGGACGCGGGGATGAGCCCCCGATCCGCCTCGATCGGAGCGAGGCACCACAGTGCTCCCCGCGGACGCGGGGATGAGCCCTTGAGCGACGGCACGTTTGCGCTCGCGAAGACCGTGCTCCCCGCGGACGCGGGGATGAGCCTCCGATCCGCCTCGATCGGAGCGAGGCACCACAGTGCTCCCCGCGGACGCGGGATGAGCCCGCCATCAACACCACACCAAGCGCCGCAGCCTGGTGCTCCCCGCGGACGCGGGGGTGAGCCCGGCACATACACGTGGCGGCCGGCGCTGCGGGAGTGCTCCCCGCGGACGCGGGGATGAGCCCCGACACCGCTGTACGGGCAGGGTGCGCTGATGGTGGTCCCTGCGGACGCGGGGATGAGCCCCCCACGAGGTCCTGCTATATCGCCGGCCCGGAACTCACCGACCACGGCTACTTCATCCCCCGCGACCCTATGCAACCGATTCCGCAGGAACCGCAGGGGAGCGTGCCCGGCGGCGCACCGGGCGGGCCGTCGACGCAAGGACTCGCCCCGGCAGGCCGGCACTGCCCGACATCCCGAACTCGCGGCGGCACTTGTTGTCCGGCGCTGAAAATGATGATGATGCAGTCGCTCTCGATGCAGTCGTGTATCCGTGCGATGGTCGTCGCCGTCACGTGGTGATCTGCTCGTCGCCGGGGTGATCGGCACGATGACGGTCGGTTGCGGGCACACCCACGAAGCCGCCCCGGGGTGGATCGTGCACCTCGGGCGAGAGCGGTCTCAGCCGGGCGGGGCGAGCAGCTGGCCCGCGGGTGTAGAGGCCGATGAGCGTCCAGGGCGGGTCGGTGAGCCCGCAGCGGTGGCGGTCCCAGTAGGCTGCTGCTGCGAGCACCGCGAGAGCATGCCGCAGCAGGTTCCGGTCTCGCGCAGCTCAGCCAGCGTGTCCGGTGCGAGCTGGACCGGCCGCTGCATCCCCCGCTGGTAGATCCACTGCGTGTGCTCGGGTGTGGCGCGGCGCAGCCAGCGCCGCACGGTCGACTCGGGGCGATCCAGGAGGGCGGCGATGCGCCGGTATCCGAGCCCGTCGGCCTTGTGCTGCAGCGCGGTCCCGATCACGGCGGTGGTGTCGGCGCGACGCGGCTGCAGGGCGGCCGGCAGCACGATGCGGGTGGATCCGCACCCTCGGCAGCGGACCCGGCGCGGGCGCATCGCGACCGTGCCGGCGGCGTGCGAGCGCAGGGTGCGCTCGCGTCGGTATCCCAGGCAGTCAACTCGGGTGCGCGGCAGCGCGGACAGCGCAGTGTCCCGGCGGCGAGCAGGTCCTCGGCCAGCTCGGCGGTGCGGGCGACGATCATGATCGTGGATCCGGGGCACAAGACACCAGCGTGCCTACCACACCCGATCGCCGCAGGGGTCAATTCGTGTTGGTGGCACCAGGTCTCGACGGGGCGCCGTCACTCGGGATGGCGATCACCACTGTGCGCCGCGATGCGGCCGATGTCGCGGGGCGCCGACTCGCCGATCGGCGAAGGATTCAATGGTGAGCACGATGACGGTGCCGACGAACCGCGCGTGCCGAACCGATCCATCGCCACCATCAGTGCCGATCCGCCCCTCCGTGGTGGTCATCGGACGCGGGGCTCAACAAGGCTGTCCACGCCCGCGAATCACGGAGTCCGCGAGCGGGTTCTACTTCCTCGACGAGAGCGGGTTCTACTTTCTCGACGACCCCAACCCTACGTCGGGCGCACCGACCACGCAGACGCCCGACTACTACTTCCTCGACCGGTCCGTCCCGCGGATCCCGGACCCGCTCATCGAGTTCGACGTGAACGCGGTACGCGCAGACTTCCCGATCCTGAAACGAACGCGTCAACGGCCACCCACTGGTGTGGTTCGACAACGCGGCGACCACGCAGAAGCCGCAGGCGGTGATCGATCGGCTCGGCTACTTCACGAGCACGAGAACTCCAACATGCATCGTGCCGCACACGAACTCGCCGCCCGTTCGACCGGCGCCTACGAGCGGGCGCGTGACATCGTGGCGCGGTTCCTCGGTGCCTCCTCCGGTGAGGAGATCGTGTTCGTCCGGGGCGCGACCGAGGCGATCAACCTGGTGTCACAGACATGGGGCCGCAAGCATCTTCGCGAGGGTGACGAGATCGTCATCTCCCATCTCGAGCACCACGCCAACATCGTGCCGTGGGATCTGCTGTGCTCGGAGACCGGTGCGGTGCTCGAGGTGATCCCGGTCGACGACGCGGGGTGTCCATACGGCCCCACCGGGATCGGCGTGTTTGTACGGCAAACCCGATGTGCTCGAGGACATGCCGCCGTGGCGGGGTGGCGGCAACATGATCGCCGACGTGACGCTGGAGCGCTCGACCTTCCAGCCGGATAACGCGAGCGTGATGTCGTTCGTCCTCGACGGCTACGAACCGCTCGAGGTCGGCAAGGCACTCAACGAGAAGGGCATCGCGGTGCGCGCGGGTCACCATTGCGCGCAGCTGATCCTGCGCCGCCTCGGCCTCGAGGCGACCGTGCGGCCGTCGATCGCGTTCTACATCACCTGCGCGGAGGTCGACCCGATGATCGAGACAATGCACCAGTTGGCCGCGGCCGCGGGCAACCGACATTGACGCGCGACGCGCCGCGCGCTCGAGTGGCGGCACTCGATGCGGCGGGATAGCTTACCCGTGGCGGCGCACCGCCGCCGGTCGCCCACGAACGGAGTTGCTGTGCTGAGTTCAACCGTCACTGCCCTGGCCGCACTGCTCACGGTTCTGATCGATTCCGGGATCCTGGCCTCGCTGTCCGCCTAGTGAGTCCCGCCCCGCCGGGCCGAAAAGGGCATTCGGGACTAGCTAGGGGTAGCGAGGCGTTCGCGAAGCTTCTAACGTGTTCAGCGAGCATCGGCCTGGATCCGGCAGATGCGACTTGATGAGGAATGGAGTGCAGACACGATCCCACTCGGCAGCGTTGGTATCGACCTCGCAGGAACGTGGCTCGAACTTCTTTTCAACCTGCTCGCCGGCGGTTCTTCCGAGTAACCAACTGGCCCCACCAGACCCGGCCCGCCCGACGCGGGCCGGGTCTTGGCGTATTCTCACCCCGATGACGCAGGAAGCCCTCTCCGGCCGCACCTACGCCGGCCAACCGGTCGCCGACCGGCAGCGCGAGCGGCGTGCGCGTTTTCTGGAGTCCGGGCTCACCGTCTTCGCCCGTGACGGCTATCCCAGCAGCTCGGTGGGGGCGATCTGCAAGGTCGCGAGCCTGTCGTCGCGGCAGTTCTACGAGGAATTCACCGGCCGCGAGGCGCTGCTGATCGAGATCTACGTGAGTGTCGAAGCGGAGGCCAGACAGGCCGTCGCGGCCGCGCTCGCCGCGAACCGTACCCACAGCGCCGCGACCATCATCGACGCAGGTACCCGCGCCTACGTCGAAACCGTCGGCAACGACCCCCGCAAGGCCCGGGTCGCACTCGTCGAGGTGGTCGGGGCGAGCCCCCTCGTCGAGCTGCACCGCGCCCGCCAGCGTCAGGAGTGGAGCCGCCTGCTCGCCGTCGTCGCGCGCCAGGCCGCGACCGAGGGGGAGATCCCGGCGGGGGACTACGAAATGCGGGTCAGCGCGCTGATGGGCGCGGTGAACTACGTCGTCTACGACTGGAGCATCGCGGACCCGCGGCCACCCCTCGACGACGTGATCCGCGTGCTGCGACGCATTCTGCTCGGCGCGATCGGCGCCTGACCAGCCCCGTTCACGTACTCGTCACTCGCGGGGGACGCATCGGCGTTACCCTTCGCGAGTGACCGATCCGGACCCTGCCGCCGAGTTCCCGTCCGCCCTGGACCTGAGCGCGTTCGCCGACCTGCACTCGGCGGTCGACCTGCGCGACACCACCGGCTTCTACGTCGACGACAGCGACGACGACGATCCGGTGCTGCTCACCAAGCCGAACGGCCACATCGTCGATACCTGGCGCCAGGACTACCCGTACGGCGAGCGGATGCGCCGCTCGGTCTACGACCTGGAGAAACGGCTTCTGCAGATCGAGCTGCTGAAGCTGCAGAAATGGATCAAGGCGAACGGGCGCCGCCTGCTGATCCTGTTCGAGGGTCGCGATGCCGCCGGCAAGGGCGGCACCATCAAGCGGTTCATGGAGCACCTCAACCCGCGCGGCGCGACCGTCGTCGCCCTGGTGAAACCGACCGAGCGGGAAGCCACCCAGTGGTACTTCCAGCGTTACGTCGAGCACCTGCCGGCGGACGGGGAGATGGTGCTGTTCGACCGGTCCTGGTACAACCGCGCCGGCGTCGAAACGGTGATGGGGTTCTGCACCCCCGATCAGTACGCCCGGTTCCTGCGCCAAGCTCCGCTGTTCGAGCAGATGCTGGTCGACGACGGCATCGACCTGGTCAAGTACTGGTTCTCGGTGTCGCCGCTGGAGCAGCGCACCCGCTTCGCGATCCGCCAGGTCGACCCGGTGCGGCAGTGGAAACTCTCCCCGATGGACCTTGCGTCGCTGGACAAGTGGGACGACTACACCGCCGCGAAGGAGGAGATGATGCGGCGCACCGACACCGATTTCGCGCCGTGGACCGTCGTCAAGAGCAACGACAAGAAGCGCGCCCGGGTCAACGCGATGCGCTACGTGCTCGGCCTGTTCGACTACGACGACAAGGATCACGAACTCGTCGGGGTGGCAGATCCGCTGCTGGTCGGGCGGGCACGCGACGTGATCGGGGAGTGACCGCGTAGCGTGTGCCGCGTGGAGACGGTGCCGATCCAACTCGACGACGGAACCACCCTCCCCGTCCGACTCCTCCCGGCGAGCGGGCCGCGCCGCCAGCACGTCACCCTCGACAACCCGCGCCCCGTCGTGGTGGTCGTGCCGGGCCTCGGCATCCCCGCCGGCTACTACGAACCTTTCGGCGAAGAGTTGGCGGGCCGCGGGTTCGACGTCGCCATCACCGAGTTGCGCGGCCAGGGCGACAGCCGGCCCCGCCCGAGTTCGGCAAGTCGCTACGGCTATCACGAAATGGTGGCGGTCGACTTCCCCGCGGTGTTCGGCGTGGTGCGTGACCGGTTCCCGGCCTCGACGCCGTACCTGTTGGGGCACAGCATGGGCGGCCAACTCGGCGCGCTGTACGCCGGCCGGATCCGGGGCCGCCTCGGCGGGCTGATCCTGGTCGCGTCGGGCACGCCGTACCACCGCGGCTTCGGCGGGGTGCGCGCGCCGGCGCTGCTGCTGGGGTCGGCGGCGATGTCGATCACGGCGAACCTGGCCGGCTTCTGGCCCGGCGACCGCGTCGACGTCGGCGGGTTCGGTCGCCAGTCCAAGATGCTGATCTCCGACTGGGCGCGGCTGGCGCGCACCGGCCGCTTCGACCCCGAGCGCGCCGACACCGACTACGAGGACCGCCTCGCCCGCCTCACGCTGCCGGTGCTGTCCATCTCGATCACCGGCGACGACCTCGCCCCCGCCGGTTCGGCCGACCACCTGCTCGCCAAACTGTCGAAGGCCCAGGTCACGACCTGGCGGCAGCCCGAGCCCCTAGGCCACAACGGCTGGATCCGCACCCCTGCCTCCACCGTCGACCGCATCGAGGCCTGGCTGCACGACCGCTGACCCCGACCCGTGAGTGGTTGAAGAGGCTGTGTCGATTTCCCGTCGCTTCGCTCGCCCGGGGACTCGTCAACCACTCACGAGCGCGAAGCGCCCAGTTTGCGCCACAGGAACTCGTACACCAGCGCCGACTGGAACGCCGCCTGCGCGTTGTCGGCGGCGCCGCCGTGGCCGCCCTCGATGTTCTCGTAGTACCAGACCTCGTGGCCCTCCTGCTCGAGCCGCGCGGCCATCTTGCGGGCGTGGCCGGGGTGCACCCGGTCGTCGCGGGTGGAGGTGGTCAGCAGGATCGGGGGATAGGTCCGGTCCGCGCGCGTGTTCTGGTACGGCGAGTACGTCGAGATGAAGGCCCACTCGTCGGGGTCGTCCGGGTCGCCGTACTCCGCCATCCACGACGCGCCCGCGAGCAGCAGGTGGTAGCGGCGCATGTCCAGCAGCGGGACCTGGCACACCAACGCGCCGAACCGATCCGGGTATGCGGTGAGCATGACCCCCACCAGCAGCCCACCGTTGCTGCCGCCGGCCGCGCCCAGCTGATCCGGCGTGGTGATCCCGCGCGCGACGAGATCGCTTGCCACCGCGGCGAAATCCTCGTACACCAGGTGCCGGCCGGCCTTCTGCGTCTGGGTGTGCCAGGTCGGTCCGTATTCGCCGCCGCCGCGGATGTTCGCGGTCACCGTGATCCCGCCGCGTTCGAGCCACCCCATGCCCCCGGCGCCGTTGTAGCCCGGAGTGCGGGACAACTCGAACCCGCCGTAGCCGCCGAGCAGCGTCGGCCCGCTCGCGCCGGGGCGCCGAACGACGAAGTACGGCACCGCGGTTCCGTCCTCGGAGGTGGCGAAGAACTGCTCGGTGGCCAAGCCGTCGGCGTCGAAGTAGCTGCGTTCCTGCTTGAGCACCTCCACCTCGCCGCCGACGGTCCCGTACAGCAGCGTCGGCGGCGTCGTGTAACTCGACGTCGTCATCATGAACTCGTCACCGGCCTCGATCGGATCGAGGTTGGACAGACCCGTCGTCGCCATCGGTGGGGTGTCGCGGAACGGCCGCTGCGACCAGCCGTTGTCCGACGGCTCGAGCACGTACAGTTTCGTCTGAACGTCGGCCAGCGTCGCGAGCAGCAGGTAGTTCTCGGTCCAGCCGTACCCGTTCAGCGACGTGTGCGCGTCCGGGGTGAACAACTCCTCGAAGTCGCGTTCCCCGGCGCGGAACCGAACGAAGTCGGTCACCAGCAGCACCCCCGCGGGGTGGGTGACGTCGCCGACCGTCCAGTCCGACTTCAACCGCACCGTCAGCCAGTCCTTGTACCAGGACACGTCGGCGTCCTCGGGCAGGTCGAGCAGCACGGGCCCGTTCGGTTCGAGCAGCGACACGTGCTCGGTGAAGAACTCGGGATGGCGCACGGCGAAGTGGCGTTCGTAGCCGGGTGTGCGGTCGTAGCCGGCGCCCACCGACACGTCGGTCTGCTCGCCCTCGATCACCGTTTCCGCCTCCGACAGCGGCATGCCGCGGCGCCATCGTTTCGCGATCCGCGGATATCCCGAGTCCGTGAGCGTGTCCTCCCCGAAATCGGTCCCCACGTAGACGGTGTCGGCGTCGATCCAGCCGATGCTCGATTTCGCCTCGGGCAGGTACCAGCCGCCGTCCGCCGGGGCACGGAAGGTGCGGGTGCGCAGGTCGAACTCGCGCACCACGGTGGCGTCGGCGCCGCCGCGGGACAGCCTGATCAGCGCGAGGTCCTGATCGGGTCGACGCACGCCCGCGCCGCCCCACACCCAGTTCTCGTCCTCGTCCGCGGCAAGCGCGTCGACGTCGATGAGCACGTCCCAGGCGGGGTCGTCCTTGCGATACTCGTCGAAGGTCGTGCGCCGCCACAACCCCTTCGGGTGCGCCGCGTCGCGCCAGAAGTTGTAGAGCCACTGCCCGCGTCGGCCGGGGTAGGGGACTCGCTCGTCGGTGTCGAGCATGTCGAGAATCCGCTGCTCGAGCGCCGTGAACTCGGCCGACGAGGCGAATTCCGCGCGCACCAGATCGTTGCGCGCGCGGCACCAGTCCAGCGCGCGCTCGTCGGTGACCTCTTCCAGCCAGAGATACGGATCTTCGACGTCCATGCCGTTAGTCTGCTCGAATGTCCGCGCCGCCGAGTCACTGGCTCTGGGAACAGCACTGCTGCCTGCCGCTGCACTTCAACGCCGACGTCACCGAACTCGCCCGTTACCCCGGCGGGTCCTACCTGTCGGTGAACGTCGGCTACTCGCGCCAGGACAGGGATCAGTCCGCGGGACTCGCGATCGCGTTCCGTCAGGCCGCGCTCGCCGACGGCCGATTCCAGGCGGTGACCCACCTCGACGATCTCGCGGTCGCCCGTGCCGAGGGCCTCATCGCGCTCGCGTTCGACCTCGAGGACTCCCGCCCGCTCGAGGGCGACCTGCGCAACGTCGCCCACTTCTACGACCTGGGCGTGCGATCGCTGCTGCCGTCCTACAACCACGCCAACGCCGCCGGATCCGGGTGCCTCGACGCCGACGACACCGGGCTGACCGCCTACGGACGCGACCTGGTGCGCGAACTCAACGCGGTCGGGATGTTCGCCGACGGCTCGCACTGCTCGGCGCGCTCCGGCCTCGACATCGCCGCCACCACCGGCAAGCCGATGATCTACAGCCACTCCAACTTCGCCGCGCTGTGGTCGCACCCCCGCAACATCACCGACGACCAGGCCCGTGCCTGCGCCGACACCGGCGGCGTGATCGGCATCAACGGCGTCGGCATCTTCCTCGGCCCCAACGAACCGGACCAGCGCGCCGAACGGCTCGCCGCGATGGTCGACCACATCGAGTACGGCGTCGACCTCGTCGGCATCGACCACGTCGGCATCGGCTCCGACTACTCGTTCGACCATGTCGACTTCAACGCCGAACTGCGCGAAAACCCGAGCGCGTTCTCCGAGGCCTACACCGCCTTCGGCCCGCTGCAGTGGGTGCCGCCGGAGGCCACCGTAGGCCTCGGCGACCTGCTCGCGGCGCGGGGCTACGACGACGACGCGGTCGCCAAGGTGCTCGGCGGCAATTTCGCCCGCATCGCCGAGCAGGTGTGGGCGGGGTAGGACGCTACGAGGTTCAGAGTGGGTAGGCCACGGCCTCGCCGAGGACGCGGATGCCGACGCGGTCGCCTGGTTCGAGCGTGGTGGCGCCGAAGCGGCGGACGGTGACCCGTTCGGGAACGACGCCGCCGGCGGTGTCGAGTCGGATGCCGAGCAGCACCTCGGAGCCGAGGTACTCGATGTCGAGGACGGTGCCCGACGCCTCGGTGCGGTCGGTGGTCACCTCGATCTGTTCCGGCCGCAACATCACTCGGGCGTAGCCGCGTATGCCGTTGGCGGCGACGGCGATGTCGCCGAGCGCGCAGCGGGCGCGTCCGCCGTCGACGTGCGCCGACAGCACGACGGCGTCTCCGATGAATTCGGCGGTGGGGACGTCGACCGGGGTGGAGTAGATTTCGCGGGGCGTGCCGATCTGGGCGAGGCGTCCCGCACGCATGACTGCCACCCGGTCGGCGAACGACAGCGCCTCGGGCTGGTCATGGGTGACGAGGATGGTGGTGATCCCGGCCTTGGCGAGGACGTCGGCGACGATTCGGCGGGTGTTCGCACGCAGGCCCGCGTCGAGGGCGGAGAACGGTTCGTCGAGGAGCATCAGTTCCGGTTCCCGCGCCAGGGCGCGGGCGAGCGCCACCCGCTGCTGCTGTCCGCCCGAGAGCTGGTCGGGTCGCCGGGCGGCGTGGGAGGGGTCCAGCGACACCATGTCGAGCAGTTCGGCGATCTTCGAGCGGGTGCGCGCCCGCCGGGGGAGTCCGAAGCCGATGTTGGCGCCGACGGTGGCGTGTGGGAACAGCGCACCGTCCTGGGCGACGTAGCCGACCGACCGCCGGTGGGCCGGTGTCCATGCGCCGCCGGCGACGACGCGCCCGGCGAGCGCGATGGTGCCGGCGTCGGGCTTCTCGAAGCCGGCGATGAGGCGCAGCAGCGTGGTCTTTCCGCAGCCGGAGGGGCCCAGGATGGCGGTCGTGGATTCGATCTCGACGGCGAAGGCGACGTGGTGCAGTACCGTCGCGGCGCCGAACGACTTGTCGAGTCCGTCCACTTCGAGTGCGTAGGTCATAGTCCGGCTGCCTTTTTCGACTGGGAGAACAGCACGTAGGTCATGGGCAGCGACAGCACGACCATGATCAGCGCGTACGGCGCGGCGCCCGCGTAGTCGATCTCGCTGCTCAGCGACCAGAACTGCATGGACAGCGTGCGGGTTCCGGTGGGTGCGAGCAGCAGGGTGGCGGTCAGCTCGTTGACGATCCCCAGGAAGACCAGCGCGGCGCCCGCTGCAGTCGCGGGCGCGGCCAGCCGCAGCGTCACCCGGAAGAACGCCGACAACGGTGAGACCCCCAGCGACTGCGCGGCCTCGTCGAGTCCGACGGGGGCTTGGGCGAGTCCCGCCCGCAGGTTCACCAGGGCGCGCGGCAGGAACAGCAACGCGTAGGCGGCGATCACGACGGCGACGCTCTGGTAGAGGGGATGGAGGTATCGGATGGTTACCGTGACGAGCGCGAGCGCCACCACGATGCCGGGCAGTGCACTGGAGGTGTAGGTGGCGCCCTCGAGGACGCGGGAGAACCGACCGCGGTGGCGAATCGAGATCCAGGCGATGGGAAAGGCGAGCACGCAGGTCACGACCGCACCGGCGATGCCGAACACGAGAGTCTGGACCAGCGCGGCCGCCACGGCGTCGAGTTCCCACACCGCGGTTCCGCCGATGGCGAGCCACCGCACGACAACGACAACGGGAACACCGAGGGACAGCGCGACCAACACGCCGAGGAACAGAAGGGCGGGAGGCGAGTACCGCCAGCCGAGTTCGATGGGGACCGCCCGGCGTGCGGCCCCCGAACCGATGCGGGCGTAGCGGGCGCCGCCGCGCACGCTCGATTCGATCACGAGCAGGGTGAGGCACAGCAACACCAGGACGCCCGCCAGCATGGTGGCCGCGGTTCCGTTGAAGGTCGACTGGTACTGCTCGAAGATCGCGGTCGTGAACGTGTCGAACCGGATGAACACGAACGCGCCGTACTCGGCGAGCAGGTGCAGCGACACCAGCAGTGCCCCGCCGGAGATGGCAAGGCGCAGTTGCGGCACCACGACGCGGAAGAACACCGCCCACGGCCCGGCGCCCAGGGCGCGGGCGGATTCCTCGACGGCGGGGTCCAGCCGCCGCAGGGTCGCGGCCGTCGGAATGTAGACGAGCGGGAAGTACGACAGTGTCGAGATGAGAACTCCGCCGAACAGCCCACCGAGCGACGGGATCGCGGTCACCCAGGAGTAGCTGTTGACGAAGGCCGGGACGGCCAGCGGTGCCGCGAGAAGCACCGCCCATACCTTGGCCCCGACCACCCGGGTGCGGTGGACGAGCCACGCGGCGGTGACGCCGACGGCGATGCAGACCGGGACCGTGACCACGACCAGCAGCACGGTGTTCGCGAGCAGTTCGCGCACGCGTGGCCGCAACAGCAGCGCCGATGCGGTGTCCCACCCGGTGTCGATGCTTTGCACGATCACGTACGCGAGCGGGACGAACGATGCGGCCACCACGGCCAGCGCCGCGGCGGCCAGCGGGATCGGCAGGCGTGGCGGGGCGGTCGGTCGACGCGGCGTGTCCGTGTCGCCCGACCGCGTCCGGCCGATCGGGGCGAGAGTCAGAGCAAACCAGCTTCGGTCATGAGCGCGGTGACCTGCGGGCTGTTGAGCGTCGCGGGGTCGACCGGCGGGGCCTGCAGGTCGGCGAGGGGCACCAGCTGGGTGTTGGCGGGCACAGCGCTCCCGACGGTGTACTCGAACGACGTCCCGGTCTGCAGGACCTCCTGCCCCTTCGGGCCGGTCACGAACTTCAGGAACTGCTGGGCCGCATCCTGCTTCGAGCTCGACCCCAACACACCACCACCCGAGACGCTGACGAACGCGCCCGGGTCCTCGTTCTTGAAGTAGTGCAGCGCGACGTTGTTGCTGTTCTCACCGGTCTTGGCCTGATCGCCGAACCAGTAGTAGTGGTAGATGACGCCGCCGGGGATCTCGCCGGCGTTGACGGCCTTCATCACGGTGCTGTTGCCCGTGTAGGTGCGGGCGTTGTCCTTCATCCCGGCCAGCCATGCCCGCGTGGCGTCCTCGCCCTTCAATTCGAGCAGAGCGCTCACGATGGCCTGGAAGTCGGCCCCCGAGGGCGAGGCCGCCCAGCGGTCCTTCCACGCGGGGTCCTGCAGGTCGAGCAGCGACTTCGGCAGCTGGTCCGCGGGCAGCGTGTCCTCGTTGTACGCGAACACGGTGGAGCGGGCCGCGATGCCGGTCCACTTGCCGCTCGACGGTCGGTACTCGCTCGGGACCTGGTCGAGGACGTCCTGGTTCACGTCGGCGAACAGCCCCGCGTTCTCCACCAGGGTCATCGCGGGGGAGTTCTCGGTGAGGAACACGTCGGCCGGCGACCTGTCACCCTCGGCTACCAACTGGTTGCCGAGTTCGGTGTCGCTGCCGTTGCGCAGTTCCACCCCGATGCCGGTCTCCTCGGTGAAGGCATCGGCCCACTCCGTCGTCAGTGACTCGTGCTGGGCGTTGTACACGGTGATCGTGGTGGCGGAGGCGTCGCCCGACGAATCCGAACCGGAATTCGAGCACCCCGACACCGTCATCACCGCGGCGGCGGCGAGTGCCACTCCCGACATCGGTCCGATCCGCTTCATCGTTCGTCCGTCCTTCTCCGCAGCGGGACTACTTTCGACTGGCTACCAGAGAATGATGCCACTTGAAGGATTGGCTTACCTAATTCTGGTCCCGGCCGGGAGAGTACGAACGTGCCGTCCGCCAGTAGAGGATGCCGAGTCGCGCGGCGAGCCTCGCGGAAGTTGTCAGTGGTCCGGATAACACTGTGACAAGCAGTACAGCGACGATCTCTCCCATCGAGGTGAGCACGATGAACGTCGTCGAGGAAATGACCGAGCTGGCGCTGGCGCGACCCGTCGTCGGTGACCCGCCAGAACGGCTGG
>DATDBL010000182.1:0-2812 GCA_036524855.1 Aldersonia sp. | reverse complement strand
GTACCCGCTCCCGGAAACGATCCCCGCCTCGCGGCGGCCCTCGATGCGCCACTGATCGCGGACCTGGCGCACTGCCGCAATCAGTGGGCGGTGCTGGTGCACCACACACGCCGCTCCGGACTGCGGGTGGCCGCGGGGATGGACCACGAGGTGCATTACCCGGCCAGTGCGGACTGCTTCATCCGCGCCGACGACGACCTCGCCCGCATGACGGTCGCCGCGAATGTGCCCAAGGGCAAGCGCATCACGCTGATCAAGTATGTCGGCTACGGCTGGTCGGGGCGACGCTCGGTGCCGGCGCTGCGCGCCCAGGTCGACGCCGCGCTGGCGATGGCCATGGAGACGGGGTGGGACTCGCTGGTGCACGAACAGCGCCAGTACCTCGACGACTTCTGGCTCGACGCCGACATCGAAGTCGACGGCGACCCGCAGTTGCAGCAGGCGCTGCGGTTCGCGATCTTCCACGTGCTGCAGGCCGGTGCCCGTGGCCAGGCCCGCTCGATCCCCGCCAAGGGGCTCACCGGGCCGGGCTACGACGGCCACACCTTCTGGGACACCGAGACGTTCGTGCTGCCGATGCTCACCTACACCGTACCCGCCGCGGCCGGCGAGGTGCTGCGCTGGCGGCACACGACCCTGGGTAAGGCGAAGGCCCGCGCCCAGGAACTCGCCCAGCCGGGGGCCATGTTCCCCTGGCGCTCGATCAACGGCGACGAGTGCTCCGGCTACTGGCCGGCGGGCACCGCGGCGATCCACATCACCTGCGACATCGCCAACGCGACCGCGCGCTACCTGGCCGCCACCAACGACACCGACTTCGAAACCGAGTGCGGCGTCGAGCTTCTCGTCGAGTCCGCGCGGCTGGTGGCCGGCATGGGACACCACGACATCAACGGCGATTTCCGCCTCGACGGGGTGACGGGTCCCGACGAGTACACCGCGATCGTCAACAACAACGTGTTCACCAATCTCGTTGCGCAGCAGAATCTGCGCGACGCTAGGGCCGCGTGCGAACGTCGGCCGGAACTGGCCGCCGAGTTCGGGGTCACGCCCGCAGAACTCACCCACTGGCGCGACTGCGCCGACCACATGACGATCCCGTTCGATCACGAACTCGGGGTGCATCAGCAGTCGGAGGCGTTCACCCTGCTGGCCCGCTGGGACTTCGCCGCATCGGTCGGGAAATACCCGCTGCTGCTGAACTATCCGTACTACGACCTGTACCGCAAGCAGGTGGTCAAGCAGGCCGATCTGGTGCTGGCGATGTACCTGCGCGGCGACGCGTTCACCCCCGAGCAGAAGCTTCGCAACTACGACTACTACGAACCGCTGACGGTGCGTGACTCGTCGCTGTCGGCGTGCTGTCAGGCGGTCGTCGCGGCTGAGGTCGGCTACCTCGACCTCGCGTACGACCTGATGGTGGAAAGCGCGTTCACCGACCTGCACGACCTGCACGACAACGTCTCGAGCGGGCTGCACATCGCCGCACTCGCCGGCGCCTGGATGGACTGCGTCGGCGGGTTCGGCGGAATGCGCGACCACGGCGGCAAGATCACCTTCGCGCCGCGGTTGCCGTCCCAGCTGACGTACCTGTCGTTTCGAATGGTGGTCTTGAACAGCAAGATCGTCGTCGCGATCGAGCAGGACACCGCGACCTACCGGCTGCTGCAAGGCGACCCGATCGAACTCGCGCACCACGGCGCGAAGTTCGTCCTCGCCGACGACCCGGTGACGATGCAGATCCCGAAGGTCGAATACCGCAAACCGCCGCAACAGCCGCCGGGCCGCGAGTGCTACCGGCGCGGGCCGGTCGTCCCGGTATCGAACTAGGCTGGGGTCGATGGAGGAGTTCACCGAAGACCGCGCGGAACTGTTCGCGCTGCGGGTGCAGCGCTGGCGCGGGGACCTCGTACAGGGATTGCGGATCGCCTACGGCGACGAGGTCGCCGCGACGCTGGCGGGGCGGCTGATCGAGCACGCAGCGATCGCCAACAGGGACCGGCCACACGATCTGCACCTGCTGGATCTGCAGCGCTCGCTGCAGCCGGACTGGCTGCAGCTACCGGAGATGGTGGGCTACGCGACCTATGCGGACCGGTTCGCCGGCAACCTCGCGGGCGTCGGCGAGCACATCGACTATTTGCGCGAACTCGGCGTGCGCTACCTGCATTTGATGCCGCTGCTGACGCCGCGGCCCGGCGACAACGACGGCGGCTACGCGGTGGCCGACTACCGCAGCGTCCGACCCGACCTCGGCACGGTCGAGGACCTGCGCGCGTTGGCGGCAACGCTGCGTCGCAACGGGATCAGCCTGGTGCTCGATCTCGTGCTCAACCATGTGGCCCGCGAGCACGCGTGGGCGCAGGCGGCACGTGCCGGTGACGAGCACTACCGCAACTACTTCCTGACCTTTCTCGACCGCATCGAACCGGACCGCTACGAGGCGACCCTGCCGGAGGTGTTCCCCGACTTCGCGCCCGGCAACTTCACCTGGGACGAGGAGTTGTCGCGGTGGGTGTGGACCACGTTCAATGCCTGGCAGTGGGACCTGAACTGGGCCAATCCCGAAGTCTTCGTGGAGTTCACCGAGATCGTGTTCTACCTGGCGAACCTGGGCGTGGACGTGCTGCGCCTGGATGCGATCGCATTCATCTGCAAGCGGATGGGCACAGACTGCCAGAACCAGCCGGAGGTGCACGCGCTCACCCAGGCGCTGCGTGCACTGGTCCGGATCGCCTGTCCCGCCGTATCGTTCAAAGCCGAGGCGATCGTCTCGCCGAGCCAACTGGTGCACTACCTCGGCATGGGCCGC
>DATDBL010000181.1:0-2324 GCA_036524855.1 Aldersonia sp. | reverse complement strand
GGTCCAGGGTCATCGCGTGAACTCCTTCGTGAGCTTCTTCGTCGTTGCTCACAGAGCTTCGCGCGATGACCCCCTCAAATCCGGGACCGACACGACCCGATCACGATGGGCCCGATTTCCACCACCCCAGGGGACTCACTCCGGCCCGCTGTTTGCGGGTGCTGTGGAAGCGTTATCCGACGGGCCGAGTTCTCGTGGTTGCGGAAGCCGCATCCGACGCGTTTGACCTGCTTGTTGAGCCGGTTGTGGCCTCGGATCGGGCGTTGGACAGGCCGTGGTCCAGGGTGTTGTGGATCACCAACGCCTCGCCACCCGCGCCGCGATCGTGCTCGCGGCCGCAGGTTTTCCAACTCCCCGCAACGGATCACGTTGACCGGTTCGATGCGCCGGGCGCTGGGGCGGTCCCGCGCACCCACACGCCCTCACCAGTCCCCGCTACCCCGACCAACTGCACGATTACCCGATCGAGCATGTACTGCGCCGGCCGGCAGACCAGGACTACCCGCGACTCGACCGCCGCCGCCGTGCTGCCGCCTCGCGTAACAACCTCGCTGGCGCCTACCGCTCGGCAGATCGCATAGACGAGGCGATCGTCGAAGTTGTACGAGCCGTCACCGATTGCGAGACCGCCCTTCCCGCTGACCCTCCCGAAACCATGACCTCGCGCCACAATCTCGCCGCCGTCTACATTGCCCAGCATGCATCGACATGGCTCAGGGTCGCTTCGACATGGCCCACGGTCGCATCGACGAAGCGATCCTGCTTCACGAGCGGACACTCGCCGATCGCGTACGAGTCCTCGGTCCCAAACATCCGCAGACTTTAGACTCACGCAACCACCTCGCCGACGCGTACCGGTTGGTGTCGCGCCTCGATGACCAGCCATCCGATTCGGAAAGGTCACCAACTCCGGAACAAATCGCCTCGATCGAGATCACAAACAGCGATTGACCTGCCCAGATGCGTGGTGGCCAGGGCCGGGATCGAACCGGCGCCCTTCCGCTTTTCAGATGGAACCACCTACGTCACAACGGTATCCGTGCTGGTCACAGTGGTTCTACCACCCCCGATCAGACGGGTTGGTGCAGCTGGTCCGAGCCGTTGGCCCCATCTTGGCCCCATGCGCCGTGCCCTTCTCGAACTCGTGTTGTGCTCTTGCTGACTCGGTTCGGATGGATATGGGTGGCCGATGCCGACCGACAGAACGCGTTGTACGGCGACGGTCGGCGCGGGCATGAGTCCCATCGTAGGTCGGCAAGGCCGTCTTCCCGAGACGACGCGCGCACCCCAGATACTCACGGGCGTGCTCCATCGTCTATTCGCCCGCCCGGCTTCCGGTGACAGACGGGGATCGCTTAGCTCTGCCAAGTGGTCGCGGCGGAGTGCCCACATGCGTGTCGGCGGCCACGGCAAACTTCCTCGTGTCCCTTGACACATGCGAGTGCACGAATTGTGGGATTCAACCGTGCGGAATCGACATCGTCGGGTCGCGGCGACCTGGCAGACGATTGGGCCGGAGGCTGTGCGATGGTTCGCGTGCCGGTCATATGCACTCAGGCGCCGTTCGCGCGGAATGCGCGAAAACGTCGACCGGTGCCCGCCGAGTGCTGGTTCACGATCGCGGTGGTGGCCGCGGCGACTCCTCTCCGGCCCGGGCTTCGGTGCCGCGCGACCCCACAGGGCCGCTGCTGTGCGGTCGCCGACCGAGTCGATACGGCCTGCAACATCGAACAGCCGCCATGCCTCGTCATCGACCAGCCCATGCGGCGGCCCGCCGCCACGCCTCCGGCACCGGGCCGGACGCACGAACCGATCCACGGACCGGCGGAGGACTTGTGTGCACGATCGTCGAACGTCGCCTACGGTTGCCGTCCGCGGCTCGCCGCGGCAATCGCGTGATACTCGCCGGGCGGACCCGTGGTGGCGCGCACCACGAGGGTGGTGGGGACAGTGACGGCTGCGGAACGGCCGTCGGCGACGGTGTCGGTGGCGTCGAGTTCGTCGAGCACCAACCGGGCGGCGATTGCGCCTTGCTCGCGCACCGGCTGACGCACGGTGGTGAGGTCGGTGAGTTCGGCGAGCGGGTGGTCGTCGATGCCGATGACCGAGACGTCCTCGGGGACTCGCAGCCCGCGCCGGTGCAAGCTGCGTAGCACGCCGAAGGCGAGTTCGTCGCTGTGCGCGTAGACGGCGGTGGGCGGGTCCGTGCCGTCGAGGATGTCGTCGATCGCGGCGGCCGCGTTCGTTCCGCCCCAGTCGACGTCGCGAATCAGCTCGTCGCGCAGCGGAACACCGATTCCCGCGAGCGCGTCGACGTAGGCCTC
>DATDBL010000180.1:0-4291 GCA_036524855.1 Aldersonia sp. | reverse complement strand
GCCGCCGGCCCGCGATCAGCGCGCCGCCGTCGAACGCAACACCCGGCTCGAGCGCGTCGCGGACGACCTCGAGTTCGGCGATGCTCACCCGCCCGAGGATCTCCGGGTCTCCGCTGACCTTGCGCGGTCGTCCGGTGCACTCGCGCGTGAAGATCACCAGCGCGGTGTGCGGCCACACGGGCGCGAGGAACCGGGAGAACCGCTCCGCGATACCGTGCAGCGGGCCCTCGATCACGTCGCGCAGCGCATCGACGACCTCCGGCGAGGGCGCGGTGGTGGCGGGGTGGACCATGCCGTCGAGCGTAATCGCGAACGCTCCTATGCCCTCGCGGCGTGCTCGACCCACGATTCGATCCGATCGTCGCGCTTGTGCACGGTGACGTCGACGCCGTGCGGCTGCCCCGGAGCCAGCGAGCCCAGATCATGCGTGACCGGCACTGCGGCGAGGTTGCGCTCTCGCACCAGCGTCCCGATCAGGCGTTGCGGTAGTACTCCCCGAGATCGGTTGGGAGGAGTTGGTCCGGTCCTTCACGTTTGACCCCGGCGGACGTGGCCTTCGTAGATCCTGGGCGGGGCAGGGGGCCGGCCGACCGGTTGGGGCTTGCTGTCGCGTTGTGTTCGTTGCCGTGCCGGACAAGGTTTCGTCGGCGCCGCGGGCGGCGGTGGTGAAGGCCGGCGGAGCAGCTTCGGGTTGATCCGGGTGCCATCCGCTCGTATGGGCGTCGGGTGAAGACGCGGACGGAGCAACTTCGGCTGGTGGCACGGTGTCTGGGGTGGCGGCCGCCGACGTCGCTGGAGCTCAAGGAGTTGGATGAGTTCCTGCTGGCGCGGGCGTTGGAACACGACTCGCCGTTACTGCTGTTCCGGCTGGCGTGCGAGTACCTGATTTCGGCGCGGGTGATCCGGCCGGGGCCAGTGACGGTGGTGGAGCGGGTCGCGCACGCGCGCGAGGAAGCGCGGCGGGAGACGTTCGACCGGCTGGCGCACGAGTTCACCGAGCAGCGGTGCGCCGCGTTGGACGGGCTGCTGGTGACCGACCCCGAGGTCGCGGCGAGGACGGCATCGGCTCCCCACGCAGCGTGCTCGTGACCGGGGCGGAACTCCTGGAACTCGCGTTCGCCGGCATGGCCGAATGGACAGTGCCCGCAGTCGTGGGCAAGGCCGATCGCGGCGGCGAGGTCCGTCGACAGGCCGAGTGCGGCGGCGATGTCGGCCGCGATCCGGCGACTTCTTGGCTGTGGTCGAGACGATTCGCATGGTCCCCGAGCCCGGACAGGACCTGGGTGATCCCGTGAAGCCGTGCGACGGCGGGTCCTCGTCAGTCGAGGAGTCTGCCCTGGATCTCGTGGTCGGCGAGATGCTTTCGCGCCCAGGCGCGGATCGAGGCATCCGGGTCGGCGGCGGCGATCGCCAGCGAGCGGTCGGCCGCACCCCGGGTGAGCAGCAGCTCCAGTGCCGCCTTGCGGGGCGCCTTGTTGCGCCACTGCAGCGCGGCGTCGATGATCGCTCGCTGCTGGGCGTCGTCGAGCTCGTCGACGGCCCGTACCGCACCGGTCACCACCGCCGCGCCGTCGTGGGGCGGCAACGACCTCGCGCGTTTCAACACCCTCGCGGGCGTGGACCGCTGCCGACCGAGGACGCGGGTGGCGGCCCAGGAGCGCAGCGGCGGCCACACCTGCCGCTCGGCGATCATCGGCGTGCGCGGATCGACGCTCACCTTCCGGCTGCCCGGGCCGTCGAGGTCGATCTCGATGAATGTGGTGCCGAACCATCCCGTCGGATGGGTGTAGGCCACCGTGTCCCGCCACAGCAGGGCGTCGGCCAACCGGTCCTGGTCCGTGTTGTCGAGAATCTGCGAATCCACTATTCCCGCAAGCACCTTCGCGCTCGTGCGGCGCCATCGCCAGTCGGTGCACAGCAGCAACACCGAATCGTATGCGCCCTGCTCGCCGCCGCAGTGATGGCGCCGGAACGCCTCGACCGCGACCGACGGCGCCAGCTCGGGCGCCGCCGTGTTGCGCACCAGCAGCCTCCACAACGCGGGGGCATCGGTGACGTCGCCGACCTCGGTATCCCACTCGTCCACCGGGCCATTATGCGGCGAACCGCGTGAGTGAGCCGCGCACGGTCGGCTGCCACCGGGTGGACAGCACCTCGACCGTGCCGAGCGCATGTGGCGGGCTTCGAGCCGTGGACTCCGCAGGCACCGATGCAGCACCGCGTCCGGTTTCCGAGCTGTCGGGGCAGCCTCGGCCAACAGGACGTCGACCTCTCGGTGTTGGTCTCGGAGCAGTCGGCGTCACCGGTGCGGCGCATCTGCGCGGTCACGGCCGCCGAGTCGTCTGCTCGCACGCGATGCTCACCCCGAGATCCTCGACACCGACGCCGCCCGTGCACCGATCAGCTCACTGTCGTGGACAGTTCGCCCAACCGCCGGTCGATCGCGTCGGCGTCGAACGGCGCCGGATCCTCGGGGTCGTCCGGGTCGTAGTACTCGATCGGGTCGGCGCCCTTGCCGCCGACGCATTCCAGGTGCCCGGGGTGGCCGTCGATGGTCTGCTCGAGCAGGATCTCGTGGCGCCAGCTCGCGCCGAGGTCGTATTCGTGCGAGATGGTCGCCTTCGGTCGGGGCAGCGCCTGGTGCAGGCGGATCGTGTCCTCGGGCAGGGTGTCGCCGAGGCCGTGGAAGGGGTCGGCGTAGCGGCGGTGCCCGACGGTGAACACATGCAGGTGGTCGTCGTCGAAGCCGAACACGACGATGATCACCCGGTGCAGCACCTCCAGCGTGGCGTTCTCCGGGACGAGCACCCGCCGCCAGCAACCGGGCGCGAGCATTATCTTCAGCTGCTGCACCGGGATCGGGGACCCGACGACACCGCGCAGCGTGTCGGCGACCTCGCCCGCGTGCGGGTGCCCGCTGCCCGCGATCCGGTCGACGCCGCCGGTGTCGAGGTCGACACCGGCCGCGGCCAGGGTGTCCGTCGCGGTGTAGCGGGCCGCGGCGACGCCGTGGCGGGTGAGGTCGGCGTGGGCGTATTCGGTGGCCAGCCAGACCATGTCGGCGACGCCGGGTTCCGGTGCCAGCTCGTATCGGTGCGCGATGTCGCGGGCGTGTGCGGCGAGCGGCGCATCGTCCGCGGCGGCACGCAGCGCCGCGACCGCGTCGGGCCCCAGGCCGTCGATCACGTCGATCGCCGCCATCCGCTCGGCGGGCGTGGCGTCCGTCGCGGCCGCGGCCAGCTCGGCGACGATGTGCTCGACGGTGCGTCCGCCGAACCAGAAGCCGGCACGGTTCCAGTGGTCGTCGGCGCCGGCGAGCTGGGTGAGCAGCTCCCGCGCCGGCATGTCCGGGGTGATCGGCGGCGGGACTACGCGCCGCAGTTCGTCGCACGCCCACTCGCCCAGCGGGGTCAGGCCCATCCCGTCCAGGACATCGAACGCGCGCAGCACCCCGACCGCGGCCTCGGCCGGGTGCGGGCGACCGTGGCGCTGCGGATCGTGCCAGCGTTTCCGAACGCCTCGCGCGCGTGCCATCGACGACGATCAGGCCCATGCCCGCCGCCGCGATCCACTGCCGGTGCACCTGTGGCACGTCGGCGGCGCGACGCACCCTCGCGGTGACCCGGACGCCGAGCGCGCGAGCGGCGGCGGGAACATCGGCGGGGCGAAGCGAACCACCTGCCGTCACCGCTCGTCCGTCCTCGCCCAGCCACTCGGACAAGCCGACGGCACCCTCGACGACGGGACAATTGCGGGCGAGGGAGGCGAGATCGGCGGACACCCGAGCCAAGATACCGCCAGGGACGGCCCGGTCGGCCCTTCGAGCGCGACGGTATGGCTTGCGAACGCGATCAGGCATGATCACCCGCCGCGTTCCTCGGCGTCGAGCAGGTCCAGATAGCCGTGCACGGCCTCCCACAGGGTGTCCTCCGGATGCCGGCCGATACCGCGGTGTTCGCGCCGCCACTCCCGCTCCCAATACGATCCGCAGACCGTGCGTAGCTGCTCCAACGCCGAGGCGAGTTCGGCGGCGCCGTGGGCCCGTCGGGGTCCGGCCCGAGTACGGGGCAGGTCGGCGAAACGCCGTTCGGCGAGCGCCCGGAGCACCGTCTCGTCGGATCCGTCCGTCGCCGACCAGAACCGGACCGGTCCGCGGATCACATGGTTCGCCACCGGGTCCTCGCGGGAGCGCCACCAGTACCGGTAGCCGCCCTTGTCCAACCGCAGACGCTCGACGAGCCAGGCGGTGCCACGCGGCTGCGATTCCCACGGCACATCCCGAGACGGGAGG
>DATDBL010000179.1:0-12002 GCA_036524855.1 Aldersonia sp. | reverse complement strand
CTAAGGTTGGCCTGTTCGGATCTGGTGCTATCGTTAGCACACCAGGCGAGAGGTGTGATGTCAAGCACATGGTTCGCCACGCTTCGCTGTGAATGTCTCGTGCGGTCTGCCGGTAGTGACAGGCTGGCACGGTGGATCAGGCGGGGCGACAACAACTTTCGGGACAGTCGACTTCGGGACGGGATGTGTCATGACGGTGTACGGCAATCTGATCGACGGGCAGTGGCAGTCGGCCGCGGTGAGCCGACCCGATATCAATCCCTCCGACCTGTCCGACGTGGTCGGGGAGTTCGCCTCGGCTGGCCCGGCGCAGGCCGAGCAGGCTGTCGCGGCGGCTTCGGCGGCGGCGCCGGCGTGGGCGGCGCTGCCCGGCGGGGCGCGCTTCGAGATTCTCGACCGCGCGGGCGACGAGCTCGTGCGTCGACGTGCCGAGTTGGGGGACCTGCTGGCTCGCGAGGAAGGCAAGACCCTTGCCGAGGCGAGCGCCGAGGTGGCCCGTGCCGGTGCGTTGTTGAAATTCCACGCCGGTCAGGCGGTCCGCGGCGGTGGCGAGCAGCTGGGCTCGCTCCGGCCCGATGTCGAGGTGAGCGTGACGCGTGAGCCGGTCGGCGTCGTCACCGTGATCACGCCGTGGAACTTTCCGATCGCGATTCCGGCGTGGAAGCTCGCCCCAGCCCTGGCGTACGGCAACACCGTGGTGTTCAAGCCCGCCGACTCCGTGCCGGCCAGTGCTTGGTCGCTGGTCGATGTCCTGCAGCGCGCGGGCCTGCCGCCCGGTGTCCTGAACCTGGTGATGGGCCGCGGGCGCGACATCGGTGATGCGCTTGTCGGGTCGGCGAAGGTGGCCGCGGTGTCGTTCACCGGGTCCGTGGCGACCGGCGAGCGTGTGCTGGCCACCGCGCAGTCCCGTAGGGCGCGAGTGCAATTGGAGATGGGCGGAAAGAATCCGCTGGTGGTGTGCGATGACGCCGACGTCGAGCTCGCGGTGGACGTGGCATTGGAGGGCGGCTTCGGCTCCACCGGTCAGCGGTGCACCGCGTCGTCTCGTCTGATTGTGATGGACGGCATCCACGACGTGTTCGTCGAGCGGCTGATCGCCGCGATGCGGGCGCTGCGAGTCGGTGATGCGCGGGCGCCCGGCACCGACATGGGTCCGGTGGTGGACGCCGTTCAACTGGCCCAGGATCTGCGGTATTTGGAGATCGCGGCCGAGCAGGGAGGGGAAGTCGTGGGAGGCGAGCAGCTGGAGCGCGCCACGGACGGCTTCTACCTGGCACCGGCCGTGGTGCTCGGCACCGGTGCCGCGGACACCATCAACCGCGAAGAGGTGTTCGGGCCCGTTGTATCGGTGCTGCGCGTCGGTAGTTACGAGGAGGCGGTGACGGTGGCCAACGACACCGAGTTCGGGCTGACCGCGGGGATCGTGACGACCTCGCTGGCGCGGGCCGGCGATTTCCGTCGTCGGTCCGGCGCTGGCATGGTGATGGTGAACGTGGCGACCGCGGGCGTGGACTATCACGTGCCGTTCGGCGGCCGGGGCAACTCGTCCTACGGGCCGCGGGAGCAGGGGGCCGCGGCGCGGGAGTTCTACACCGTGTCCAAGACCGCCTACGTGGCGTCGGGGCCCGCCCGCTGATCGGCACGCTCGGGCGGTGGCAATGTCTGATCCACCGTGTCGATGCTATCGTTAGCAGCTTAGGACGTGCTACGACGTAACGCCGTCGCGACGGCCAAGGACATCGCCGCACGTCTCGACCCTGTCCGTGTCGACCGTGGGGACGTGCGCTCTTCGACGACGACCGGATCAGCGGAGAGCCCGAGTTCCGGGTGAAACCAGATGTCGGCGAGCTCGGCTATGTCGCCAACCGCGGGGCACGCATGATGCGCGGAGCACCCAGCACGGGGGCGCTAGATGAGTTTTGCAAATCTTTCAGGCCAGAAACATGAACTTGCTTTAAGCCATCGCGGGGCAAAGGATTAAACCAACCGCATCGAACGGCAGCCCCGTCATTTGACGGGCTTAGAAACGGAGGGTTCCGATGCCAGCACTAGCCACGAAGGACGAGGTTCGGCGGAGGCGTCGTCGTCCTCGTCGGCGTCGGCCAGGCCCGCCGATCGACTCGGCGACCACAGCCTGAACCTGCCGTACCTCGACCCCGAGGGTCCCGTCGACCGTCCCGAAGCACCTATGGAGTCCCGATGACCGTTATCCCGTCCGCCACCGTGGTGCGACCCCAGCTGACCCACATGGGCATCAACGTCTATGACATCAAGAAGATGGAGGAGTTCTACACGAAAGTCATCGGCTTGGTCGTGACCGATCGTGGCGTCGGCAAGAACTTCAAGGCGGACCTGGTGTTCATGAGCGTCGACCCCCACACGCATCACCAGGTGGCTCTGGCCAGCGGCCGGGATCCCGAGTCGCCGAAGAGCACGATCAACCAGATCTCCTTCCACCTGGACTCCCTCGACGAGCTGCGGGTGATGTACCGGCGGGTCCGCGACTACGGAGTGAAGGCACTCAAGCCCCTCAACCACGGGGTGTCTTGGTCGGTGTACTTCTTCGACCCGGAGGGCAACACCGTCGAGCTGTATACCGACAGCCCCTGGTACATCGCCCAGCCGCACGGCGACCTGTTCGACCCCGAGGCGCCGACCGAGCAGATCAGGGCCGACACCCTCGCCATGTGCCAGGACGACCCCAAGTTCATGCCGATCGAGCAGTTCCGCGACTCGGTGCAGGCCTTGCTCGACGGACCCGGGGAGTGAGCGGACCCATGCAACTCGGCGGCCTCGACATCCGCGCCACGGCGACGACCGTGCACACGGTCTACCACGACGGCGGGCCGGCGCCGGACGAACCGACCCGCTATGGGTCGTCGGTGGCGGTTGTGCGCAACCCCCACGCCGGGGCGTACGAGCCGGACCTGTTGCCGTTCCAATCCAGTCTGCGCGAACTCGGTCACCACCTCGCGACCGAACTGGTCGAAGCG
Organism: Aldersonia sp.; assembly: GCA_036524855.1. Classification (GTDB taxonomy): domain Bacteria; phylum Actinomycetota; class Actinomycetes; order Mycobacteriales; family Mycobacteriaceae; genus Aldersonia. The sequence continues at coordinate 9,009 of DATDBL010000179.1, read as the reverse complement.
TTGGGCAGGGACAACATCCAGGCCTACGGCAAGGGCGCCGTCGTCGGCGTCAACGGCGAACTCGAGCACGGCCACACCTGGCACGAAGCCGGCGGCTGGGCCATGCGAGGCGTGCTGGGCCAGCCCAAAGCGATCGTGCCCTCGGCCATCACGCTGGCCTCGGTCGGCTACCGGCTCCTGATCCCGGTTCACCACGTCGAGGCCGCCTATGTCCGCAGCCACTTCGCCACCGTCGACGTCGGCCTGCAAGACGGCCCGCGCCCCGACGAGATCCTGTTTGCTCTGGCGATGGCGACCGGCGCCCGCGTGCACGCCCGCCTCGGCGGTCTGCGTGCCGAGGAGATATCTGTCCACGATGGCCAGCGGTGACCCCACCGACCAGTGAACCCGACGTGAATCGAGACTCGGGATGAGCACCGATCCGCAAGGCACGGACCATGCCCGCGGGCTGGTGCTCGCGTGGACGCGCGGACTCCTGATCGCCCATCGGGGCGGTGGACTCCAGCCGGTGCGCGGCTGCGCCGGCTGGCGGCCTCGAAGACCCCTCCCTGGAGTTCGCGGCCGCAACGCTGCGCGCGAACTCCCTCTTGCCCCGTTGGCACAACCCGAAGGAGACAAACGATCATGACGTTTTCGCTGGCCACATTCCGCATCGACGGCGCGCCGACCCCGGTCGTATCGATCGACGGCGAGCACTACAAGCTCGCCGACCTCGCCCCTGCAGTGCTCGCCGCCAACCCGGCGGGCGGCTTGATGACCGTGTTCCAGAACTGGGCCGAGACCGAACCGGCGCTGCTCGAGGCCGTGCGCCGGCTCGCGGACGGCGAGGTGCACTGTGAGAAGGTGTCCGCACCGAGCGTGCTCGAAGACTGGCTCACCCCGCTGCAGTACCCGAACAAGGTCATCTGCACCGGCGCCAACTACTACGACCACATGAAGCACGACGGCGGCCACACCGACTTCACCAAGGAAACCAAGATCCCGGTCTTCTTCCTCAAGCCGCCGTCCACCACGCTGGTCGGACAAGGCAAGTCCGTGCGGTACCCGATCCAGTCGGTGAAGTTCGACTACGAACTCGAACTCGCCTTCGTGATCGGCAAGCGCGGACGCCGCATCGAGCTGGACGCGGCGATGGACTACATCGCCGGCTACACCATCGGTATCGACCTCTCCGCCCGCGACTGGCAGCGTCACCCCAAGCACCTGGTCAAGTTCGACCTGTTCGGCGGCAAGGCCTTCGACGACAGCTGCCCGCTCGGGCCCGGCATCGTTCCCGCCCGTTTCGTGGACGAGGGCAACCTGCAGCTGCAGTTGCGTCTCAACGGCGAACTGAAGCAAGACGCCAACACCAAGGACATGATCTGGTCCATCGCCGAACAGATCGTGAAGATCAGCGAACACGTCACCCTCGAACCGGGTGATGTGATCCTCACCGGAACCCCCGCCGGCGTCGGGCTCGGCAGCGGCATCTGGACCAAGGTCGGCGACAGTCTCGACGGCGAAATCACCGGCCTCGGGTCGCTGCACATCGAGATCGTCGACGACCACCCCGACACGGACTAGCCGGCCTCGCAGGCCGACCGGGAAACCCATCAACCCACAGGGAGAGAGAAATTCATGATTGACCAGAACGAAGTCCGCGTCGCCGACCTCGCACGGCGCGAGGCGATGATTGCCGCCGACGTCCCGCGGCTGTCCGAGCTGTTCGCCGATGACATGATGTGGATCCACGCCACCGCGCGCGTGGACACCAAGGCCGGGCTGTTGGAATCGATCGGCTCCGGCAAGACGAAATACCTCGCCATCGACATCAGCGACGAAACCCTGCGCGTCATCAACGATCTGGCGTTCCTCAGCGGCATCGCCGTCATGAAGGCCGAAATCGCGGGCAACGTCCGCGACATCGAAAACCGCTACACCATCGTCTGGCAGCTCGATGCGGGCAAGTGGCAGGTCGTCAACTGGCAAACGACCTCTGTTCGCAAGCCTTCCTAGGCTGGACCGGGCACGACCTCGGCGCCGACCTGGACAAGGGAACAACGTGGCCGGTTCGGGTGAACGAATCCGCGGTGGCATCGGTGTGTGCGAGTAGGCGGGCGGTCGCGGCGCGGTCCGCCGCTGTGATACCGGTGATTCGCGGCGAGACCGTCTTCGCGGCATCTCGTGCGGCGGTGGAGTCGACCGCGTTCGCGGTGCGGCACTCGTCCGGATTTCTGCGCGTCGCCCTTCCCGCTGAGCGCTGCGTTGAACCGAAGGTGTTCGCGCAGCGAACGCGCGGCTGACCGACATCTGGGTTGTGACATCTACGAGCGTCGTCACCGAGGCCCCCGAGCGCCGCCAAGACCTCCGGGACAAGTTCGGGACGCTGCGCGAGTCGGCATTTGGAGACTCATCGCGAGCAAGCACCAAGCGCCTGTTCAACGCCACGTCCCACGTCACCGCCGACGCTGCCGAGTAGTTCGGCCTGCCGGGCGAGCGGACGGTGATCATGGGTTCTCGAATCGAGGTGTCGCGTCGGGGAGTGGATCGGCCACGCTCTTGGAAGGTGGAACCCGGCCACTGCCTACTCCGTTCGGTTGGCGCGCGCCGAAGCGTGAGGCGCACGAGCAGGCCGCAATTGCCGAGTAGGGGGTCAGAACCAGCCTTTGCGTTTTGCCCAGATGAGCAGTGACCCGGAGATGGCGAGCATCACGAGCAGGATCACGGCCACCCAGACCCATTGCGTCCGTTCGTTGACGATCACGTTCATGCCGAAAACGGAGGACAATGCCGTAATCGGCAACGTGACGGCCGCGATGACGGCGAGCCGCTCGGCGGCGATAGTCATCTTGGTGTTCGTGCGCGCCTGGTAGAACTCGATCGTGCCCTGCAGGTAGTCCTTCTGGCCCCCGGCCATCACGGTCAGATGCTGGAACTGATCGACCGCATCGAGCAGGAGGTCCTGCCCCTTGCCGGCGCCGAACGCCTCGATGGTGACCATCCGGCCGTACACCTCGCGTGACAACGCGGCCATCGTGCCGACCGTAAGCAGACCATGCCGGACCCGGAACATCTCGTCGAGAAAGTTTCCGGGTCACCCAGGTGCCCGCCGGTGACCTGCTGCTCGAGCTTCCACACGTCCTTGGTCAGCTCGGCGGTGTAGGCCCGCATCCGCGCCGTCAACGCGGCGAGCAGCGCGAACGACAACTCGAATGCGGTGCCGGGCTGCAACCTGCCCGACTCCAGCCGGCCCAGCACCGCATCCACCTCGACCATCGCGGTCGAGGGATCGATCGCCGGATTCACCGGGCCGTGCACCGTCACCAGGTACCGGCCACCGATGAACTGGTCCAGTTCGACGTAATGCACATGTCCGCGTGCTCCCGACTGTGGCGCATGTAGAACCACGAAGAAGTGGTCCGTATATCTGTGTACCTTCGGCACTTGATTGCGGTTCATCGAATCCCGCACGGCGAGAGGATGAAAGCCGAAAACTGTGGTGAACGCTTCGTCCGCCTGGTCGTCCCAGGTCGGGACGTCCACCCAGACCAATCCGTCGGGCCGGTCGAGCAACGCCCGCAGTTCGGACACCGCAGCCGAACGCACACCCTCGTCGGAGATGAACCGGACGTCCATGTCGGCCTCCTCACGCGACGAACCGTCACCTCTGTCATAGCACCCACAGCTGTCACAGCACCCACAGCCGTGCAGGTTTGGTGACCCGTCGTCCCACAGCTGTTGGTCGATGTGCCTCCGCGACATCCACCGGCCGGGTTCGACGCAGCCGACAACTACCCATGCCCGAACTGCACTGGGCAGGCGGGTACCCGCTCGCGCTGGCACTGATGCTGATCACCTCCATCGCCCTATACACCGTGTTCAACCGCCAGCGCTGGCTCTGAGGGTTGCGCTGGCGGTCGACGCGAACTGGTTGATCACTTGGTACTAGCTGCTGGGGAGCGTGCCGCCGCGGGCGGGGTCTCAACTAGGCACGCACGGGTATACGTCGTTCGCGTGCCGGCGCGGCGGATGCAGGGGTCGGGTGGGTGGTCGGCGCGGTGGTGCGCAGCATCAGGGTGAACGACGGGCGCGGGAACCTATATCGTTCGCACGCCGTGTCCAGGCCTTCCTCGACGGCCTCCAGCAGCTGTTGGTGGTGTTGTGCGGCATCGACGCCCGATGTCGGGTCGTACTCGGATTCGAGGACGAGCGTGGTGGGGATGACGGCGTATTCGCGGCGGATGTCGTCCATCCGGGCGATCGTCTCTTCGACGCGTGCGCTGACGGTCGTGGGGTCGGTGAGCGTGCCGAGGTCGCGGCACACGCCGGCGAGGCGGAGTGTGGGGTCGACGAGCACGGTGTGCACGGCGGCGTCGATCGCGTCCTCGCCGGGGCGGTCGTGGGGGTCTTCGGCGGGCAGCCGGATAAGTGTGCACTGTCGGCTCGCGGCTCGCTCGAAGAGGTGATGGTGGTGCCTGGTCATCCGAGTTCTCCTGGATCGGGCACGCGGTCCCCGGGTGGGCTCGCGATCGGGATCACCTCCGGTCTACGCCGACCGTTGGGGTGGGGAGCGTTTCATGATGCCGAATTGACGCCGCGGAGCGCGATTTTGACGGTTTGGCTACACGTTCGGAGTGGTTCATGCCTCGAAGCGATAGCCCATGCCGGTCTCGGTGAGCAGGTGTTCGGGGTGGGCGGGGTCGTCTTCGAGCTTGCGGCGAAGTTGTGCGAGGTACACGCGCAGGTAGTGGGTTTGGTCGGCGTGAGCGGGGCCCCAGACCTCTCGGAGGAGTTCCGCCCGGCCGACGAGTTTGCCGCGGTTGCGGACGAGCATCTCCAGGATGCCCCATTCGGTGGGGGTGAGGTGGACGATCACGTCGGCTTTGGTGACCTTCTTCGCGGCCAGGTCGACGGTGAACGAGCCGGTTTGCACGACGCGGTCACCGGAGGTGGTGGTGGTCGCGCCGCGGCGGACGGCGGCGCGCAGGCGGGCGAGGAATTCGTCCATGCCGAATGGTTTGGTGACGTAGTCGCCGGCGTCGAGCGCGGCAACCTTGTCGGCGGTGTCGGTGCGGGCCGACAGCACGATCACCGGTGCGGTGTACCAGCCGCGCAGTCCGGCGAGGACCTCGGTGCCGTCCATGTCGGGCAGGCCGAGGTCGAGCACGACGACGTCGGGATGTTCGTCGGCGGCGGCGCGGAGCGCCGCGGCGCCCGTGGTGGCGGTGGTCACCTGGTAGCCGCGCACGGTCAGGTTGATCCGCAGCGCGCGCAGCATCTGCGGTTCGTCGTCGATCACCAACACCCGGGTCACGACACGGGCCCGGGGCTGGAGGGAACACGTGACGCGGCGGCAGCGAGGTCGACGATGATGGTCAACCCGCCGCCGGGGGTGTCGGTGGCCGCCACGGTGCCGCCCATCGCCTCGACGAAGCCGCGCACGACCGACAGCCCGAGCCCGACCCCGCTGGAGTTGTCCCGGTCCCCGAGCCGTTGGAACGCGTCGAAGAGCCGTTCCTGGGAGCCGCGGTCGACCCCCGGTCCCTGGTCGGCGACGGTGATCCACACCCGCTCGCCGACCCGCGCCGCCCCGACGCGGACGGTGCTGTCGGGGGCGTGGCGCAGCGCGTTCTCCACCAGGTTGGCCAGCACCCGGTCCAGCAGTCCGGGATCGGCCGACACGCTGGTGTCGGCGACGTCGACCTCGACGTGGTGCCCGCCGCCGCGGCGAAGCCCGCCGGGACCGACGCCGAGCACGGCGCGATGCACGGCCTCGTCGAGGTAGACCCGGCGCAGTTGCGGGCGTATCACCCCGGCCGCCAGCCGGGAGGAGTCGAGCAGGTTCCCGACCAGTGCGGTCAGCTGGTCGGCGGACTCCTCCACCGTGGCCAGCAGTTCGGCGGTGTCTGCGGGGGAGAATTCGACGTCGTCGCTGCGCAGGCTCGACACCGCGGCCTTGATCGCGGCCAGTGGGGTGCGCAGGTCGTGGCTGACCGCGGACAGCAACGCCCGCCGCAGCCGGTCCGCCTCGGCCAGCGCCGACGCGTTGCTGGCCTCGTCGGCCAGTTGCCGCTGCCGGACCAGCCCGACGGCCTGGTTGGCGACCGCGGTGAGCACTCGCCGGTCCCGCGCGGGCAGCGCGGAACCGGCCAGCAACAGCTCGTAGTCGCCGTCGCCGACCTCCACCGCGGTGTCCGCATCCGCGCCGCGTGTGGGCGCGTCCACCCCGACCGTCGCGAGCACCCCGTCGGTGCGCCCGATCAGGGACGCCGCCCGCTGCGCGTAGGTTTCCCGGGCGCGTTCCAGCAGCGCGGGCAGGTCGGCGCCGCGCAGGACGGCGCCGGCGAACAGCGCCAACAGCTCCGCCTCCTGGGAGGCGCGGCGCGCCTCCCGGGCTCGCTTGGCGGCACTGTCCACCAACGCGGCGACGGCGACGGCGACCGCGAGCAGCACCAGCACGGTGACGAAGCTGTCCGGTTCGGCGATGGTGAAGCTGTGCCGAGGGTCCACGAAGAAGTAGTTGAGCATGCCACCGGAGATCAGCGCGGACAGTGCCGCCGGACCGATTCCGCCGAGCAGCGCAACCAACAACACGACGACGAAGAAGATCGCGCTCTCCCCGCCGACGTCCAGCACGGGGTCGAGGAACGCGGCGATGATCGCGCACGCGATGGAGGGCACCACGATCGCGGCGAGCCACGCCACGACCCGGTGTTCGCGCGGGGTGACCGCGGGAAACCGGAAGCCGGACTTGGCTTCCTCGTGGGTCACCATGTGCACGTCGATCTTGACGGACTGCTGCACGGTGGTGGCGCCGATGCCCTCGTCGAAGATCCGCGCCCACCGCGAGCGCCGCGAGGTGCCGAGCACCAGCTGGGTGGCGTTCACGTCGCGGGCGAACTCGAGCAGGCTGGTGGGCACGTCGTCGCCGACGATGCTGTGCAGGCCCGCGCCCAGGCTGGCCGCCAATTCGCGCACTTTGCCCAGCTGTGGCGCCGACACCCCGGCCAACCCGTCGCCGCGGACCACATGCACGACCATCAACTCCGCGCCCGACCGCGACGCGATCCGGCTGGCGCGCCGCACCAGCGTCTCCGATTCCGGTCCGCCCGTGACCGCCACGACCACCCGCTCGCGCGCCTCCCAGGTGTCGGTGATGTGCTTGTCGGCGCGGTATTTCGCCAGTGCGGCGTCGACCTGGTCGGCGAGCCAGAGCAGGGCCAGCTCCCGCAGCGCGGTGAGGTTGCCGGGCCGGAAGTAGTTGCTCATCGCCGCGTCGACCTTCTCCGCCGCGTACACGTTGCCGTGGGCGAGCCTGCGCCGCAGCGCCTCCGGCGTGATGTCGACGAGTTCGACCTGCGCGGCCGCGCGCACCACCTTGTCGGGCACCGTCTCGCGTTGAACCACGCCGGTGATCTGTTCGACGACGTCGTTGAGGCTTTCCAGGTGCTGCACGTTGACCGTGGTGATTACCGTGATGCCCGCACCGAGGAGCTCCTCGACGTCTTGCCACCGCTTCGGGTTGCGGCTGCCGGGTGTGTTGGTGTGGGCGAGCTCGTCGACCAGCACGACCGCGGGTGCCCGCCGCAGCACCGCGTCCACGTCGAGTTCGGGCATCCGAGTGCCCCGGTATTCGATCCACCGCGGCGCGATGACCTCGATCCCGTCGAGGAGCTCCGCGGTTTTGGCCCGCCCGTGGGTTTCCACCACCGCGGCGACGACATCGGTGCCGCGTTCGAGCCGTCGCCGTGCCTCGCCGAGCATCGCGTAGGTCTTGCCCACGCCCGGGGCGGCGCCGAGATAGATCCGCAACTCGCCGCGCTTGCCGGTCGATCCGTGAGTCACGGCCCCATCATCCCCGCGATGCACAGTCGGGGGCGGTCAACCCGAGGGCGAGGTTCAGTTCCAGGACGTTCACTCGCTCGGCGCCGAGGAACCCGAGCGTGCGGCCCTCGGTGTGCTCGGCGACGAGTTCGCGAACCCGGTCCTCGTCGAGGCCGTTGACGCGGGCGACCCGAGGCACCTGGATGGCGGCGTAGGCCGGGCTGATGTCCGGGTCGAGGCCCGAGCCCGACCCGGTGACGGCGTCGACCGGCACCGCCGCCGGGTCGACACCCTCGCGGTCGGCGATGCTGGCGCGCCGGGCCGCGACCCACTCGGCGAGTGTGTCGCTGGACGGGCCGAGGTTCGACGCGGCGGAGGCGCCCGGGTCGCCGGGCGTGAACGGGTCGTCGTCGGCGACCGAGCCGAGCATCCGGGCGTGGAAGAACGGATCCGGTTGTCCTTGCGGTACTTGGGGGTCCACGCCGATGAGGCGGCTGCCGACCACGCAGCCGTTCGCATCGTGCAGCGGTGATCCCTCCGCCGAGGCGGAACCGATGCGCCCAATTCCCCACACCGCGGCGGGGTACATCATCCCCACCACCACGGTAAGGGCCAGCAACACCGTGAACCCGGCCCAGGTCTGGCGGAGCAGTCCGATGAGATATCGCATAGCAATTCACCCGATTCCAGGGATGAGACGGACGACGAGGTCGATCAGCCAGATGCCGATGAACGGCGTGATCACCCCGCCGACGCCGTAGATCAACAGGTTTCGCCCGAGCAGCCGCGACGCCGAGGACGGGCGGTAGCGTACTCCCCGCAGCGACAGGGGAATCAACGCCACAATGATCAACGCGTTGAAGATCACCGCGGACACGATCGCCGACTGCGGCGTCGCCAATCGCATGATGTTCAGCGTGTCCAGCTGCGGATAGATCACGCTGAACAGGGCGGGCAGGATCGCGAAGTACTTCGCCAGGTCGTTGGCCAGGGAGAACGTGGTCAGGGCGCCGCGGGTGATCAGCAGCTGCTTGCCGATCTGCACGATCTCGATCAGCTTGGTGGGATCGGAGTCGAGGTCGACCATGTTGCCGGCCTCCTTGGCCGCCGACGTCCCGGTGTTCATCGCCACCCCGACGTCGGACTGGGCCAGGGCGGGTGCGTCGTTGGTCCCGTCACCGGTCATCGCGACCAGTCGCCCGCCGG
>DATDBL010000178.1:0-17411 GCA_036524855.1 Aldersonia sp. | reverse complement strand
GCGACGGAATGCGCCGACCTGGCGGGAATGTCGCGCGTCAGCGCACGCCGCTATCTCGAGTACTACCTCGAACGCGGCGACCTCGAGATCCGACTACAGTACGGCCGCGCCGGGCGGCCGGAGCGGCGGTACAAGACGCGCACGTAGCAGGACCGTGCGCTCCCCAGTTTCCTAACCGTGCAGCAGCGGCCCCAGCGTCTTGCCCGCGAGCGCCACCGCACCCGGCACGTGGCCGTTGGCGACCATGTTGACGATCACGCCGTCGATTCCCGCGTCGAGGATCCGGGTCTGGACCTGTTCGGCGACCTCGTCGGGGCCGCCGACGACGTAGCGTGCCAGGGCACGTTCTCGTTGGTCGTCGGGCAACCCGTCGAGGTCGATGCCACGCGCGCCCAACTGGTCCCGCAGCACCCCGTACGCCTTGTCGTGGGTCTCGTCGATCACCACGGTCACCAGGGTGCTTGTCTCGATGGAGTCGCGTCCGGCCTCCGACAGCCGGGCGTCGAGGGCGGCGCGCTTGCGCGGCAGTTCCTCGGTCGGGCAGATGATGTTGAGGTGCTCGCAGTAACGCACCGCGAGGCCGAAGGTCTTCTTCTCGCCGCTGCCGCCGATGAGGATCGGCAGGTCGTCGCGCAGTCGAGGTTCGTTCATGGCCTCCTCGACGTGGTACCACTTGCCGTCGAACGTCGGCCGCTGCCCGCGCAGCATCGGCTCGATGATCTGCAGTGCCTCGTCGAGACGCTGGAAACGGTCGGTGAAGGTGCCGAACTCGTAGCCGAACTGTTGGTGTTCGAGTTCGAACCAGCCGGCGCCGATGCCGAGCACCGCCCGTCCCCCGCTGACGACGTCGAGCGTCGTGACGGTCTTGGCCAGCATCGGCGGATTGCGGTAGGTGTTGCCGGTGACGAGCGCGGAGAGCTGCACCCGCTCGGTCGCGGTCGCCAGCGCCGACAGCGCCGAATATGCCTCGAGCATCGGCTGCTCTGGGGTACCGATGCCGGGGAGTTGGTAGAAGTGGTCCATCACGAAGACCGCATCGAACCCCGCCGCCTCCGCCTCGCGCGCCTGCGCGAGCACGGTCAGAAAGAGGTCGGCGACGGGCGTGCCGTAGCTGAAGTTCGGGATCTGGTAGCCGAGTCGAATGCTCACGTGCTCCGAGGTTACCCCTCGCGGTGACGCTGCCCACCGGGCGCGTCAGTGGCGGCGGCCGCGGAGGATGACCAGATCGGGCGCGGCAAGCACCCGTGCGTCGGTGCGCGGGTCGGTGTGGTAGACGAGCAGGTCGGCCGGCGCGCCGTGCGCTATACCGCTGTATTCGATTCGACCCTGACCCAGCCATTTCCGGGCGTCCCACGAGGCCGCGCCGAGCGCCTCGGTCGCCGACATGCCGATCGTGGTGAGTTCGGCGACCTCGTCGGCGATGCGCCCGTGCCGGATTCCCGACCCGGCGTCGGTGCCGGCGTATATCGGCACGCCGGCGTCGCGGGCGTTGCCGATCGTGAGGCGCACGCGGGCGTGCAGGTCGCGCATGTGGCGCTGATAGGCCGGGTACTTCCCCGCACCGGCGGCGATGTCGGGGAAGGTCGCGATGTTGATCAGGGTGGGCACCAACGCGGTCCCGTGCGCGACCATCATCGCGATGGTGGCGTCGGTGAGGCCGGTGCCGTGCTCGATGCAATCGATGCCGGCCCCGATCAACCCGGGCAGTGCCTCCTCGCCGAAGACGTGCGCCGTGACCCGGGCACCCTCCCGGTGCGCGGCGTCGATGGCGGCGGTCAGGATCTCGTCGCTCCACAGCGGCGCCAGGTCACCCACCGAGCGGTCGATCCAGTCGCCCACCAGCTTGACCCAGCCGTCACCGAACCGGGCCTGTTCGGTGACCAGGTCCGGCAGTAGCGACTCGTCATCGGCGTTGACGGCGAGGCCGGGCGCGTAGCGCTTGTGTTTGGCGATGTGCCGGCCGGCGCGGATGATCTTCGGCAGGTCCTCGCGCTCGTCGATGAACCGGGTGTCGATCGGCGACCCGGCGTCGCGCAGCAGCAGCGCCCCGACCGCACGCTCGACCTCGGCCTGCGCGATCGCGCCCTCGCGGTCCTCGCCGCCACCGCCGAACCGCAGCCCGACGTGACAGTGCGCATCGACGAGACCCGGGATGATCCAGCCGGAGTCGGCGACGGTGGTCGCCGACGCGATCGGCTCCCGCGAGATCAGGCCGTCGTGAATCCACAGTTCGATCGGCTCCACGTCGGGGAGTCCGACGCCGCGCAGATGTAGCGATTCACGCAAGTGCCGATTCTCCCGTCGCTTCGCTCGCCCGGGTGCTCAACGCTAGTGCGCGGGCACTACTTCTTGGGGAACTTCAGCTTCGACAGGTCGAACCCCTCGAGCCCCGGCGGCAACTCGTCGAGGCCCTTGGGCATGTTCGACAGGTCGGGCATCCCGGCCGCTGGCATCCCAGGCATCCCGCCGCGCACCTTCGGCGGCGTCGGCCCCCGGCCCCGCTTGCCCTTCTTGCCTTTCTTGCCGCGCTGCGGCCCCCGACGGCTGCCGGGCATGCCCATCTGCCGACCCATCGTGGCCATCATCTTGCGGGCCTCGAAGAACCGGTCGACGAGCTGGTTGATCTCCGACACGGTCACCCCGGAGCCGTTGGCTATGCGCAGCCGGCGGGAGGCGTTGATGATCTTCGGGTTCTCCCGCTCGGCGGGCGTCATTCCGCGGATGATCGCCTGCACCCGGTCGAGTTGCTTGTCGTCGACCTGCGATATCGCGTCCTTCATCTGCCCCGCGCCGGGCAGCATCCCGAGCAGGTTGCCGATCGGTCCCATCTTGCGGATCGCGAGCATCTGTTCGAGGAAGTCCTCGAGGGTGAGCTGACCGGAGCCGATCTTCTCCGCCGCGGCCTGCGCCTGCTGCTCGTCGTAGACCTGCTCGGCCTGCTCGATCAGGGTGAGCACGTCGCCCATGCCGAGGATCCGCGACGCCATCCGGTCCGGGTGGAAGACGTCGAAGTCCTCGAGTTTCTCGCCGGTGGACGCGAACATGATCGGCTGGCCGGTGACCTCACGGACGCTCAGCGCCGCGCCGCCCCGGGCGTCGCCGTCGAGCTTGGTGAGCACGACGCCGTTGAAGCCGACACCGGACTGGAACGCCTCGGCCGTGCTGACGGCGTCCTGGCCGATCATCGAGTCGAGCACGAACAGCGTCTCGTCGGGGTTCACGGCGTCGCGGATGCCCGCGGCCTGCCGCATCAGCTCCTCGTCGATGCCGAGCCGACCGGCGGTGTCGACGATCACCACGTCGTACTGCTTCGAGCGCGCCTGCGCGATGCCGGCCCGCGCGACCTCGATCGGGTCGGCCGCCGAGACGCCGAGCACGTTCTCACCGCCGCCGATCGATGTGCCCGGGTGCGGCGCGAACACGGTCGCACCCGCCCGCTCACCGACGATCTGCAGCTGGCTGACTGCCCCCGGTCGCTGCAGGTCACAGGCCACGAGCAGGGGTGTGTGGTTCTGCTCCTTGAGCCAGCGAGCGAGCTTGCCGGCCAGCGTCGTCTTGCCGGAACCCTGCAGGCCGGCGAGCATGATGACGGTCGGCGGGGTCTTCGCGAACTGAAGCCGGCGGGTCTCGCCGCCGAGGATCCCGACGAGTTCCTCGTTGACGATCTTGACGACCTGCTGCGCCGGGTTCAGCGCCGCCGCGACCTCGGCGCCCTTCGCCCGTTCCTTGATCCGGGCGACGAACCCACGGACCACGGGCAGCGCGACGTCGGCCTCGAGCAGGGCGAGCCGGATCTCGCGGCAGGTGGCGTCGACGTCCGACGGGGAGAGTCGTCCCTTGCCGCGGAGGTCCTTGAGGGCGCCGGTGAGCCGGTCGGAGAGGGATTCGAACACCGGGATCGCACTCCTGCTTCGGTCGGTGGGGCTGGACGTGCCCCGACGGGGTTGCCGTCCAGGGTAGTCGGTGACGGGCCCACAGAACTCACAGCACTCAGGCGCCGGGTTCCGCGGCGGGCGTCGGCGCCGGCTGCGGCACGACGGCGTGCACTGCGTCCTCGACCCGGGCGCGCGTTGCAGGGCTGTCCCCGTCCCCGAGTTCGAGCCCGAACGTGTCGACGACGGCCGAGCCGTGCGTGACGACCTTCGCCCACCGCACGTTCGCGCCCGCCGACGCCAACGCGCCAGCGACCCGGCTCAGCAGCGCGAGCCGGTCCTCGGCGCGGACCTCGAGCAGCACCTCGCCGGGTTCGGTGCCGTCGAGCCAGATCAGCCGTGGCGGCGCCTGGGCGTACAGGACCGGCACCCCCTTGCCGGAGCGCTGCGGGGAGAGCGCGGCGAGGTCGCGTTCCTTCTTGGCGAGCGCCTTCTCCAGGTCGAGTTGGCCGTTGACCGCGCGGATGAGGTCCTGGCGCAGCAGACCCGTCTCCGGCGGGTCGCCGAACTTGGGGGCGACGACGAACCGGTTGATCGCGCTGCCGCCGTGGCTGCCGAGCGAGGCCGCCCCCACCCGCAGCGAATGTAGCGCCAGTACACCGGCAGCCTCCGACAGCAGGCCCGGCGTGTCGGGGGCGATGACGGTTGCGACGAACCGGTGCCCGGTCTCGGGTTCGAGGTCGATGTGCACGCCGCCGTCGGCGGCCCGCGCGATCAACGCGGGGTCGATGGGGTCGGGTTTGGGCAGCGGCTCGCCGGCCATCAGCATCCGGCAACGGCGCACCAAATCACCGATGAGCGAGGCCTTCCAGTCGCCCCACACGCCCGGGCCCGTGGCGATCGAATCGGCCTCCGCCAACGCGTGCAGCAACTCGAGCAGCACCCCGCCGCCAGCATCGCCACCGAGTGCGTCGACGACGTGCGTGACGGTCGCGGGGTCGGCGAGGTCACGGCGGGTCGCTGTTGCGACCAGCAACAAGTGGTGGCGCACGATCGCAGACAACGTCATCACATCGGTCGGCCACAGGCCCAGCCGGTTACCGATCTGGGTGGCCAGCTCCGCCCCGACGACGCTGTGGTCGCCACCGCGGCCCTTGCCGATGTCGTGCAGCAGCGCGCCGAGCAGCAGCAGGTCCGGCCGCGACACCCGGGTGGTCAACGCGGACGCGCTCGAGACCGTCTCGATGATGTGCCGGTCGACCGTCCACGTGTGGATGGAGTCGCGCGGCGGCAGGTCGCGCACGGCACCCCACTCGGGGATCAGCCGGCCCCACAACCCGGTCCGGTCGAGAGCCTCCACGGCGTCGATCACGCCGGGGCCGGAGCCGAGCAGCACCAGCAGGTCGTTGAGGGCATCCTTCGGCCACGGCTCGCGCAGCTCCGGCGCCGCCTCCGAGAGGCGGTTCAGCGTGGTGGCCGACATCGGCGCCCGGGTCTGCGCCGACGCCGCCGCGACCCGCATGATCAGGCCCGGGTCCCGCGCGGGCTGGGCGTCGCGGGCGAGCACGACCTCGCCGCCGTGTTCGACGACGCCCTCGTCGAGCGGTCGGCGCACCGGCATCCGGCGAAGTCGCGACAGCCCCTTGCGCGGCAGCGAGTTGCCCGCCGTGCGCAGGCCGACGTCGACGGAGTAGCTGATGGTGCGCGCGGAGTCGCTGAGCGTGCGCGCGAGGTCGAAGCGGTCGCCGATGCGCAGCGCCGCGCCGATCTCGTCGGCGTCCTGGGCGCGCAGTTGGTCGCGGGCGCGGCGCGCCACCCGATGCAGTTCGGTACGCACGTCGAGCAGGCGCCGGTGGGCGTCCTCCAGCCCGCCGCCTGGGACGTCTGGACCGAGCCCGGGCACGGCGTCGGTGAGCTGGGCGAGCGCGAGCGCGTCGAGCAACTGCACGTCGCGCAGGCCGCCGCGGCCGTTCTTCAGGTCGGGTTCGGCGCGGTGCGCGACCTCGCCACTGCGCCGCCAGCGCTGGTGCGTCTGATGCAGCAGGTCCTCGAACCGGCCGCGGATTCCGGCGCGCCACTGCCGGTAGGCACCGGCGATCAGCAGGCGCGACAGTTCCTCGTCGCCGACGATGTGGCGCGCGTCGAGCATGCCCATCGCGGCGGGGATGTCGGCGGCGGCCACCTGCAGCGCCTGCGGCACGGTGCGCACGCTGTGGTCGAGTTTCAAGTGTGCGTCCCACAGCGGATACCACAGCCCGTCTGCGACCTTCCCGAGCCGCTTGGGGTCGACGTTGTCGTGCAGGAGGATCAGGTCGAGATCCGAGTAGGGCAGCATCTCATGCCGCCCGAGCCCCCCGACCGCGACCACGGACAGTCCGCTGTCGGCGGTGATGCCGAGTTCGGCGCCCTTGGTGTTGAGCCAGAACTCGTAGAGATCGACGAGGGCCAGTCGCAGCGCGGGCGCGTCGAGGCGTCGTCGCGCCCCGGGGCCGGTCCCCCCGTCGAGCAGGGCGTCGACGGCGCGGACCAGGTCGTCTGCGCGGTTCGACGCGACCGGACCGTTCGGTGATGCGGGCGGCCCCGCCCCCGCTGACGTAACAGTCGCGTCCGAGGAAGCGGGACCGTCCTCGCGTGGCCCGTTCGGGTCAGCAGGCATCGGCGTCGGCCTGGGTCGATATCAGAGTGCGTCGCCGCCGCGCTCGCCGGTGCGAACCCGGATCACCGACTCGACCGGCGTGACCCACACCTTGCCGTCACCGATCTTGCCGGTCCGCGCCGCCTCGACGATGGTGTCGACGACCTTGTCCACGGAGGCATCGTCCACCACGACCTCGACGCGCACCTTCGGCACGAAGTCCACCGAGTACTCGGCGCCGCGGTAGACCTCGGTGTGGCCCTTCTGGCGCCCATAGCCCTGGACCTCGCTGACGGTCATGCCGAGCACGCCCGCCTGCTCGAGTCCCGACTTGACGTCTTCGAGGGTGAACGGTTTCACGATGGCAGTGATCAACTTCATTTGTCATGCCTCCTTGCCGGCCGCGCGGTTGAGTACCGAACCAGTGCCCAGTGCCACGAAATCGTATGCCGACTCCGCATGATCGGATTCGTCCAGCCCCACCGACTGGTTCTCGTCGCTCGCTCGCAGGCCGATCGTGAACTTCACGATGTAGGCGATGATCGTTGTCGCGATCGCGCAGTAGAGCAGTACCGCACCGGCCCCGACGGCCTGCCGCCAGAGCTGGTCGAAGCCGCCTCCGTAGAACAGCCCGTTGACCCCCGCCGGAGCTTCCTCGGTTGCTACAAGACCGACGAGCAGCGTCCCCACGAGGCCGCCGACCAGGTGCACGCCGACCACGTCGAGCGAGTCGTCGTAGCCGAAGCGGAACTTTAGGCCGACCGCCAGCGCGCAGAGCCCGCCGGAGACGACACCGATGATCACCGCACCGAGCGCGTTGACCGATGAGCACGACGGGGTGATCGCAACCAGGCCCGCAACGACTCCCGACGCCGCGCCGAGCGAGGTGGCGCGACCGTCGCGAATCTTCTCCGTGACGAGCCAGGCGAGCATGGCGGCCGCGGTGGCGATCGTCGTCGTGAGGAACGTGGCGCCGGCGATGCCGTTCGCGCCGACCGCCGAGCCCGCGTTGAACCCGTACCAGCCGAACCACAGCAAGCCGGCGCCGAGCATGACGAACGGCAGGTTGTGCGGACGGAACGGGGTGTTCGGCCAACCGTTGCGCTTGCCCAGGATGATCGCGAGCACGAGGCCCGCGGTACCGGCGTTGATGTGCACCGCGGTGCCACCGGCGAAGTCGATTGCCTTCAAGTTGTTCGCGATCCAGCCGCCGTACTCACCGGTGTAGCCGTCGAACGCGAAAACCCAGTGCGCGACCGGGAAGTACACGATCGTCGCCCACAGTCCGGCGAACAGCAGCCACGACCCGAACTTGAGCCGGTCGGCGACCGCACCGGAGATCAGCGCGACGGTGATGATGGCGAACATGAGCTGGAATGCGACGAACACGGAGAGCGGGATCGTACCGAAGAGCGGAATCGCCGCGTCGGCAGCCGGGTCGGTGCTCGCGAGGTACGCACCGCCGAAGACGTTGCTCAGCCCGAAGTATTGCGTCGGGTCGCCGATGATGTGGCCCACGTCGTTGCCGAAGGCGACGGAGAAGCCGTACAGCGACCACAGGATGGTGACCACGCCCATCGCGCTGACACTCATCATGATCATGTTCAGGACATTCTTCGAGCGGACCATGCCGCCGTAGAAGAACGCAAGTCCGGGGGTCATCAACAGCACGAGCGCGGCGCTGGTCAGCATCCAAGCTGTGTCACCCGGGTCGGGCGCGCCGATAACGGGGAACGAATCCACGTGTATGCCTCCTCATTCTCAGCCCAGCCGACCGCGGCTGCAGACCTAGCACAGAACTGTGGTCAGTCTGTGTTTCAGCTATGAC
Source organism: Aldersonia sp. (assembly GCA_036524855.1). Lineage (GTDB taxonomy): Bacteria > Actinomycetota > Actinomycetes > Mycobacteriales > Mycobacteriaceae > Aldersonia. The sequence continues at coordinate 9,076 of DATDBL010000178.1, read as the reverse complement.
GCCTTCGTGTTTCGCCGATGTGAACGGATTCGGTGGCTGTGTTTCGAATGGGTTTCGTCCCCGGCGTTTTCTGGACGTGCGACCGACGGCGACGAAAAAGACCCCGGGTTTGTACCCGGGGCCTTCTACCGACCGGAGGTCTAGTTCACGATCACCGCGCCCAGCGAGGGCCACCAGATTGTGCTCTTCACGTACGCGAAGCCATCGGGGTGCTCCGCGTTTTCAGGCACCGGCCAGCGGTGCCAGGTCGAGCCGTAGATCGCGGCGACGACGGTCCCGTTGCCCGGGTTCAGCACCCCGGTGCGGATCGTGGTGTCGACCAGGGCTTCGGTGGTCTGGTTCAAGATCGCGGAGCCGGACTGCCCGGTGGACAGGTTCAGCCACATCACGTCGAGGCGCGCCCCCGCCTGATTCGGCGCGAACCGGCCGGGACCGCCGAAGAAGCCGAAGCGGAAGCCGTCGATGCCGAGGGCGATGCCGGACCCGTACAGCTGGCCGGTGACACCGTCCATCCGCCCGGTGTCCGAGTAGGCCGGGATCTGGAAGACCTGCGCGGGCAACAGCACGTCGTGGCGCTGCTCCTGCAGCGGCGAGGCGAGCAGGCGATCGAGTGCCGCCTCGGCGTCGGGGTTGCCGGCGGCGGCGGCGCGCAGTTGCACGGCCGCGTCGCGCCAGTCGACGGCTGTGGTCGGTGTGGCTGTTGCCGGTGCGGCCAGTGCGATGGCTGCTGCCGCCGCGACCGCGAGGAATGCGGTCAGCCGCACCAGCACACGGGTTCTCGTTCGGATACGCACGATGCAGTACTCCTTACCTTCGACGTCACATGTGGAAGTCGGTTGTCGATGCGGTGGTTCGTCTGGACTGTGTCCCCTCCTTTCCCGGCGTCTCGCCGTGGTAGTTCGACCACGACCGGGCACTCAGCCGAGCAGGGCGTCGACGAACGCGGAGGGTTCGAACGGGGCGAGGTCGTCGGCGCCCTCCCCGAGCCCGACGAGCTTCACCGGTACGCCGAGTTCGTGCTGCACCTGGAAGACGATGCCGCCCTTCGCGGTGCCGTCCAGCTTGGTCAGCACGACGCCGGTGATGTCCACGACCTCGGCGAACACCCGGGCCTGGACCAGCCCGTTCTGGCCGACCGTCGCGTCGAGCACCAGCAGCACCTCGTCCACCGCGGCGCGCTTCTCGACGACCCGCTTGACCTTGCCGAGTTCGTCCATCAGCCCGGTCTTGGTGTGCAGCCGGCCCGCGGTGTCGATCAGCACCGCGTCGACACCGGAGTCGATGCCGGCGGCGACGGCGTCGAACGCGACCGAAGCGGGATCGGCGCCCTCCTTGCCGCGCACCGTGTCGGCCCCGACCCGTTCGCCCCAGGTCTGCAGCTGGTCGGCGGCCGCCGCGCGGAAGGTGTCGGCGGCGCCGAGCAGCACCCGGCGGCCGTCGGCGACGAGCACGCGGGCCAGCTTGCCGGTGGTCGTGGTCTTGCCGGTGCCGTTGACGCCGACGACCAGCAGGATCGACGGGTGGGCGTCGTGCGGCAGCGCGCGCACCGAACGGTCGAGTTCGGGATGCAGGTGCTCGATCAGCACCTCGCGCAGCAGCGCACGGGCCTCGGCTTCGGTGCGCACACCTCGCGCGGCCATCTGCTCGCGCAACTGCTCGACGATCGCGGTTGCGACCGGGGTGCCGAGGTCCGCGACGAGCAGCGTGTCCTCGACCTCCTCCCACGAGTCCTCGTCGAGGTCGCCGCCGCCGAGCAGACCGAGCAGGCTCTTGCCGACGGCGTTCTGCGAGCGCGACAGCCGCCCACGCAACCGGTCGAGGCGTCCCGCCGTCGGGGCGATCTCCTCGATCGGGGGTGCGGTGGCCGCGGCCTCGGCGGTCGCGGGGATTTCGACCTCGGGGGCTTGGGGTTCGGCGACCTGTGGCGCCTCGGCCGCTGTTTCGGCTTGCGGCTCGGCGGGCGGTGCGGGCTGGGTGGGGGCTGGGGGCTCTTCGGTCGGTGGCTTCGTCGGGGGCGGTGTTGTTGGGGGCGGTGTTGTCGGGGGCTTGGTGGGTGGCGGCGCGGTCGGGGTCTCGGCGGTCAGTGTGTCTTCGACCGGGGGCTCCGGCAGTCGCACCTCGGTGATGCCGCGCCTCGGGGCGTCGCGCGGGATGGACGCGTCGTCGCCGATCCGCGGTTGCCCCTCGGTGTCCGTGCGCTCACCGGCAGGTGGCGGCGGCGCGGTCGGGGGCGCGGTCGCTGTCGGAGGGGTCGGGGGCTCGGCCGTCGGCCGCTCGGCCGTCGCGGTGCCGCCCTGGGAGAACGAGAACCCGCCACCGGCCTGGTAGCCGCCGGAGCGGTCCTCGATCGCGCCCGCGGGCTTCTCCGGAGGGGCGAGCGAGACCCGCCGCCGCCGGTACAGCGTCGACCCGGCCACGAGCGCGACCAGAATCACGATGGCGATGACGGCGATCAGAATCCAGGCTTCGGCAGTCACGCTGGCCATACTCTCACCACGCTTGTCCGCGTAGCATCTGCGGCGTGTCGCAGCGCAACGTACTCGGTGGACCGCTCGAGGAATGCGGCACCGACCCGGTCACCGGCTTCTATCGCGACGGCTGCTGCACCAGCGGCCCCGAAGACGTCGGCAGCCACACCGTCTGCTCCGTTGTCACGGCCGAGTTCCTCGCCTTCCAGGCCGGCGTCGGCAACGACCTGAGCACCCCACGCCCCGAGTACAGCTTCCCGGGACTGACCCCGGGCGATCGCTGGTGCGTGGTCGCGGCCCGCTGGCAGCAGGCGTGCGAGGCCGGCGTCGCCGCCCCGGTAGTACTCGCCGCCACCCACGAACGCGCTCTCGAGGTCGTCTCGCTGGAGGACCTGCACCGCCACGCCGTCGACGTCCCCGACGACATCGGCGGCCTGCTGTAGGCGCGGCACTGCCCCGACGTCGCTGATCACGCCCGTATGGCCTATTAACCCGGCTTGTCGGCGGCCACAAGGTCGTGATCATCGCGAGCTGGGGGCGCATCCTCGGGAGCCGGCGCGGCGACGAGGTTCGCCCCCCGCAACCGCTGCGAGATGACCGTCGTGATGCCGTCGCCACGCATGGCGACGCCGTACAGCGCGTCGGCGACCTCCATCGTCGGCTTCTGGTGCGTGATCACGATCAGCTGCGAGCGCTCCCGCAACTGCTCGAACAGCCCGATCAACCGACGCAGGTTCGTGTCGTCCAGCGCGGCCTCGACCTCGTCCATCACATAGAACGGCGACGGCCGAGCCCGGAAGATCGCGACCAGCAGGGCGACCGCGGTCAGCGACTTCTCCCCGCCCGAGAGCAGTGACAGCCGCTTGACCTTCTTGCCCGGTGGGCGCGCCTCGACCTCGATGCCGGTGGTGAGCATGTCCGACGGGTCGGTGAGCAGCAACCGACCCTCGCCGCCCGGGAACAGCGTCTGGAACACCTCGACGAACTCGCGCTCGACGTCGGCGTATGCCTCGGTGAACGCCTGCAGAATCCGCGCGTCCACCTCCGCGACCACGTCGAGCAGGTCCTTGCGGGCGTTCTTGACGTCCTCGAGTTGGGTGGACAGGAAGTTGTAGCGCTCCTCGAGCGCGGCGAACTCCTCGAGCGCGAGCGGGTTCACCTTGCCGAGTGTGGTGAGATCGCGCTGCGCCTGCTTCGCGCGGCGCTCCTGGGTTGCGCGATCGTATGGCACCGGCTGCGGCGCGGTGACCTGCTCGCCCCGCTCGCGTGCCTGCTCGTATTCGACCATTTCCAGCGCCGACGGCGGCAGTGGCACGTCGGGGCCGTACTCGGCGGCGAGGTCGTCGAAACCGATGCCGAACTGCTCGGTGATCGACTCCTCGAGCTGCTCGATCCGCAGCGCCGCCTGCGCCCGCGCGACTTCGTCGCGGTGCACCGCGTCGGTCAACGCCCCGAGTTGCGCGGACAGTTCGCCGACGCGCTGACGGCAGCCGTCGAGGTCGGACGCGACCGCGCTGCGCCGAGCGAGCAACTCGTCCCGGTGCGACGCCGCCTGCGCGACCACCGCGTCGAGTTCGACGGCGACCGACCGCCCCGACTCGGCTACCACTGCGGCCAACGCCGCCGCCTGACGACGCACCTGCAACCCCCGCTGCGCCCGCGCCCGGGCCTGGCGCTCCGCCGCCGCGGTCCTACGCAGCGAGTCCGCCTTGCCCCGCACCGATTCCGCGCGTTCCTCCGCGGTGCGCAACGCCAGCCGGGCCTCCACCTCGACCGCCCGCACCTGCGCCAGCGCCTCCGCGGCCTCCTCACGGTCGCGGCCGCTAGCCCCCGACTGTGCCGAATCGGGATCCTCGAACGTCTCGTGCTCGGCCTCCACCAATCGCAGCCGCTCCGACAGGTCGGCCAGCTTCGTCAGAGTCTGCTCGCGGCCTTCCTCGGCGCCGGCCCGCTGGCTCGACAGTCGCTCGGCCTGCGTCTGCGCCTGGCGCGTCACCTGCCCGAGCCGGCCGAGTTGCTCGTAGACCGCGGACAGCGCGCGGTCGGAATCGTGCAGCGCCGTCAACGCCTCGTCGGCCGCCTCGCGCCGGTCGCGCTGCTCGTCCAGAGCCCCCGACAACGCCGCCGCCAGCTCCTGCGCACGCCGCTGCGCCGAATCGAGCGCCGCGGCTGCGCTGTCCACCGCCGCCTGCAGTTCGATCCGACTCGGCGCCCGGTCCGACCCGCCGACGATCCACCCGGTGCCGATCAGGTCGCCCGAGCGGCTGACCGCGCGGGTCACCTCCGCGGACGCCAACAGATCCAGGCCGGTAACGAGGTCGTCGACGACGGCAATCCCGTCCAGCAGGGCAACGACCGCGGGACGCCAGTCGGCAGCGCAGTCCAACACGTCGACGAGCCACCGCGCAGACCCGGGCAACGCACCTCGAGACGCACCCGACACCGAGGCCCCCGGGAACACCACCGCGGCCCGGCCTGCGTCGGCGTCCACAAGAGCGGCAACGGCGTCCTGCGCGGCGTGGCGGCTGTCTACGGCGACCGCGTCGGCCGCGGGCCCCATCGCGGCGGCGACCGCGGACTCGAATCCCGGCTCCACCGTCACCAGCTCGGCCAGCCGCGCCCCGGCGCGACGCTCGACGAGCCACCCGCTCGCGTCGCCCCCCCGCAGGTTCAGCGACAGCGCCTCGATGCGCGCGGTGAGCGACGCGACCTGCCCGGCGGCGGCACGTTCCTGTTCGCGCAGTTCCTCGACCCGCTGCTCGGCCTGCACCAGCGCGGACGCGGCGTGCTCATGCCGCGCGTCGAGGCCGGTCTCGTTGGCGTCGAGTTCGCCGAGTTCGTTCTGCACACGGTCGAATTCGACCTGCGCCGACGCACCGCGCTGCCGGGCCTCCGAGATCGCGGCCGTCAGCCGCGCGACCTCCGCCTCCGCCGACTGCGCCCGGGTGCGGAGCGTGTCGATCTGCCCGGTGAGCCGGGCGAGGCCCTCGCGCCGGTCAGCGACCGCCTGCACCGCCGCCAGGTGTGCCTGTTCGGCGTGCGTAGCGGCCTGCTCCCGCTCGGCCAACTCGTCGCGCGCGGATTCCAGAATCGCCGCGGCGGACTCGACCGCCGCGAGCAGTTCCGCCTCCTGCGCCTCGATCCGGTCGGCGTCGGCCTCGAGTTGGTCGGGGTCGCGACCGCTGTCGGTCGGTGGCGGCTCGTCGAGGTGGCGCGCCCGCTCGGTCGCGATCCGCACCGTCGCGTTCACCCGCTCCGCCAGCGCGGACAACGCGAACCACCTCTGCCCCGCCGTGTCGGCCCCGGGGGCGAGCCGCGCCAACGCCTGCTCGTACTCGACGAGCAGTTCCTGCGCCTGCGCGAGCGCCGCCGCGACGACCTCCTGCTGCTCGCGGGCGATCCGCTCCCGCGACTCGGTGCCCTCGAACGCGGTGCGGCGGGTGACGAGGTCTTCGGCGGCCAGCCGGAGCCGGGCATCACGCAGGTCGGCCTGCACCGTCTGGGCGCGGCGCGCCACCTCGGCCTGGCGGCCCAGCGGCTTGAGTTGGCGGCGCAGTTCGGCGGTGAGATCGGTGAGCCGCGCGAGGTTGGCCTGCATCGCGTCGAGCTTGCGGACCGCCTTCTCCTTGCGCTTGCGGTGCTTGAGGACGCCCGCAGCCTCCTCGACGAACGCGCGCCGGTCCTCGGGTCGCGACTCCAGGATCGCCGAGAGCTGACCCTGTCCCACGATGACGTGCATCTCGCGGCCGATGCCGGAGTCGCTGAGCAATTCCTGCACGTCCATCAACCGGCACGAGGTGCCGTTGATCTCGTACTCGCCGGCGCCGTCGCGGAACATCCGGCGCGTGATGGACACCTCGGAGTACTCGATCGGCAGCGCGCCGTCGGAGTTGTCGATGGTCAGCGTCACCTCGGCGCGGCCCAGCGGCGCGCGCCCGGCGGTGCCCGCGAAGATGACGTCCTCCATCTTGCCGCCACGCAGCGCCTTGGCGCCCTGCTCGCCCATCACCCACGTCAGCGCGTCGACGACGTTCGACTTGCCCGAGCCGTTCGGGCCGACGACGCAGGTGATGCCGGGCTCGAAGCGCAGCGTGGTGGCGGACGCGAAGGACTTGAATCCCTTCAGCGTGAGGCTTTTGAGGTGCATCGCCGCCCGACAGTACCGGGCGAGGAGGCCCAAACCGGGGCGGCGCGCTCAGCGCTCCCCGAAGCGCGTGAAGCGGCCGGTCGGCTCGGCCCATTCCTCGACGACGGTGTCGACTCTGCCGGGCGTCTTACCCGAGCGAAGCCACGCGAGCATCTGCTCGCACTTCTCGCGCGGGCCCTCGGCGACGACCTCGACCCGGCCGTCGTACAGGTTGCGGGCGAACCCGACCAGACCGAGTTCGAGCGCGCGCGAGCGCGTTCCCCAGCGGAACCCGACGCCCTGCACCATGCCGTGGACGAACGCGGACAACCGCGCCTCGGGGATGTCGGACATCAGCTCACCTCGGGCGTCTGTGCGCTCACGAATCGACGACGAACTTGAGGTTGACCGTTGTGCCCTGTTTGAGGGTCCGACCGACCGTGCAAACCCGGTCGATGGCGCGACGCGTCGCGGTCAGCAGCCGCTCGCGGGCATCCTCGTCGAGTTCGGAGAGGTCGATTTCGAACTCCTCCACAAGCGCGGGGTAGGTTTCGGTCTCCCGGTCCGCCGCACCGGTGACCCGCACGGTGGCGTCGAAGTTGTCGCCGAGCCGGTGCGAGAGCGGGAAATCGGCCGACAGACCGCTGCACGCGGCGAGCGCGATCTTCATCAGCTCACCGGGCGTGAACACCCCCTGCACGTCCTCGGATCCGACGAAAACCTCCGCACCGCGGGTGCTTCGCCCGGTGTAGCGGCGCGTCCCGGTTCGCTCCACCCACAGCTCGGTCGCCGGATTGCCGGTCTGGTCAGTCATGGCCCCGATCCTGCCATCCGAAGCCCAACGGGGTCGTGAGTGGTTCGGCACGCGCCGAGCGGGTAACCATTGTTGGTTTCAGCGCCTCGAGCCGACAACCATTACCCTCTCGGCGTCCCCGCTGTGGGGGACGCGCCCCGGGTCGCGCTATGGCTCACGGGTCGGGGTGGGCGACGAAGCGGTAGCCCATCCCGGCAGCGGTGAGCAGGTGCCGCGGATGTGCCGGGTCGTCCTCGAGCTTGCGCCGCAGCTGTGCGAGATACACGCGCAGGTAGTGCGTCTCCGACTCGTACGCCGGGCCCCACACCTCCCGCAACAGTTCCGCCCGCCCGACCAGCTTGTCGCGGTTGCGCACCAGCATCTCGAGCATCCCCCATTCGGTGGGAGTGAGGTGAACCTCATTGCCGCACTTGTGCACTCGCTTGGCAGCGAGATCGACGGTGAAGGCGTCGGCCTCGACGACGGGGTCGTCGGTCTCGGCAGCGGCCGCTCCGCGTCGCACCGCGGCCCGCAGCCGGGCCAGAAACTCGTCCATGCCGAACGGCTTGGTGACGTAGTCGTCCGCTCCGCCGTCGAGCGCGGACACCTTGTCGGCGGACTCGGTGCGCGCCGACAGCACGATCACCGGTGCGCTGCTCCAGCCGCGCAGCCCGGCGAGCACCTCGGTGCCGTCGAGGTCGGGAAGGCCCAGGTCGAGCACGACCACGTCCGGCTTCACCTCCGCGGCCGCCCGAAGTGCCCCGGCACCCGTCGACGCGGTCGTCACCTCGTACCCACGAACCTGCAGGTTGATCCGCAACGCGCGCAACAACTGTGGTTCGTCGTCAACGACAAGGACACGGGTCATTGCGCAACCCGACGAACGCGACCGGGCGCGAGATCGTTAAGTCTCACCCGTTCATCATCCTCTGCGACCGCCCTGCGTCCGAGTCCGGCGCGGCGTCAAGAAGTCGTCAAGGACCGGCCCGGCGGTGTCAGAGGTTCGTCAAGGCTGCGCGAATCCGGCCCGAAGGCGCCGATGCTGCACCTAGCGACGAGTCGAGAGGAAGACCATGGCTGACCTGGCCTAGGTGCTGCTGATCATCGCGGGATTCGCCGCGTGTGCGCTCGTGCTTCGGGCGCTGCAATCGAAGCAGGCGCGATGACCGCGGCCGGCGTCGTCAACGTGGTGTTGCTGGTGGTTTCGGCCGCGCTGGTGATCTACCTTTTCGTCGCTCTACTGGATCCGGAGAGGTTCTAGCCGATGAATCCCGCACTGGCCGCTGGACTGCAGATCGCCCTGGTGGTAGGGATTCTGGCCGTTCTCTACGTCCCGGTCGGCGACTACATCGCCAAGGTTTACACATCGTCTCGCGACCTGCGGGTCGAAGCGGTGCTCTATCGGGTGTGCCGGGTCGACCCCCGGCGGAGCAGACCTGGTACGGATACGCCGGCAGCGTGCTCGGGTTCTCCTTCGCGGGGGTGCTGTTGCTGTATCTCCTGCAACGGATCCAGGGCGTGCTGCCGCTGCACGGTGATCTGGGCGGGGTGAGCCCGGCGGTCGCGTTCAACACCGCGGTGTCGTTCGTCACGAACACCAACTGGCAGTCCTACGTGCCCGAGACCACGATGAGCAACTTCACCCAGGCGGTGGGGCTTGCGGTGCAGAACTTCGTGTCCGCGGCGGTG
>DATDBL010000177.1:0-7347 GCA_036524855.1 Aldersonia sp. | reverse complement strand
CTCCATGGGCGACTGCTGCACACCGTTGACCATCGTCGGCTCGGGCAAGCCGGCCGCCTCCAGGATGGTCGGTGCGACGTCGATCACGTGGGTGAACTGCGTCCGGAGCCCGCCGGGCTCGTCGATGCCGTTCGGCCAGTGCACGATGGTCCCGTTGCGGGTGCCACCCCAGTGCGACGCGACCTGCTTGGTCCACTGGAACGGCGCGCACATCGCCCATGCCCAGCCGACCGAGTAGTGGTTGTATGCATCCGATGTCCCGAGCTTGTCCTTCATGGCGGACATGAACTCCGGCGTTTCGATTGCGGCGAGACCGTTGAAGTTCGCCATTTCGTTGAACGCGCCGTTGACCGTTCCCTCGGCGGAGGCCCCGTTGTCACCGACGATGTAGTACACGAGCGTGTTGTCCAGTGCGCCGATCTCCTCGACCGCGTCGATGACGCGACCCACGTGGAAGTCGGTGTGTTCGAGGAACCCCGCATACACCTCCATCTGGCGTTCCAGCACCGGCTTGAGCGCCTCGTCCATTTCGTCCCACGCCGGGATCGCTCCCGGCCGCGCAGTCAGGTCCGCGTCGGCGGGCACGATGCCGCGCTGCTTCTGCCGCTCCAGAATCGACTCGCGCTGCGCGTCCCAACCATCGGCGAACTGGCCGGCATATCTGTCGGCCCACTCCTGCGGTACATGGTGCGGCGCGTGGGTGGCGCCGGGCGCGAAGTAGACGAAGAACGGCTTGTCGGGTGCGAGCGACTTCTGGGTTCGCATCCAATCGATGGCGCGGTCGGCGAGGTCCTCCGTGAGGTGGTAGCCCTCCTCTGGCGTCGTCTCGGGCTCCACCGGCGAGGTGCCCTCGTACAACGCGGGGTAGTACTGGTTGTTCTCGCCGCCGATGAATCCGTAGAAGTACTCGAACCCGCCGCCTCCGGTGGGCCAGGCATCGAACGGACCGATCGGCGAGGTCTGCCACGGCGGCACCTCGTGGCACTTTCCGAACTGGGCCGTCGAATACCCGTTGAGTTTCAACGTCATCGGCAGGGCGGCCTTGCTGTTCGGCCGGAGCCCGGATGAACCCGGGGCCGAGGTCGCGGTCTCGGTGATCATGCCCATCCCGACCGAGTGATGGTTGCGTCCGCTGAGCAGCGCCGCCCGCGTCGGAGCACACAGCGCCGTGGTGTGGAACCGGTTGTAGGTCAACCCACCGCTCTGCAAACGCTCCGCCGTCGGCGTGCTCACTGGTCCGCCGAATGCGCTGCTGGCCCCGAACCCCACATCGTCGAGCAGAACCACGAGAACGTTAGGCGCTCCCGCGGGCGGCAGAAGCGGCTCGATTGGCGGAAACGCCGTGTCCGGATCCTTTGCGTCGTAGGTGATCAGCCCGAGATGCTGCCGATCGGGAATCGGCAGTACCTCGCGACGTTCGCCCATCCGGCCCATCGTGACCCCTCATCCTCGGCGGTGCTCGAGCTGTGCGGACCGGATCGATCTCGGCCCCGTGATCGAGTCGCCCGAGCGTATCCCGGGAATCTGGGGCGCGCAGTCGATCGGTCCGCGCGCCCGCCCCGGGCGAGCGCTGACCCGCCCGTCACGGGTCCTGAGCTGCGGTGATGCGCGGGCGCGACTCCGCTGGTCCGATGGATGCGTCGTTCGACGTCGCGCGCGGAGCGCCTGACACCATCTGCACCAGTGACTTTCGGACCGATTCGGTGGTCGCCGGGTCGACGGAGGCGAACACCTGAGCGGTCGCGGACTCGCTTGCCCGGCAGGCCTTCTCGCAGGCCGCGCGTCCGGCGGCCGTCGGGGTGATCAGTCGGTTGCGACGGTCGTCGGGGTCGGCGGTGCGCACCACCAGGCCACGCTGCTCGAGATCGTCGACCAGGCCGACGACCCGACTCGGGTCCAGGCCCATGCCGGTGGCGATCGATCGTTGCGTGACGCCGTCACCGTCGCACGCAATCGACAGCACGGTGTACGTACGGACGTGCAGGTCCAGTGAAGTCAGCGCCTCGTTGACGGACCGGAAGACACGGGCGTGCGCCAGGGTGAGCACGAAGCCGAGTTCGTTCTCGATGCTGCGACCAGCCATGCGCCCTCTTCCTGTCCGATTCACGAACAGACTAGAACACAATGATTGTGCTAGTCAATAGTTAATACATTGACAATTAGTGTGTGGGAGTGGTGGCTGCGGGACCTGATCGCGGCGAGGGCCGCCGGCGAGCCGAGAATGCTATCCTGCGCTGTGCTCCATGCGAAAGCAGCGAGTTCGCGGTGCGCGCCCTGGCGGACCGTGCCGCAGCCCCATCGCCGGGTGCGTCCGCGATGACGTGGGCGTTGCCCGCGATCGCGGCGATCATCCTCGCCTACGCCGCGGTTTCCGGTCGCCTCGCGGGCACCCCGCTCACCGCGCCGATCATCTTCACGGCCGGGGGGTTGATCCTGGGCCTCTCGGCCACGGACGCGATCGATCTCCACGCGGTGGGTCACACGGTCAAACTGCTCGCCGAGGCGACGCTGGGTCTCGTGCTCTTCGCCGACGCCGCACGCGTGAATATAACCGCGCTCCGCTCCGAGATCTCGATTCCCGCGCGGCTTCTCGGAGTCGGCCTGCCGCTGACCATCCTCGCCGGATTCGGCGCGGCCGCGCTCGTGCTCGGTGATCTCGCGTGGCCGGAGATGTTGTTGCTCGCCGTGATTCTCGCGCCGACCGACGCCGCCCTGGGTCAAGCGGTGGTCACGCGAGCAGATCTACCGTCGCAGGTGCGACAGGGACTCAACGTCGAGAGCGGGCTCAACGACGGCATCTGCGTCCCGCTGTTCCTGATCGTGCTCGCGATCGCGCACGCCGAGGCCGGTGCCATCGGGAACGGCGCGGCGCTGCGACTGGTGCTCGAGCAGATCGGTTACGGAGCGCTGGTCGGAATCGGCGCGGGCGCGATCGCCGCCGCGATACTGATCGTGGCCGGCGGTCGCGGTGCGATCGAACCGATGTGGCGGCAGGTGATCCCCGCCACCGCCGCCGCACTCGCGTACACGCTCGCCGTCCGGGTCGAGGGGTCGGGTTTCATTGCCGCGTTCGTCGGCGGCCTCGTGTTCGGCGCGATCGTGCGGCAACATTCGGCCGATCAGCCGTCGGAATTCCTCGACGGGCTCGGCGATCTGCTGAGCGCGGCGACGTTCATCGTCTTCGGCGCCGCACTGCTCGTTCCCGCACTTGCCGAGCTGTCGTGGCGGATAGTCGTCTACGCGGTACTCAGCCTGACGGTCGTGCGGATGGTGCCGGTCGCGCTGTCGCTGCTCGGGGGACGACCGCGCCTGGCCACCGTCGCGTTCCTCGGCTGGTTCGGTCCACGCGGGCTGGCGACGATTGTCTTCGCGATCCTCATTCTCGAGGAGCCCCACGCATTGCCGTCCCAGAACCTGTTGCTGACGACGGCCGTGGTGACCGTCGCGCTTTCGATCGCTGCGCACGGAGTGACGGCCGCACCGCTCGCGGCACGGTACGCCGCCTGGTACAACGCCCACCTTCCTCGGCCGGGCACGCCCCGCGAACGCGCGTAGGACACGATACGAGGCGGGCGCGACCGGTGTGATCGAGCGCGACGACCTCGCCGGAGCCCACCCGTCACGGTGATCCTCGTGCAGCGGGCCCGTCGGGACGCCTCCATTGTCGCACCGCACCGGCTGCACCGCCGCCCGCGCGACGAACACGCAACCGAAGGTTGCGCAAGTCGCAGAACCTGTTGTACATTTATGCAACCAAAGGTTGCGAAAGGCGGCGGACATGGAGTACGGATCGATCGAGCGCGAGATCTACGTGGACGCCTCCCCCGAGGTCGTCTACGAGGTGATCAGCAAGCCCGAGCACATGCGCGAATGGTGGCCCGACGACGCGCGATTCGAGCCGGCCGCCGGTTCGACCGGCGAACTGTTCTGGCGCAACGCCGAGACGGGCGAGACGATGACCGTCGTCCTGTCGGTCGTCGACGTCGACCCGCCGAGGCGCTTCGCGTTCCGGTGGTGCTACGCCGAGGATCCCGACCCGAGCGGGCCGTCGCTGCTGGTCACCTTCGACCTGATCCCCACCGGCGCGGGTACCCGAATCCGCATGGTCGAGACCGGATTCCGAGAGATGGGCTGGGAGGTCGCCGTCCTCGAAGCGCAGTACCAGGAGCACGTGGAGGGATGGAACTTCTACATCCCCCGCCTCGGCACCTACATCGAACGACTGGTCGCGACGCCATGACCACAGACGCGACAACAACAGTCGAGGACGACCTCTGGTCGGCGATCGGCGACCCCATCCGGCGCACGATGATCGACCTGCTTCTCGCCGAGGGACCGGGCACGCCAACCGCACTCAGCGACCGCCTGCCCGTCACCCGGCAGGCGGTCTCCAAACACCTTGCAGTCCTCGACCGGGTCGGCCTCGTTCATGCGACGCCGATCGGCCGGGAACGGCACTACCACGTCGACGAGGCCCAACTCGCGCGCGCCGCCGCCCAGTTGGCCGCGGTCGGCAACGCATGGGACGCCCGCCTGCGCCGCATCAAACGCATCGCAGAAGCGATCGAACACAACCGCAACAACAAAGGAGAACACAATGGTTGACATCCTGCACCGCGTCGGCGTCGTCGCCCCACTCGACGACGTCTACAACGCCGTGGCAACGCCCGAGGGCCTCGCCAGCTGGTGGACCGCCGACACGAAGGGCACGGGCGAGGTCGGCGCACCGCTGGCGTTGCGCTTCGGCGAACGGGGCGGTTTCGACCCGGACGTCGTCGAACTCGACCCCTCCGGGCATGTGCGGTGGCGGGTCACCGACGGGCCCGAGGAATGGATCGGCACCGAGATCGACTGGGCCCTGGACCAGCGCGGCGAGTACACCATCGTCAACTTCGCGCACGAGGGCTGGCGCGAACCCGTCGAATTCATGCACCATTGCAGCACGAAGTGGGCGACGTTCCTGCTCAGCCTCAAGGACCTCGTTGAATCCGGACAAGGACACCCTTCCCCGGACGACGTGCAGATCAGCGACTGGCACTGAGCGACGAGTCTAGGGTTGCAGTGCAGGCCCTTCGACGACCCTGGAGGACGACGTGGCGAGGTTTCCCGACGGCTTCCTGTGGGGCGGCGCGACGGCCGCCAACCAGATCGAGGGTGCCTACGACGTGGGTGGCAAGGGGCTGTCGATCCAGGACGTGATGCCCAGAGGGATCCTCAGCCCACCCACCGACGGCCCCACGCCGGAGAACCTCAAACTCGAGGCGATCGACTTCTACCACCGCTTCGCTGAGGACATCGCCCTGTTCGCCGAGATCGGGTTCACGGTGTTCCGGTTCTCGATCGCCTGGAGTCGGATCTTCCCCCGCGGCGACGAGACCGAACCGAACGAGGAGGGCCTCGCCTTCTACGATCGGGTGCTCGACGAACTCGAGAACCACGGCATCGAACCACTCGTCACGATCAGCCACTACGAAACCCCGTTGCACCTCGCGCGGCACTACAACGGCTGGACCAACCGCGCGCTGATCGGGCTGTACGAGCGTTACTGCCGCGTGCTGTTCGAGCGCTACGGCAACAGGGTGCAGTACTGGTTGACGTTCAACGAGATCAACTCGGTGCTGCACGAACCGTTCCTCTCCGGCGGCATCGCCACCCCGAAGGACGAACTCACCCCCACCCACCTGCACCAGGCGATCCACCACGAGTTGGTCGCGTCGGCGCGGGCCACGCGGTTGGCGCACGAGCTGATGCCGGCGGCGAAGGTCGGCTGCATGATCCTTGCGGTGCCGGTCTACCCCCTGACCCCGAACCCGGACGACGTCGTCGCGACCATGCACACCGCCCACCACAACTACGTGTTCGGCGATATCCATTGCCGCGGTGAGTATCCCGGCTACCATCTCCGCCACGTCGCGGAGGCGGGGGTCGACCTCGACATCACCGACTCCGACCGCGAGGACCTTCGGCACACGGTGGATTTCGTGTCGTTCAGCTACTACGTCAGCGTCTGCGAGACGGCGTCCGGACCGGCGGAGAGCCGCGACCTGTTCGGCGGCGTGCCGAATCCGACCCTGCCGGAGTCGGAGTGGGGGTGGCAGATCGACCCGCAGGGGCTGCGGATCGTGCTCGACGACTACTGGGACCGCTGGCAGAAACCCCTGTTCATCGTGGAGAACGGCATCGGGGCGGTCGACGAACTCGTCGAGGTCGACGGCGTTCCCACCGTGCTCGACGACTATCGCATCGCCTTCCACAACGACCACCTGCTCCAGGTGGCCGAGGCCGTGGCCGACGGGGTGCAGGTCCTCGGCTACACGTCGTGGGGATGCATCGACCTGGTCAGCGCGTCTACGGCGCAGATGAGCAAGCGGTACGGGTTCGTCTACGTCGACCGCAACGACGACGGGTCCGGCACGCTCGCGCGCCACCGCAAGCGCTCGTTCGACTGGTACCGCGACGTCATCGCCTCAAGCGGCGCCACCGTGGCACCGTGACTCAGCGCCCGAGCAGCTTGTTCACCAACTCGACGTAGGACTGCTTGGCGGCCTCCGACGAGGTCCCCTTCTGCTTGGACCACGCGTCGAACTTGGCCCTGCCGGCGAAATCCGTGAAGCCGGGCCGCTTTCCGGACACGTCGCCCTGGCTGCCCTGCTTGTAGAGCGCGTAGAGCTGCAGCAGGGTGTCGTTGTCGGGGCGCTTGCTCAGCGTCTGCACGTCCGCCTGCGCCTGGGTGAACTGCTCGTCCAAGTCGGCCATGTCGGTCCTTTCGCTCGGTTCGAACCCTAGCCCCGCGGCGACCCCGACCGGTGCCGATTCTCGAGCATCCCGACGGCACTGGCGTACACGGCACGCGCGTGCATCTCGAACAGGGCGGGCAGGTCGACCTCGTCGCCGCCGATCTCCTTCGCGATGAACAAGCCGTCGGCGCCGGCGAGTTCCACGACGTGTCGTCCCTTCCCGGTGCAGGATTCGCCAGCGCCCACCCCATCGCCGCGGCGTCAGGCGGTGACCTCCTTGAGCAGTCCCGTGTCGACGTCGAAGACGAACCCGCGCAGCGACGTGGTCTTCGTGACGAACGGACTGTTGGCGACGCGGGTGAGCGACTGGCGCACGTCCTCCTCGACGTCGGGGAACGCCTCGGCGGCCCATTCGGGTTTCTGGCCGATCTCGTCCTGGATGCCGCGCTTGAACTCGTCGTCGGTAAACGTGAGCATGCCGCAGTCGGTGTGATGGATGAGGATGATCTCGGTGGTGCCGAGCAGGCGCTGACTGATGGCGAGCGAGCGGATCTCGTCGGCGGTGACGACGCCGCCGGCGTTGCGGATGACGTGCGCCTCCCCGTCCTTC
>DATDBL010000176.1:0-3956 GCA_036524855.1 Aldersonia sp. | reverse complement strand
CATTTCGATGCGTACGCGCCGGCCGTCTTCGGCGTCGAACACGTCGACGACCTTGGCGGTGCAGGTCAGTTCGTCTCCGGGCCAGACTTTCTCGGCGAACCGGATCTTGAACCGCCGGAGGTTCTCGACACCGAGCCAGTTGGTGACGTAGGTGGCGAGCATGCCGGCCTGCAGCATGCCGACGGAGAACACGCTGGGGAACCCGGTCTCGATCGCGTAGGTCTCGTCGTGGTGCAGCGGGTGGAAGTCACCCGAGGCGCCCTGGTACTTGACGAAGTCGGTGCGGGTCAGCGGCGGATAGGTGAGCGGCTCGGCCTCCTGCCCGACGGCCGGATCTGTCGTCACCGCGGCGGCGTTGCTCATTTCGTGTTCCCTTCTCCGCTGCCCGAGGTCGCGGTCTGGATGATGGTGCTGTTCTGTTCGGCGACCACGCGCCCGTTCTCGTCGCGGAATTCGGTGATCATCTTCGCGAAGGTCATCTCGCCGCCCCGCTTGCCGGGCTTGGTGAACGTCTCGCCGATTCGGGTCTGGGCGGTGAGGGTCTGGCCGGCGCGCGGCAGCGGACCGTGGAAGACGTACTCCTCCTCGCCGTGCAGGATGCGCCGCCGGTCGAAGCCGAGCTTGCGGAATCCGGACTGCTCGGCCGGCTCCCAGATCATCCGGCCGCTGGTGAGCATCGTCGGCGGGATCACCGCATCCTTGGCCTGGTGGGCGGGATTGTCGGACTGCACGGCACGGGCGAACTCGCGCACCTTGCTGTAGTCGATCGGGAATTCGTAGCTCATTTGGTTTCTCCTTCGACGGGCGGGATTCCCGCGCGCTTGATTTCGACGGACTTGGGGAACCCCTCGTCGCCGAGGATCTTCGCGATCTCGGTGGCGTCCCACTGCCGGTTCTCGCGCACCTCGTGTGCGATCGAGTAGCCGCCGTAGAGGCCTACGTAGCCGCCGTACACGCCGAACACCTGGCCGGTGAAGGCGCAGTCGGCGCTGGACAGGTAGGCGACCAGCGGGGCGCAGTTCGCCGGGTTGTACCGGTCGAACACCGCTTCGTCGACCGGCTCGCCGACGATGTCCTTGATACCCGGGGTGGCCTTCACCGGCTCGGTGCGCGCCGCCGGGGCGATCGCGTTGGCCTTCACGCCGAAGCGCTCGAGCTCGCGCGAGGCGTTCACCACCTGGATGGCGAGGCCGGCCTTGGCGGCCGAGTAGTTCCACTGACCGTAGTTGCCGTGCAGCCCGGACCCGGACGAGGTGTTGACGATCGTGCGCGCCTTCGTCACCCCGGCCTTGGATTGCTCACGCCAGTAGCGGGCGGCCGGCTGGGTGACCGAGAAGGCACCCTTCAGGTGCACCGCGATAACCGAGTCGAACTGCTCCTCGCTCATGCTCCACAGCATCGCGTCCCGGATTATCCCGGCGTTGTTCACCACCGCATGCAGGTCGCCGAAGCTGGCGATCGCTGCGTCGGTGCAGGCCTGGCCCACCGCCATATCGGCGACCGAGCCCTCGACCGCGACCGCGCTGCCACCGTTGGCGGTGATCTCGTCGGCCACTGCCTGCGCACCGCGCAGATCGTTGACCACGACGGCGGCGCCCTCGGCGGCCATCACCAGTGCGTGCTCGCGTCCGAGACCGCCACCGGCACCGGTGACGATCGCAACGCGTCCATCCAAGATTCCCATTTGTCTTGTCCTTTCGAGGTGGAGGTTCAGGAGACTTTTTCGTAGAGAGTGATGACGCCGGCGCCGCCGAGGCCCAGGTTGTGCTGCAACGCGACGGTGACGTCGTCGACCTGGCGTTTGTCGGCGGTGCCGCGGATCTGCCAGGTCAACTCCGCGCACTGGGCCAGCCCGGTGGCGCCGAGGGGGTGGCCCTTGGACAGCAGCCCACCACTGGGGTTGACCACCACGCGACCGCCGTAGGTGTTGTCCCCGGCGAGGATGAACTTCTCCGCCCCGCCCTCCTCGACCAGGCCGAGGGTCTCGTAGCAGAGCACCTCGTTGACGGTGAAGCAGTCGTGCAGTTCCACGACCTTGATGTCGAGCGGGTCGACACCGGCCTGCTCGTACACCTGGGCGGCGGCCGCGCGGGTGATGTCCGCGCCGACCACGGCGAAGATGTCGTCGTCGGTGAACAGGTTCGCGAAGTCGGTGGTCAACGTCTGCGCCGCGATCGCGACCTCGGGTGCGATGGCGTGCGCGCGGGCGAACTCGTCGCTGCACACGATCGCCGCGGCCGCGCCGCAGGTCGGCGGGCAGGCCTGCAGCCGGGTCAGCGGGCCGAACAGGGCCGGGGAGTCGAGCACCTGCTCCACGGTGACCTGGTCGCGGAACACCGAGTACGGGTTGTTCGCGGCGTGCTTGCGGGATTTGACCGAGATCTGGGCGAAGGTCTCCGGCGCCATGCCGTAGCGCTTGATGTATTCCTGGCCGGCGGCGCCGAAGAACTGCATGGCGTTGGAGCCCTTGCCGGGTTCGTGGCCGTAGGTGCGGTCGAGCACCTCGAGGTGGCGGCTCATCGGGATCGGGCGATCCGTCCACGCCGCGACCAGCGGACCGGGGCGCATCTGTTCGAACCCGACCGCGAGCACGCAGTTGGCGGCGCCGGATTCGACGGCCTGACGGGCCAGCCACAGCGCCGAGGACCCCGAGGCGCAGTTGTTGTTCACGTTGACGATCGGGATGCCGGTCATGCCGACGGTGTAGATGGTGCGCTGCCCGCTGGTGGAATCGCCGTAGACGTAGCCGGCGTAGGCCTGCTGCACGGCGGTGTAGTCGAGACCGGCGTCCTCGAGCGCGGCGCGGATGGCCTTGGCGCCCATCTCGAAGTAGTGTTCGCTTTTTCCCGGCTTGGCGAACGGGACCATGCCCACGCCGGCCACGAGAACTCTGCGGCTCATGGTGTCTCCTTGTCGGTGGTGTCGTCGCACAGTGCGACGGTGAGTTGTATGTGTGTTCAGAGCAGTTCGAGGATGGTGGCGTTGGCCATGCCGCCGCCCTCGCACATCGACTGCAGCCCGTAGCGGATGCCGTCGCGGCGCATCCGGTGCACCATCGTCGTCATCAGCCGCGCCCCGGAGCCGCCGATCGGATGACCGATCGCCATCGCGCCGCCGTTCGGGTTCATCCGCTCGTAGTCCGCGCCGGTCTCGCGCAGCCACGCCAACGTCACCGGGGCGAACGCCTCGTTGATCTCGAAGGTCCCGATGTCCCCGATGGACAGGCCCGACTTCTTCAACGCCTTGGCGGTGGCCGGGATCGGGCCCTTCAACATCGTGACCGGATCGGCGCCGGCGACGACTGCGGTGTGGATCCGCGCGATCGGCGTCCACCCGTTGGCGGCGGCGATCTCGCTGGTGGTGACGAGCAGCGCGGCCGAGCCGTCGGAGACCTGCGAGGCGTTGCCCGCGGTGATGTCGGTGCCCGCGAACGCGGGCGGGAGAGCGGCCAGCTTCTCGAGCGTGCTGCCGCGACGCACGCCCTCGTCGGTGTCGAAGACCCGTTGGGTGCCGTCACCGTCGGTCACCGTCACCGGCGTGATCTCGGCCTCGAACAGACCGGCGTCGATCGCCCGCGCGGCCCGCGCGTGCGAATCCAGGCCGTGCCGATCCATCTCGGCGCGGCCGATGCCGTACTCGTCGGCGATCAGCTGCGCGCCGACACCCTGGTGGAACGACTCGACCCCGTAGCGCTGCCAGACCAGCGGCCCGAACGGCTTGCCGACCCCCGCATGGTAGGCGTCGGTGGGCCGGATGACACTCATCATGTCGATCCCACCGGCAACCGCGATGTCGTACTGCCCGGCGACCACGCCCGCCGCGGCCTGATGCACCGCCTGCTGCGAGGAACCGCACTGCCGGTCGATCGTCACGCCCGGCACGTGCTCCGGCCAGCCCGCCGCCAGCACCGCCGCGCGGGCGATGCACCCGGACTGCATGCCCAGGGTGCCGACACA
>DATDBL010000175.1:0-42652 GCA_036524855.1 Aldersonia sp. | reverse complement strand
GGGCGGTGGGGGCACGGATCTGCGGACGGGTTTCGCCAAGGCGCTGCGAGCCCGGCCACGCCCCGATGTGCTCGTCGTGCTGACCGATGGCCAATCACCCTGGCCGACTCGCCGGCCGGGGTGTCGGACGGTGGTCGGGCTGTTCCAACGGGAGAATTCGTGGAGCGAACACGATCCCGACTACGTCCCGGACGGGCCACCGGAATGGGCGCGGGTAGTCGACATCGGGATGTCGGTCTGATGGGGTCGGCCGTTCTTGCTGTCCGTTCACGGTGCGGTGACGATGCTCGCCATGCGCGTCGCGGTGTGCGTGCGTCCCCGTGGAATCCCCGCACCCGCTGTCAAGGACACGAGAGAGCCGGACACGTTGATCCCGCCGGAATCGCGGCCTGGAGTTGAACTCGTCAGCCGTCGGCGGATTCGGCGAGCACGCGGCGGGCGATCGCTTCGACCTGTTCCACAGTGAGTACCGGGGCGTCGGGGTCGTGCATCGCCTGCCGTAGGAGCCGCCGGACCAGCGCGGACGTAGGGATCTGCGCGGCGGCGGCGCGCCTCTTCAGTTGTGCATCGAGATCCCGGTCGATGCGCAGGTTCAACGGCACGTCCAGCGTCGCGTCGCGCTCGGCGATCTCGGCCTCGGCCGCTTCGGCCTCCTCCTCGGCGTACTCGGTGCGGATGGCCTGCACCTGCGAGCAGATCCGCGCGTTGCGCTCGTGCTCGTGCTCGTTCATAACTTGTCCTGCCCTTCGCACGCGCAGAGGTCCGCTCCAGTGGACTTCCACGCGGTCGCGCCCGCCTGATCCCACCCGGTGGCGATCACCGTGATGACGAAACACGCGCTCGGCGAGTAGCCGATGATGCGAATTGCTCCACTACAGCAACGCCACCGTCATCATCCGGGCGCGCCAAGGTTCAGATCGTCCGGGTGCGCCCCGACCCTCTCACCGGTGTCGAGCGCATCGATCTCGGCCAGGTCGGCGGCTGAGAGTTCGAAGTCGAAGACGTCGATGTTCTGTCGAATCCGAGCCTCGTGCACCGACTTCGGGATCACGATCAACCCGTTCTGCAGGTGCCAGCGGATCATCACCTGCGCCGGCGACTTGCCGTTGCGCGCGCCGATCGCGGTGAGTACCGGATCGCTCAGCAGCGTGTTCGGCTTCGAGTGCCGACCCCATCCAGCGTTGCTGGTGCCGCCGAGCGGGCTCCACGATTCCACCGCGATGCCGTGCTCGGCCCCGAACACGCGAATCTCCTTCTGCGCCAACCGCGGATGCAGCTCTACCTGGTCGATCGCCGGCACCACCCCGCCCGCGTCGAGCAGCGGCTGCAGGTGGTGCGGCTCGAAGTTGCACACCCCGATCGCCTTCACGCGACCCGATTCGGCGATGTGGGTCAACGCCTCCCACGTGCGCAGGACCCGGTCGGGGCTCTGCAGCGGCCAGTGGATGAGGTACAGGTCGACGTAGTCGAGACCGAGCCGCTCGAGGCTCGTGTCGAACGCGCGCAGCGCCGGCTCGTAGCCCTGGTCGGCGTTCCACAGCTTCGTCGTCACGAACACCTCCGAGCGCGGCACGCCCGAGGCGGCGACACCGCGCCCCACCCCGCGTTCGTTGCCGTAGGCGGCCGCGGTGTCGATGTGCCGGTAGCCGGCCTCGGCGATGGCGAACCGGACGGCCGCCTCGGTGTCGGCGTCGTCGGCCTGCCACACCCCGAGCCCGAGCTGGGGAATGGGGGTGCCGTTGTTCAGGGTGACGGTCGGTACGGTCGTCGTGTCCACCGCACCAGGCTAACCGCGTGCGCCAGGCCGGCGAGAGGAGCGTCATGGCGCCGATCCGACTCGTCGCCACCGACCTCGACGGCACGCTGCTGCGCTCCGACCGCACGATCTCCGAGCGCACCGCCGCCGCGATGGCCGCCCTGCGCGCCGCCGGCATCGAACTCGTCTGGGCCACCGCACGGGCGCGGCACTCCGTGCACGAGTTCGCGCTGGCCTCCGGCTTCCGCGGCAAGGCGATCTGCGCGAACGGTGCGGTATTGATGGACCTTGCCGACGGGAGCCCCCGGGTGCTGCGCACCGTCGAGATTCCGGCCGATGCGGCGCGGGAGGCGCTGGCCTGGTTGCGCACCCTCAGGCCCGGGGTCGTGTTCGCGGCGGTGGGCTCGAGCACATTCGTCGCCGAACCGGGCTATGCCGAACTCTGCGTGTTCACCGACCACCATCGCGAGCCCGCGACCATCCAGCGCAGCGACGACCCCGTCGGCGGTACGGACCCGATCGTGAAGATCGTCGCCCGCCACCCGGAGATCGCCGGTGTCGACCTGTACCGCGCCGCGCACGCAACGGGATTCGACGGGCTGGGTCTCACCCATTCCGGTGCGCCGTATATGGAACTCGCGCCGGCGGGGGTCACCAAGGCCAGCGTGCTCGCCGCGCTGTGCGCCGACGCCGGCCTCGACCGCGCGGACGTCGCCGCGATCGGCGACGCGATCAACGACGCGCCCATGCTCGCGTGGGCGGGCACGGCGTTGTGTCCCGCGCAAGCCGCGCCTGAGGTCCACGCGATCGCACACCGCGTCCTGGACGCCAACGACGAGGACGGTGTCGCCGCCTATCTCGAGGAGCTCGCCGGGTCGGGCTGATCCCGGCCTGTGAGCCGCTACTCCCCGTCGAAAAGCGTCGCCTCGCTGGGCTTCGCGAACAGCGACAACTGCACTCCGTGGTTGCTGCCGGACCGGCGACCGGGCCGGGGCCGGTCGAGGGCGGCATCGAGCAGCTTCCGGGCCCGCGCCCACGCCGCGCCCTCGTCGTGGGAGTGCTCGGCGTCGTCGTGTTGTCCGGCCACCGCCGCCTCGAACTCCGCGATCTCCCACTCGGCTACCTGGTCGGCGCAGATACGGCGGTAGTCGAGCAACTGGGCGCGGTCGTTGCCGCACAGCCGGGCTGCCTCGTCTGGTTCGACGACGCCGGGATGCGCCCGGTCCAGGCGCAGGATCGCTTCCAACGCGGCCGGCAGGCGGTCCTCGTCCGGGGTCGGGGCCGTCGGGTTCACGCCCAGTTCGGCGAGCATGTCGTCGCCCACCTCGTCGAGGAACTCCGCCATGTCGGCGAGCGCGTTGATCAGGTGGCGCGCGACGAACGGGGCGGCGTCGACCCGCGCGGCCGCGAGCACCGCATCCCCGACGAGGTTGAGCACGACGTGGTTGCGGGCGTTCAGTTCGGTGACTCCGAGCGCGGCGAGCCGGCGGTCGTCGATGTCGCGGGCGACCAGCGAGTACACCTCGACCATCGGGATGTTCCGGTCTACGGTGACCGCAACCGTCCGCCCCGACAGCCGCAGCAGGATGTCGCCGTCGGAATCGGTGAGCGGCGGATGGCCCAGCGCGGTGGCGATCGCATGGTGCACGAGCGCGCGCAACTCGGCGGCGTCGGCGGTCGGGACCGCCACACCTGAGATGCCCGCAATCTCTCCGAGCGCGGGCCGCACCGCGAATGGCGGTGTCGTGGGACGACCGCTCGTGACGGCGTCGAGCAGCGCCGGATCGGGCACGCCCCAGATCTCGGTGAACACCGTCACGACCGCCGCCGCAAGTCGGTCGGCCGCCAGTCGCGGCAGGTCGATGTGGTGAGCGGGGGAGCCGTCCGGTCCCACTGGTCCCACTGTCGGCGGCTGCCAGCACAGGTCGAGGAGGCGGCGCCGTTGCTCCTGGGTCAGCGCGAAGGCGGGGTGGAGGTGCGGGTTGTCCGGGATCTCGCAGCGGACCAGGGTGGCGTCCCAGGCGAAGAACCGCACGCAGGGTGAGTCCTCCCCGGCGTCGTCGCGGCGGAACGCGAGCAGCAGGCAGTCCTCGTCGCGCATCGCGGCGACGTAGTCGGCCAGGGACGTGCGGAAACCCGCCCAGGCGCTGCCGTTGGCCGCGTCGGTCACCTCGTTCGCCACCGTGCCTCCTTCACAGACATCGACACGGTAGCCAGCAACCCCGACAAACTCGTGCGTTCGTCCCGTCATCGTTGCGGGGCCTCGATCTGTAACACGGGGATCGGTATCGCCGTGATCGACAACACCGCGATCTGTAACACACAGCGAGTCCGCAGGCGACCCTCAGCCCCACTCGAGGTCGGGCCCGAAGACTCGGCGGGTGTCGGGGGAAGTTCCGCCGGCGAAAGTGGAAGGGGACTCCTGTGAAGGATGCGGCGCTGAAAGATTCTGCAGTGAAGGGCAAGGGTGTGAGGTCGAAGGTCGCGAAGGGTGCGGTCGCGGGTGGTCTGGCGCTGGGTCTGCTCGGCGTCGGCGCCGGCGTGGCGAGCGCAGATCCCGGCCCGCAGCAACAGCCGCAGCAGTCCCAACAGCACGACCAGCATCAGCCGAATTGGCAACAGCAGCAGGACAACCGGTCGCAGCAGCAGCAGTGGCAGCTGCCGCAGTACCAGAACACCGACCACGGATTCTGGTTCTTCGGCTACTGGGTGCCCCTGCCCTGACACCCGTCTGACCTGGTCCGACACTGTCTGGCGCGGTCGGTCACGCCAGCGCCGGTCGGGGGCGCGGGCGTCACCTGGCGCACACATCGCCGCCGCACATTCGAGTGCGGCGGCGATGCGCGCTCGCCCCCAACACCAGGATCGGCATGTCTGAAAGTGGCAAATGTCACAGTTGCCTACAGTGCCGCGTCGATGCGCCACCCCGAGTCCCGGGCCGACTCGACGCTGGGGATGGCGTGCCGCGCACCGACCGGAGGTCACGAGCCGGTTACGGATGCGTCGCGGGTTTGCCCGCCTGTCGCGCGCCGGGTCGCGGCGCTGTTAGCTCGGGTCCCGATTATCCGCCGCCGCGCCCCGTTCCTCCCGGCAGTGCTGTCCGACGGGCGAGAGCCACTCATCGGTGCACGAACAGCCAGATCGCGAGCCCGATCGCGGCGATCGCGACGCCGATCCGCAGCCCGTTCGGGGGTAGCCGCGCCACGACCGCGGGCCCGCACCACCCGCCGACGAACATGCCGAGCGCCAACGCGAGGGCCGCGAGCCACTGCACCGGCCCGAACAGAATGAACCCGATCGCCGCGACCAGGTTCGCGATCGCGAGCAGGTAACTCTTGAGCACGGTCGCCATCCAGATGCCCTCGGCGGTGGTCACCAGGAACATGGCCAGGTACATCACCCCCGCGCCGGCGCCGAAGTAGCCGCCGTACACGGCGATGACGCAGATTCCGACGGGGAGCAGCACCGGGAACTCGGCCCGCCCGGCGAGCAGTCGCAGCTTTGGCTGCATCAACAGGGCGATGGCGGCCAGCAGTACGAGGAACGGCACCACCGCCTCGAACGAATCGGCGGGCGCCAGCAGCAGCAGCGCCGCGCCGATCGCGCCGCCGAGGGCCGAGAGCAGCGACCACCAGACGAGTTGTCGACCTCGGTTCCGCAGCACCGCCGCCGTCTTCGCCGTCGTCCCCGCGCCGGCCGCGACGAGGGCCAGAGTGTTGGTGACGTTGGCCGCGACCGGCGGCACCCCGACCGCCAACAGCGCGGGGTAGGACACCAGCGACGCCAGTCCCGACACGACACCGATCACCGCGGCGAAGAACCCCGCGACCACCAGGAACACGAAGTGCAGCACGCTCACCGACGGATCACGTGCAACGGCACGAGCATCTCTGCGGCGGTCAGCGAACCGTGGTGTCCGACGAGTCGCGACTGCAGCGGTTCGCCGCCGGAGCGGATGACGGCCCCCGCGGTGTTCGCCGTCACCACGGCGTCGCCGATCCGGTCGAGCACCGCGGGCGCGACGACCGGCCCGAACCATCCGGCGGCGATCGCGTCGGCGCGGGCGGTCACCGTGAAGTCGGTGCCGAGCATCTGCCGCCACGCGGCGACGACGTCGTCGGCCGCCCCGCGCACGGCGTACACGTGCCGGGCGCGGGGTTCGCCGCCGAGCGAGCGCACCCCGGCCTGCAACTCCGGGGTCCGGTCGAAGTCCACCGGCGACTCGACCGCGACCATGCCGTGGTCGGCGGTGACGATCAGCGCGGCGCCGTGCGGGAGTCGTTCGGCCAGCACCCGCACCGCGAGGTCGATCTGACCCAGTTCCAGCCCCCACGACTCGGACTGCGGGCCGCGCACGTGCCCGGTCATGTCCAGATCGCCGTGGTAGGCGTACACCAGCGTCCGGTCGCCCGCAGCGAGTGCGGTCACGATCCCGTCGACCAGGTCGCCGACGGAGAAACTGGGGCGAAAGTCGCCGCCGCGCAACGCCGCCCGGGTCAGACCCGACCGGGCCTGGTACATCGGCGCGACCTGGGTGACGGTGATGCCCGCGGCGGCGGCGCGCTCGAATGCCGTCGCGGTCGGTTGGAACCGCTCCGGCACGAGCTCCTTCAACAGGTCGATCCGCGGTCCCTCGCCCATCAGCCGCCACTTCAGCGGGTTCATCAGCCGCGCGTGGTCGGGGATCGCGAGCAGGTACCCGACGATGCCGTGCTCGCCCGGCGGCAGCCCGGTGCCGAGCGAGCCCAGGCTGGCGGCGGTGGTGCTCGGGAAGCCGGCGGTCATGGCGCGCTCGGGCAGGCCCGCGAGGAACGGTGCGACGTCGGTGCGGCCGCGGACCAGTTCGGCGCCCATCCCGTCGACCAGCAGCACGGCGACCCGGCGCACGTCGTGCAGGCCGAGCCCGATTCGGTCGCGCTCGCCGTCGATGCCCAGGGCGCCGAGCACCGACGGGATCAGGTCGGCGAGGGCGCCGTCGCCGTAGCGGGGAGTGACCAGCATGCCGTCAGGCTATCGAGCGCCGTCTGCGGCGCCCCGCTGTCGGAAATCTTTCTCGCGGCGATGTCGAAATCGGATCCGCCGATTCGACGTATTAGTAGCGGGAACACAACCGGAGGAGGTGAGATCGATGTTGTTGACGCACCTGTTGTGCGGCCTGACGCCCGAAGAGGTGGACCTGGTGGTCGCATGGGAGTTGAGTACTGCGGAGTTCCATCAGCTCGAGCTCGCCGAATGACGGACGAAAGGAGCGGCGGATGCTTGCCGACAGCAAAGGGTTCAGTGGATTCTCGGTCGATGACCTCGACGCCGCCAGACGTTTCTACGGCGAGGTGCTCGGGCTTCCGATCACCGAGCACGAGATGGGCCTGATCGGCGTCCGGATCGCCCCCGACACCGACGTGCTCGTCTACCCCAAGGGGGACGCCCACCAGGCCGCGACCTTCACCGTGCTGAATTTCCCCGTCCGCGACATCGACGCGACCGTGGACGAACTGACCGCCCGCGGCGTCGAGTTCGAGCGCTACGACGGGTTCGGCCAGGACGCCAAGGGAATCGCGCGCGGACCCGAGGGCCCGGCGATCGCGTGGTTCACCGACCCCGCGGGCAACATTCTCTCGGTGCTCGAGGAGTGACGCGGCTGCGCCGCCCGTGAGTGCGTATGGAGTCCTGAAGTCCATATCCACTCACGACCCCGGAGTGCGTAGCCTCGCCCTGTGAGCCCGACCGAGGATCTCCTGCGCGAGTGCGCGCCCGGCGTCCTCGCCGCGTTGACCCGCCGCTACGGCCACTTCGACGCGGCCGAGGACGCGGTGCAGGAGGCGCTGCTCGCGGCGGCGCAGCAGTGGCCCGCCGAGGGGATCCCCGACAGCCCGCGGGCCTGGCTGATCACGGTTGCGGGGCGACGGCTCACCGACATGTTCCGCAGCGAGGCGGCGCGGCGCACCCGCGAGACCGTCCGCGGCCGGGTCGACCCCACGCTGCCCACGCACGCCCCCGCCGCCGACGAGGTCGAATCCTCCGGCGACGACGCCCTGACGCTCTTGTTCCTCTGCTGCCACCCCGCACTGACGGCGCCGTCGCAGGTGGCGTTGACCCTGCGCGCGGTCGGCGGACTCACCACGGAGCAGATTGCCGCGGCCTTTCTGGTGCCGGAATCGACCATGGGACAACGGATCAGCCGCGCGAAGGCGACGGTGCGCAAGGCGGGCGCGCAGTTCGCGATGCCGACGCCCGCCGAACTGCCGGACCGGCTCGCCGCGGTGCTGCGCGTGCTGTACCTGGTCTTCAACGAGGGGTACACCGCGACCTCCGGCGCAGACCTGCAGCGCCCCGACCTCACCGCCGAGGCCATCCGGATCACCCGCCTCGCGCGCCGGTTGCTGCCCGACGACGGTGAGGTCGCAGGCCTGCTCGCGCTGATGCTGCTCACCGAAGCCCGCCGGCCCGCGCGGGCGCGCGCCGACGGATCGCTGGTTCCGCTCGACGAGCAGGACCGTACGCTCTGGCTGCGCGACGTGCTCGACGAGGGCCTCGCCCTGATCGCCGCGACGCTGCGCACCTCGGCCGTCGGGCCTTATCAGGTGCAGGCGGCAATCGCGGCGGTGCACGATGAGGCCGCGGCAGCCGCGGACACCGACTGGCCCCAGATCGCCGCGCTCTACGCCGTGCTCGACCGGATCACGCCGGGACCGATGGTGACGCTGAACCGTGCGGTGGCCGTCGCGATGGTCGACGGCCCCCGCGCCGGCCTCGGCCTGCTCGACAGCCTCGATGCCGACGCTCGCCTCGCCGACCACCACCGCCTGGCGGCGGTCCGCGGCCACCTGCTCGAGATGGCGGGCGACCCGACCGCGGCCGCCGCGGCCTACCGCACCGCCGCGGCACAGACGACGAGCGCACCGGAGCGGCGGTACCTCGAGCAGCGGGCGGAGCGGATCTCGGTGGATTGACCGACCGTGACATCAGGCCCACGCCCCCACCCGATAGCGTGGCGCGCATGCGGGTCGCGATCGAATACTGCACGCAGTGCCGCTGGCTGCTGCGGGCGTCGTGGATGGCGCAGGAGTTGCTTTCGACGTTCGGCACCGACCTCACCGAGGTCGCGCTCGTGCCCGGCACCGGGGGCATCTTCCGCATCACCGTCGGCGACGAGCAGGTGTGGGAGCGCAAGGCTGACGGTGGCTTCCCCGACATCGCCGTCCTCAAGCAGCGGGTCCGCGACCGCGTCGCGCCCGGCCGCGACCTCGGCCACGTCGACCGCACCCACCCCGACCCGTCGGAACCGCGCTGATCACGCCCGTGTGGCCGCGTTCCTCGGCGTGTCGGGGGCCAGACGGTCGTGATCATCGCGACGAGGGGGCGTGCCGACGCAGCGTTACCGCCGACGACACCGCGCCGTACCACCACCGCGACGAGAGCGACCGGCGCCCACCCACCCCACGTAGGACGGGCGCCGGTCAGCTTTGGGGCGCCTCCTGGTGCGCCGCCATTTCTTGTTGAGCCAGTGCACGACGCGACTGCTCGTGCAGGACCTCGATCAACTGGTGCTCCACGGCTGCGAACTCCGGCGCGGTCACCATCGACAGGGTTCGCGGTCGCGCCAACCCGACGTCGACCTGGCGACACACCCGGGCCGGTCGCGCCGAGAGCACCACCACGCGGTCGGCGAGGAACACGGCCTCGCGGATGTCGTGGGTGATCATCAGCACCGTCCAGCGGTACCGGCCGCGCACGTCCTGCAGCCAGGTCTGCATCTCGGTGCGGGTCAGCGAATCCAGGGCGCCGAACGGTTCGTCGAGCAGCAGTACCTCGCGCTCCTGCACGACCGTGCGCAGCAGCGCCGCACGCTGGCGCATCCCGCCCGACAACTGTGACGGTCGCGCGGCCTCGAACCCGGCCAGGCCGAAGGTCGGGAACAGCGCAGCCGCCCGCGCCCGCGCCTCGGCCCTGGCCACCCCGGCGACCTCGAGGCCGAGGGAGGTGTTGTCCAGCACCGACCGCCACGGGAACAGCAGATCCTTCTGCGGCATGTACGCGCAGTGCGAATGCGACACCGGCGAGTCGCCGCGCACGGTGATCGCACCGCGGTCGGGCACCTCGAGCCCGGCGAGCAGGTTGAACACCGTGCTCTTGCCGCACCCGCTCGGCCCGATCATGGCGACGAACTCGCCCGCCTCGACCGCGAAATCGACCCCGTCCAGCACCGGACGCGAACCGAACGCCTTCTCGACGCCCTCCAGTCGCACGGTGCTCATCACATACTCCGCTCGGCCAGCGCCCACGGCGCCACGATCTTCTCGATCGCATACGTCGATACGAACAGCACTATCGTGATCGCCGCCGTCACCGCGACCGCCGCGAGCACCAGGTCGGTGCGGAACGCGTTCTTCTGCTGCGCCATGTAGATGCCCAGTCCGCTTCGGGCACCGACGTACTCGGCGAACACCGCCCCGACCACCGCATAGGTGACCCCGATCCGCAACGCCGTGAAGAACCGCGGCATCGCCGAGGGCAGTCGGACGTAGCGGAATCGGGTCCACTTCGACGCCCCCATGCTGCGCAGCAGGGCGACGGCGTCGCGGTCGGTGGCGGCGAACCCCTCGATCAGCCCGATCGCGACCGGGAAGAACGTCACCAGCGCCACCACCACGACCTTCGGCAGCAGTCCGAAGCCGAACCAGATGATCAGCAACGGCGCGATCGCGATGATCGGCAGCGTCTGCGACACCACGAACAGCGGAACCAGCGCCCGCTGCAACCAGTCCGAGAAGTCGACGGCGATCGCCACCGCCCACGCGAACGCCAGCGACACCGCGAACCCGACCAGCGTCACGGTCAGCGTCGACATCGCGTGCATCGCGAGGTCACCGCGGTGCGACCAGCCCTGCGCGAGAACACGGCTCGGCGCGGGCAGCACCTGCGGCCGTACCCCCGACGCCACCACGTACACCTGCCACACCAGCAGCAGCGCACCGAAGACGACGACTGCCGGCAGCAGTCGCGACGCGCGCCACGTGCGGGTGGCCTCAGGTGCGAGCGAGGTACTCATCGGTGAAATAGGTCGACCAATCCGGTTCCGCCGTCAATGGATTGCCCGACTCGTCGACGAGCAGGCCGTGCTCGTACAGGAATCGCGAGTATCCGGACCACTGGTCCAGCGTCTGGGTGCCGACCTGGCCGTCGGCGTCCTTCATGTAGCGCTGCGCCAGCATCGCCTGGCTCTCGCGCACCATCTCCTCGTCGCCGAACACGCCCGGGTTCGCGTCGATGAGGTCCTGGGCGCCCTTGGCCGGGTCGTCGGCCGCGAGCTGGTAGCCACGCTGTAGCGCCTGCACGAATTTCCGTGCCTGGTCTGGATTTTCGTCGATCCACTGTCGGTTGGCGTTGACCACGATCGCATAGGCGTCGGGGAAACCGTAGTCGGTGTAGTCGAACATCTTGAACGGCTCGCCCGCGCGCTGCGCCTCGATTCCCTCCCAGGCGATGAACGGCACGGTGAAGTCGGCCTGTCCGGCGTAGACCGCCTCGTAGGCCGACGTACCGAGCGTCACGTTGTTGAATTCCCCGGTGCCACCGTCGTTGCGGATCACCTGCTGCAACGTCGCGACCTCACCCGCGTCGCCGAAGCCGGCGTAGGTCTTGCCGTCGAGATCGCGTGGGCTCGCGATGTCGGCGCGGTCGGCGCGCACCCCGATCCCGGTCGCCCAGTGCTGCAACGGCGCGAGCACCGAGACCGTGTCCGCGCCGGCCGCCTTCGCGAACGTCGCGGAACTCTGGAAGCTGATCCCGAATTCGGCGTTGCCGGAGTCGATGAGTGTGTCGGGGTAGGTGTCGTTGTAGGGCAGTACCTCGACGTCGAGGCCGGCGTCGGCGAAATACCCCTCCTGCAGTGCCACATACAGCCCGGTGTGGTTGGTATTCGGTGTCCAGTCGAGCGCGAAGCGGATCTGCTCGGGGCTCTGCTCGTCGCTCCCACACGCGACGACACCCGCGAGCACGACCACCAGCAACGCGCACAGTCGCGCGACCCGGGTCATGTCGCCGGCCAGGGCTGCGGATTCAGGGCGGTGTCCCAGAACAGCAGTTCGTAGCGACTGGCGATCGCGAACGCGGTGCGCATCGCCGCGCGCTCGGCGTCGGTCGCGGACACCGCGGCCCGGTCTACCGCCTCCCGGGCCTGCAGCGCGCCCTGCTGGAACTCGGGTGCGTCGTAGGTGGTGACCCACCGGGCGTAGGGATGGTCGGGGTCGGCGGCGAGCACCGTCTGCGCGCTGCGGGCCAGGCGCGTGCCGACGTCGGCGTAGATCCAGAAGCAGGGCAGCACCGCCGCGGCGGCCACCGGGTACGGCTCGGTCGCGGCCGCTGCGATCAGGTAGGAGACGTAGCCGAGGCAGGCCGCCGAGTGCGTGGGGTCCTCGGTCGCCGGCGGCAGGGCGGTCCCGGCGAGCAACGACTGGTGCAGCGACGCCTCCACGGTCGCGGCCGTCGCCGACGACGACGCCCAGAACCCCGCGGCCTCCGCGTCGGGCGCCCGCGCGGCGAGCAGAGCCAGGGCGCGGGCGTAGCCCGACAGGTAGAGCGCGTCCTGCTCGATGTAGACGCGGAACACCTCGGCCGGCAGCGATCCGTCGCCGAGGCGGCGTAGAAACTCCAGGTCGTCGATGGCCTTGCGCAGCGGTTCGGTTTCGGACCACAACAGGTCGGTGAAGCGCTCGGGCGGCGCAGCAGCGACTGAATCGATCACGTCGACATCCCTTCGTCAGCATTACCTGCATCAGGTTCGCGGGTTTCATCTCAGCTCCACCGTGGAGCACCCCGTGTCTGGGAACGACCCTAGCAGGCGCGGCAACAGTGCCGCCCTGGTTACCCTCGACGGGGAAGGGAGCAGCGATGCCTGACGACGCCACCACCGCCGCGAATCAGCCGATCGTCGAGACGAAGTACGGCCGGGTCCGCGGCGAGCGCGCCGGGGGGACCCAGCGCTGGCGCGGCATCCCGTATGCCGCCGCGATCGCCGGGCCGAACCGGTTCCGCGCCCCGCGCCCGCCGGAGCCGTGGGACGGCGTCCGCGACTGCACCCGCTTCGGCGACATCGCGCTGCAGAGCCTCGGCAACGCGGTGCCGATCGACTCGTCGCTGCGTCAGGGCCCCGACTGTCTGTGGTGCACCGTGTGGAGCCCCGCCGCTGACGACGACGCCCGCCGCCCGGTCATGGTGTGGCTGCACGGCGGCGCGTACTGCCTGGGCACCGCTGCGCAACCCATCTACAACGGACGTCATCTCGCCGAGACCGGCGACGTCGTCATCGTCACCGTGAACTACCGCCTCGGCGCGTTCGGCTTCATCGACTTCTCCTCGTTCTCCACGACGGACGCGGTGTTCGAGTCGAACCTCGGGTTGCGCGACCAGATCGCCGCGCTCGAGTGGGTGCGCGACAACATCGCCAACTTCGGCGGAGACCCGGACAACGTGACGGTGTTCGGCGAGTCGTCGGGCGGCGGGTCGGTCACCACGCTGCTCACCTCCCCGAAAGCGGAGGGCCTGTTCCACCGCGCGATCGCGCAGAGTTCGCCGGCGACGTCGGTGTACGGCGCCGAGCGTGCCGCCGGGGTGGCACGGCGGTTCCTCGAACTCGCCGAACTCTCGCCCGAGCGCGCCGGCGAACTCTACGAGCTGTCCGACCAGCAACTCGGCAAGGCCGCCGACCTGCTCATCGACGAGGTCGCGCGCAATGTGCCCGGCACGCTGGCGACCGCGCCGGTGGTCGACGGCGACGTCGTGCCCTACTACCCGGTGGCGGCGTTCCGCAACGGCGCGTCGCACCGGGTGCCGCTGATCATCGGCAGCAACAAGGACGAGGCGTCGTTGTTCCGGATGATGCGCTCCGCGCTGCTGCCGGTAACCCCGGGCGCGGTGGAGCAGATGTTCGAACTCCTCGCCGCCGACCATCCGAACCTGTCTCCCGAGCGTCTCGCCGAGATCGCCGCGGCCTATCCCACGTCGAAGAAGCGCGCGCTCGCGATGACCACCGACGCGGGGTTCCGGATGCCGACGCTGTGGGTTGCCGACGGTCACAGCCGGCACGCGCCGACCTGGGTGTACCGATTCGACCACGCCGCCCCGATGCTCAAGGCGGCCCGCGTCGGCGCCACCCACGCCGTCGAATTGCCGTACGTCTTCGGCACCTTCGGCTCGTTCAGCCCCGACCCGACGTTCTGGCTGGGTGGTCGCAAGACCGCGCTCGAGGTCGCGGGCCGGGTGCAGCGGCGTTGGCTCGCGTTCGCCCACCACGGCGTTCCCGCCGCCCTCGACGGCTCCAAACACTGGGCCCCCTACGACGAGACCACCCGCGACACCCTGCTCATCGACACTACCGACGCCCTCGCGCACGACCCGGAGAAGGCCCTGCGCGAGGCCTGGGGCGACAAGGTCATGGCCTTCAGTTAGGCGCCGACTGCACCAGATCCGCGAATTCGCGGTTCCTGCCCACGAATTCGTCGACGTACCAGCAGGTCGGGACGATCGTGAAGCCGCCGCGCCGACTGTCGGTGAGCGCGAACTCGACCACCTGCGCCGCGATCCCGTGGCCCCGGTACTGCGGGTAGGTCAGCGTGTGATTGAAGTCGCGCACCCCGTCGCGCTGGGTGTACTCGGTGTAGCCGGCGATGCGGTCGTCGACGAACAGTTCGTAACGCCCCGCGGCGGTGTTGTGCTCGATTCGGGTGGTCATGTGCGCCTTTCTCGACAGGCTTTCGTTTCTACAGGATTGCGCCGGGGTTCAGGATGCCCTGGGGATCGAGTGCGTCCTTGATCTTTCGGGTGAGTTGGATGACGTCGGGACCGAGGTAGTCGGGCAGCCAAGCCTTCTTGAGTCGGCCGACGCCGTGCTCGCCGGTGATCGTGCCGCCGAGGGCGATGGCCAGGTCCATGATCTCACCGAACGCGACGTGCGCCCGTTCGGTCAT
Source organism: Aldersonia sp. (assembly GCA_036524855.1). Lineage (GTDB taxonomy): Bacteria > Actinomycetota > Actinomycetes > Mycobacteriales > Mycobacteriaceae > Aldersonia. The sequence goes on along the minus strand of DATDBL010000175.1, from coordinate 27,931 downwards.
CGCGGCATCGGTGAGGTCGTAGACGATCAGCGGGTGCGTGTTGCCGTCGCCCGCGTGTGCGATCACCGACACCGTCACCTCGCGGTGGGCGGCGATGTCCGCGATTCCGTTCACGAGCGCAGGTAGTTGGGGGAGTGGCACACCGACGTCCTCGAGCAGCAGATCGCCCATCCGTTCGACCGCCGGGATCGCGAAACGGCGTGCCGCGCAGAACGCCTCGCCCTCGTCTGCGTCGTCCGTGTGGAACACCTCGACCGCACCGGCGTCGCGGCACGCCTGCGCCATCGTCTGCGCCTCCGCACCGGCGTACGGTCCCGGGGCGTCGGAGCGCGCGATCAGCATCGCGGCCGCGTCACGATCGAGTCCCATCTTCATCGCGTCCTCGACGGCGTTGATCGCGGTGCGGTCCATGAACTCGAGCATCGACGGCCGCAGGGCGCGGGTGATCGCCAGAATCGCGTCCGCGGCGGACTGCAGCGTCGAGAAGGTCGCGACCACCGTCGTCTGGGCCGGTTGCGCGGGGATGAGCCGCAGCGTGATCTCGGTGATGACGCCGAGCGTGCCCTCGCTGCCGACGAAGAGCTTGGTCAACGACAGCCCCGCGACGTCCTTGAGTCGCGGACCACCGAGGCGTACCGCGGTGCCGTCGGCGAGGACGACCTGCATCCCGAGCACGTAGTCCGTCGTCACGCCGTACTTCACGCAGCACAGACCGCCCGCGTTGGTGGCTGTGTTGCCGCCGATCGAGCACATCTCGAACGACGACGGATCCGGCGGATACCACAGACCGTGGTCCGCGGCGGCGCGCTTGACCTCGGCGTTGAGCGCGCCGGGCTGGACGACGGCGGTGCGGGTCACCGGGTCCACGGTGATCTCGCGCATCTTCTCGGTGCACAGCACGATGCCGCCGTCGAGGGCGGTCGCGCCGCCGGAGAGCCCTGACCCGGCGCCGCGGGGCACCACCGGGGTGCGGTGCGCGCTGGCCCAGCGCATGACTTCCTGCACGTCGGCGGTGCAGGTGGCGCGCACGACGGCGAGCGGCTTGCCGGCGGCGGGGTCCCGTGCCCAGTCCTGCCGGTAGGTCTCGGTCACGTCGGGATCGGTGAGGACCGCACCGTCCGGCAGACGGCCGATCAACTCGGTGAGGCTCACACGAACACGGTACCGCCGCGGCGAAGTAGCTCACCGTGATGTCACTTCAACAACACCAGCCACTCTGTTATCGGATCGTTCACCGAGCGTCACAGGATTTTGCCCCTGCGCTCTATAGCGTTCGGCGCGGCGTAAGGCTACGCGGCTGGAGGGAGTGCGAGATGGCACGTCATCGTTCGAGCACGCCGGACCTCGTGGCGGAGTTGTTGTCCGCCGAGTTCCTCGATGGCGGCGTCGCGTACTCCACGTTGGAGGCGCTGCACCGCGGGGAGATCGACGACTGGCTCGGCGTGCTCGACCGATGCGACCTGCTGAACCCCGACGAGGTCCGCGAGATGGCCGACGCCTGGCACCGCAATCCGCGGACTCTGCTCGAGACGTTGCTGACCAACGCCGACGAGATGACGCAGCGCCGCTGCCGTACCACCTGGGCCGCGCTCGACCGCCTCGCGCCGTTGGTGATGTCGGGCTAGAGCTGCACCACTTCGACCCGCTCACCCTCGACGACCACCACCTGCTCGTCGCTCAGTGCCCAGTGCGCCACCCGGTCGCGCCGGTACCGCGCGACGATCGCGTCGGCGTCGGGGTCCGAACCGCAGTGCGGCACGATCGGCCGGTCCACCAACCCGAGGCCGTCCCAGATCGGTTGCACGCCACATGTTGTGAGGACCTCGGCGGGATCGTCGGCCGCCTCCAACCCCCGCAGAGACGGCGTCAGCAGGCACGCGCCCGCGCTGTATCCCGCATACACCAACGCATCGGTCGCCAGAAGCTCCGGCAGCACCCGGTCCGCTCCACATCGTGCGAACTGCGCCCGCAGCACGAACGTGTTGCCGCCGCGCACCCACACGAATCCCACGCTGCCCAGCACTTCAGGCAGCGCAGAGATGCGCCCGGCGTAGTCGCGCAGGTCCAGCTCGAACGGATCGAACCCCAACCGGCGCAAAGGAACCAGATCGCTGGTCACCGCCGACGACCGGGCCGCAGCAGGCCACGCGTCCGCGGCGTTGGCGATCACCGCGACCCGACCGGGCGCCCCGACCATCGCGAGCAGGCGGTCGCGGTGTGCGCCGAATCGATAGCTCGCCAGGAAGAGTCGCACCTTTTACATCGTGAAGGCGAAGTGGTGCACGATTTGCTTGCCGAGGGTCCGGTCGCCCGCGATCGAGATCTCGTCGATGTGCGCCTCGGCCGTCGTGCGACCGCCGGTCAGCCGGACGAACAGCCGCGAATCGAGCGTGATGGTCGTGGTCGGCGACGCATCGAACGCGTCCACGCGCTGCGCCCGCCCGTCCACCGCGACCCGGATCGTGCGCGCCAGTGGCCCGGTCAACTCGATCTCCACCCGGGAACCGTCCGGTGCCTTCCCCTTCTTCCCGACGAGATAGCCGATCGCGCCGTCGATCTCGGCGAACGCCAACTCACCTCGCGTGCCACCCTCGTCGCTGGGCACGCCCAGCGCGTCGCGGATGTCGTGCTCGTGCATCCAGCAGTCGAACAACCGGATCCGCATGAACCGCCCGTAGCTGTCCTTACCCACCGGTGTCCACGATTCCGCCGCCCACTCGTCCGGCGTCAGCGCCGCCAGTGCCGTGCGCCGCCGGCCGGTCGTGTCCCGGAACGACTCGAGCATCTGCGCGCCGGTGCGATCACGCAGTCCCTCGACCCACCGCTCGTTGAACGCGCCGATCTCGTTGTGCACATGCGCCGCATGGGGCTCGACGTGTGTCACGGGTGGCTGTTCGCCGAGCAGCATGCTCTCGGTCCCGACCATGTGCGACACCACGTCGTGGACCGTCCACCCAGGTAACACCGACGGCGTCAGCCATTGCTCCTCGCTCAGTGGCGCGAGCGCTTCGTCGATCGCGTCCCATTGCTGCAGAAGGGCATTCGTGACAGCGCCCTGATCGATCGACACGGCTCACTCCTTGTGTTCCAAGGCGGTCAGGTCCACGACCTCACCGCGGTTGATGCTCACCCAATCCCGGCCCTGCACATAGGGAGTCAGCGCCCGCGCGATCGCGGACGTCTCCGCCTCGCCCTTGGGTCGTTGCAGTTCGTAGACGTTCGGGAACTCGAGCATTCCGCACACGACCTCCCACAACCGCAGTGCGCGTTCGCCGGTCGGCGGGTCGACCAGGACGGGGCCGAACAGCTTGCCGCCGTCGGGAAAGAACAGCGTCGGTACACCGAAACCACCGGCGTCGACCACCCGCTGGTGCTCGGCGCGCACCTCGTCGTGCGTCGTCGGGTCGTCGAGGGCGGTGTCGAGCAGGCCGGGATCGACACCGATCTCGGCGAGCAGTCGCCGCGCCACGTCGGGGTCGTGCGGCTTGCCGCCGCGCACGTGCAACTCGGTGCCGATCGTGAGATACCAGCGGTCGAGCAGGTCCATGCTCTCGCGCCGCAAGAGCGCGCCGATCCGCATCAGCGACCACCCGTAGGACCACTGTCGCTCCCACGGGTGCTTCTTGCCCTCGGCGCGGTTGATCTCCTCGAGGCTGAAGAACCGCCAGTCGATGCGCAGTCCGGTCTGCTCACGGACGTCGCGCAGCCACAGCGACGTTACGTACGCGAACGGACACATCGGGTCGAAGTGGAAGTCGACGCGATCCGGGGCGTTCACGATTTCTCCAGCCGGGCGAGTCCGTCGCGGATGAGCTGTGCCGTCGCGTCGGCCTCGCCGCCGCGGCGCAGGATCAGGCCCTTCACGAACCGGAGTCGGTCGCCGTGGTGGCGGGGGATCACGTGCAGGTGGACGTGCCGGACCGTCTGGAACGCCGCCGGTCCGTCGTTGAGCACGAGGTTCGCGCCGTCGGCGGCGAGGTCGCTGCGGCCGAGGGCGAGCGCGATGCGGTGCCCGAGCGTGAAGATGCGCGACCCGACCTCCGGATCGAGGTCGTCGAGGCGTTCGGCATGCGTCTTGGCGATCGCGAGCGTGTGGCCGCGGGTGACGGGGCGAATGTCCAGGAACGCGAGCAGGTCGTCGTCCTCGTATACCCGGGCGGCGTTCGCGTCACCGCGCACGATCGCGCAGAAGATGCAGTTGCTCACCCGCCTCACAGTAATTGCGCGACGAGCGCCGGAAGCCCGATCGCGGCCGTTGTCTGCCACGAGTGGTCGACCTGGTCGGTCAGATCGGTCGGCTGCGGGTTGATCTCCACCACCGCTGCGCCGGCGGCACGCGCCAACGCGGGCAGGCCGGCCGCGGGGTAGACGATGCTCGACGTGCCGACGACCAGCAGCAGATCGCATGCCTCGACGGCCGCGACCGCGCATCGCCACGGCTCGTAGGGCAACTCCTCGCCGAACCACACCACGCCCGGCCGGACCGGCGCGCCGCACAGCGCGCACGGGGGCGGCGGGAGGTGGGTCACCTCGACCGCGAGTGGGTCGGGCACCTGCGCCGGCTCGCCGCACCCACTGCAGCGCGGCGCGAACAGGCTGCCGTGCAGGTGCGCCGCGACGCTGCTGCCCGCGCGCTCGTGGAGGTCGTCGACGTTCTGCGTCACGACGGCGACGTCGGCGACGCGAGCCCAGCGGGCCAGCGCGCGATGCCCGGCGTTCGGTTGGACGGAGCGGACGAGATGCGCGCGCCACTGGTACCACGCCCACACCAGGGCGGGGTCGGCTGCCCACGCCTGCGGGGTCGCCAGCGATTCGGCGTCGAAACGTTCCCACAGCCCGGTCTGCGCGTCCCGAAACGTCGGCACGCCGCTCTCCGCGGACATTCCGGCGCCCGTGGACACCACGATCCGATGCGCGTTGCGAATCTTTGCCAAGATTGCGAAGGGAACGTCGAGAGGCATGCAATCTCACTTTCTGGGACGCTGACCTACGCAACCGTAGGTTTTGAATCAGGGTTTTGACCAGCAGTTTCTTATCCCCGACGCCTTTGTGTGACCAAAGCCGGGTGCTCAACGTAAGCTTTTGTAGGTTACGCTCACGCCCTTGGCTTTGCGGCCTTGTAATGATGTAAGTCGCGCGGCACCCGCTCTGCGTCACCGAAGACGCGGCAGCCGGAGTGCCACAAAGGGGAGTCGGAGACGTGGAATCAACAACTGCGGATTTCGTACGCCCACGAGTCGGAGTCGTCCGCGAGTCGGTCGCGGGCGAGCGTCGGGTGGCGCTCGTCCCGAAGGTCGTGGCGTCGCAGACTGGTAAGGGCGTGGTCGTTGTCGTGGAGTCGGGCGCCGGTTCGGGCGCGCTGATCCCCGACGAGGCATACGTGGAGGCGGGTGCCGAGATCGGCGATCCGTGGTCGGCGGAGGTGGTGGTGAAGGTCGCCCCACCCACCGACGACGAGGTCGCCAAGCTCTCGGCGGGCCAGACGCTGATCGGCTTCCTGGCTCCCCGTAACGCGGACACCAAGGTCGGCGCGTTGAAGGCGGCCGGGGTGCAGGCGTTCGCGGTCGAGGCGATCCCGCGTATCTCACGCGCCCAGGTCATGGACGCCCTCTCCTCGCAGGCCAACGTCGCCGGGTACAAGGCGGTGCTGTTGGCGGCGTCGGAGTCGACCCGGTTCTTCCCGATGCTGACCACCGCCGCCGGCACGGTGAAGCCCGCGACCGTGCTGGTGCTCGGTGTGGGTGTCGCGGGCTTGCAGGCGTTGGCCACGGCCAAGCGCCTCGGCGGGCGCGCCACCGGCTACGACGTGCGCCCCGAGGTGGCCGACCAGGTCCGCTCCGTGGGTGCGCAGTGGCTGAATCTGGGCATCGACGCCGCCGGTGAGGGCGGCTACGCGCGCGAGTTGACCGAAGACGAACGCGCGCAGCAGCAGCAGGCGCTCGAGGACGCCATCAAGGGCTTCGACGTGGTGATCACCACCGCGCTGGTGCCGGGTCGCCCGGCGCCGCGGCTGGTGACCGCCGCCGCGGCGGAGGGCATGAAGCCGGGCAGCGTGATCGTCGACCTGGCCGGGGAGACCGGCGGCAACTGCGAAATCACCGAGCCCGGGCAGACCGTCGTCCGCCACGGCGTGACCATCTGCTCGCCGCTCAACCTGCCCGCCACCATGCCCGAGCACGCCTCGGAACTGTATTCGAAGAACATCTCGGCGCTGCTCGAGCTGATGCTCGTCGACGGCAAGCTTGCCCCGGACTTCTCCGACCAGGTGCTCGCCGATTCCTGCGTCACCCGAGAGGGGAAATAGACATGTACACCGAACTGTTGGCGAACATCGCGATCCTGGTGCTGTCCGGGTTCGTCGGGTTCGCGGTCATCTCGAAGGTCCCGAACACGCTGCACACGCCGCTGATGTCGGGCACCAACGCCATCCACGGCATCGTCGTGCTGGGTGCGCTGGTCACGCTGGGACGGGTGGAAAACCCGTCGGTGCTGATCCAGGTGATCCTGTTCGTCGCGTTGATCTTCGGCACGCTCAACGTCATCGGTGGGTTCGTGGTGACCGACCGGATGCTGGGCATGTTCAAGCCCAAGAAAGACAACGCCGCTCCCGCCAAGGTGGGTGCCGAGCGATGAACAACCTGGTCAATATCCTCTACATCGTCGCGTTCTCGATGTTCATCTACGGTCTGATGGGTCTGACCGGCCCGAAGACCGCGGTGCGCGGCAACCAGATCGCCGCGGTCGGAATGGGCATCGCCGTGGTCGCGACGCTGATCGCGATCCGCGACACCAGCCAGTGGATCCTCATTGCGCTGGGCCTGATCGTCGGTGTCGCACTCGGTGTGCCGCCGGCGAAGTACACCAAGATGACCGCGATGCCGCAGCTGGTGGCGTTGTTCAACGGCGTCGGCGGCGGCACGGTCGCGTTGATCGCGTGGGCGGAGTTCCTCGACACGTCCGGGTTCTCGCAGTTCCATCACGGCGAGGAGCCGACGGTGCACATCATCGTCGGGTCGCTGTTCGCGGCGATCATCGGCTCGATCTCGTTCTGGGGCTCGCTGATCGCGTTCGGCAAGCTGCAGGAGATCCTGCCCGGGCGCCCGATCGGGCTCGGCCGGGCACAGCAGCCGGTGAACCTGCTGCTGCTCGTCGGGGCGGTCGCCTCGGCGGTGGTGATCGGGCTGCGGGCCTCCGACGGCGGTGCGGCGGCGTGGTGGATCGGCGCGCTGCTGATCTGCGCCGGCGTGCTCGGGCTGGCGGTGGTGCTGCCGATCGGCGGCGCCGACATGCCCGTCGTCATCTCGCTGCTCAACGCGCTGACCGGGCTGTCCGCGGCGGCTGCGGGTCTGGCGCTGAACAACACCGCGATGATCGTGGCCGGCATGATCGTCGGCGCGTCGGGCACCATCCTGACCAACCTGATGGCCAAGGCGATGAACCGCTCCATCCCCGCGATCGTCGCGGGCGGCTTCGGCGGCGGTGGCGGTGCCGTGGCCTCGACCGGCGACGGCGAGCAGAAGCAGGCCAAGTCCACCAGCGCTGCGGACGCCGCGATCCAGATGGCCTACGCCAACCAGGTGATCGTGGTGCCCGGCTACGGCATGGCGGTCGCCCAGGCCCAGCACGCGGTCAAGGAGATGGCGTCGCTGCTCGAGAACAAGGGCGTCGAGGTCAAATACGCCATCCACCCGGTCGCCGGGCGCATGCCCGGGCACATGAACGTGCTGCTCGCCGAGGCCGAGGTGTCCTACGACGCGATGAAGGAAATGGACGACATCAACGGCGAGTTCGGCCGCACCGACGTCGCCCTGATCATCGGCGCCAACGACGTCACCAACCCCTCCGCCCGCGAGGACTCCAGCTCCCCCATCTACGGGATGCCGGTGCTCAACGTCGACCAGGCCCGCTCCGTCATCGTGCTCAAACGGTCCATGAACTCCGGGTTCGCCGGCATCGACAACCCCCTGTTCTACGCCGACCACACCAGCATGCTGTTCGGCGACGCCAAGAAGAGCGTGGGCGCGGTCACCGAGGAACTCAAGGCGCTGTAGCGGCATCAACGCAGCGGCAACCTCGTAGTGCCCTGCAACCTCGTAGTGAGATGGCGGCTGAAACCCCGATTTCAGCCGCCATTTCCATGCACGGTGCGCAGGATCGGCTCCGTGAAGGTGTGCGGTGCGCGGTAGACCTGTGGCGCGGTGGCGTAGAACATCGTCCAGCCCAGGTCGGTCACGCCGTTGTGGCGCGGGTTGTCGCGGCTCGCGGCGTCGCCACCTGTATGCCATTCGCCGCTCTCGTACTCCAATCCGATCCGGTGCTCCGGCCACGCCCCGTCGAGCCGGTACAGCTTTCCTCTCACCGTTACCTTGAACTGAGGGACGGGCCGCGGCAACCCTGCGTCGAGGCAGCGCAGCCGGGTCCGGGACTCCATCGGTGACTCGGCTCGCCGGTCCGCGAGCGGGATCAGCTCGGCTGCCTGACGGTGTCCGGGCTTGCGGGCGTGTCGGGTCAGTTCCGTGAACAGGTCCGGGTGTGGCACGCCGCAGCGGAGCGCGGCGTCCAGTGTGGCGATCGCGTCCAGGCGGTCCAGGGTGCGAGCCATGTCGACGGCGGTGCGGGCCGCGTTCGTCGCCGGTGTTCCCCGCACAGACACGACGTCGGCAGCCGACAGATGATCACGGTGCACCACCAATCCCGCACGGCTCTGTCGCGGAGCCGACGCCAGGACATGAATGCGCGGGTCGTCCAGGATCGCGAAGCCGTGCAGCGCCGCCGCGGTCTGGTGGCAGGCGACCGCGTCGCAGACCTTCAGCGAGAGGCGTGCCGCCTCGACCAGCAAGCCGGTGGTCGGCGTCCTGCTCGCCTCGCGATACACGCCGTGCAATACGCGCACCCATTCGCCGCGGTCCACGCGAACACGGATCTCGGAACGGCTGTACTCGACGCGGGCCTGCTGCCAGGTGAACGCGCCGCGCTGCTTGTCGGCGATCTCGGCCAGATTCTGCGTGAGCATGCGGCGAACTCTGCCGACTCCGGTCGCAGGGCCCGGATCAGTGACCTGCGGAAACGAATTGCCCTGTGGATGGATTGCGGTCTGTGGACAACCGCGCGCACTTCGTAGTGAAATGGCGGTCGATTACGGCGTGTCGTGCCGCCATTTCCATGCACACCTCAGGCGCGCGCCACCACCCTCGCACACGCCGACGTCACCAGCAGCGCCACCAGCGGCACCAACAGCGCCGCCGTCAGCGGCATCAGCGTGGTCAGCCCGCCGATGATCGCCGGGCCCGCCAGCAGGCCCAGGTAGCCCATGCCGAACACCCGCGACATGTTCACGCCCGGGCTACCGCCGGACAGGTTGCCGGCGGCCGTGAAGATCTGCGGGATGCCGCCGGAGAGCCCGAGCCCCAGCACCGCCCAGCCCAGCAGCGTCAGCGGCACCCACGTCGACGCCACCACCAGCGCGAGCCCGCACGCGCCGAGCAGCGTGCCGTAGCGCACCACCGCGACCGGCCCGACCGCCGCCGCGACCCGGTCCGCGGTGAACCGGCCGACCGTCATCATCACCGAGAACGCCCCGAACGCCAGCGCGGCTGTCGCCTGCGAGGTGTCGAGATGCTCGCGCACCTGCAGCACACTCCAGTCGGTCGCGACCCCCTCGGCGAGCAGCAACGCGAACGCGATCACGCCGAGCGCGAGCACCATTCGCCAACCTCCGTGGCCGGCCTCCCGATGTGTCCGCTCGGGTCCCACGTGCCCCAGCAGTCGCGGCGCGCACGCCGCCACGACGACCAGGCCCACCCCGACAGCGACGAGCAGAGTGGTCCGCACATCCCACGACCATCGCAGGGTCAGGGCACCGAACAGCGCGCCCACCAGCCCGCCGCAGGAGAACAGGGCGTGGAACGCCGACATGATCGGCCGACCGTAGTCCCGCTCGACGTGCACCGCCTGGGTGTTCATCGACACGTCGAGCGCGCCGTTGGCGAATCCGAACACCGCCAGCGCGACACCCAGCTGCGTCGCCGTGTGCGCGAAGCCGGGCCCGAGCACCACCACCGACAGCAACAGCGCGGCGGCGGTGGTCATCGCCCGGCTGCCGAAACGGTCGGTGAGCGGGCCCGCGAGTTGCATGCCAACGAGGGCGCCCCCGGCGAGCACCAGGATCAGTCCACCGAGCGCCGCATTCGACACACCGGTTCGCTCCGTGATCGCGGGGATGTGCACCACCCACATCGCGAGCATGAAGCCGTTGAGCCCGAACACCGCGAAGACGGCCGCGCGGGCGGCGCGCAGGTTTGGGACGGCGGGGGCTGACACGCCTGTCCACGCTAGCGAACCGGGCGGGAACCCTACAGTCGCGCCAGCAGTTGTGCCGGATCACACAGCATCGCCGCAACGTCCGCGAGGAACCGCGACGCCTGCTCGCCGTCGACGAGGCGGTGGTCGAACGAGAGCCCCAGCGTCGTCACGGACCGCACCGCCAATTGGTGCTCGACCACCCATGGCCGCTCGGCGACCGCGCCCAGGCACAGGATTGCCGCCTCGCCGGGATTCACCATCGGCGTCCCCGAGTCGATGCCGTACACCCCGATGTTCGTGATCGAGAACGTGCCGCCGGTCAGGTCCGCCGGTGCCGCGCGACCGCTGCGGGCCAACTCCGCGGCGCCGGTGATCGCCGTCGCCAACTCCCGCAGGCTCAGCGTCTGCGCGTTTTTCACCGTCGGCACGAGCAGTCCGCGTGCGGTCGCCACCGCGATGCCGAGATTCACGCGGCCGTGCGTGACGATCTCGTGGTTCTCCTCGTCCCAGCTCGAGTTGAGGCTCGGCTGCTCGGCCAGCGCCGCGACCACCGCGCGGGCCACCAGCGGCAGCGGGCTCGACAACCCCAGCCGGCCCAGCATCCGCATCGACTCCGTCACGTCTACGGTGACGAACTCGGTCACCTGGGGTATCGCCGCCGACGCCGCCATCGCCGCTGCGGTCCGCTTGCGGACCCCGGCGACCGGCACCCGCGTGTCCCGCCCGACGTCGACCACCGGCCCCCGCGTGCCGCGCACGACGTCCGTCACCGGCGCCCGCGTAGCCCGTTCGACGTCCGCCCCCGGCGCCCGCGAAGCCCGCTCGACGTCGGCCACCGTGATGACGCCTCCGGTGACCTCCCCCGTCGCTGCGCTCGCCCCGGCGACCTCCCCCGTCGCTGCGCTCGCCCCGGTCGGCAGGACCTCGGCCAGATCGATCCCCAGTTCCCGCGCCCGCCTGCGTGCCGACGGCTTCGCGTCCGGGCGACGCCGTCGGCTCACGGGTGCGGCGGCCTCGGGTCCGTACCCGACCAGTACGGAGGTCCGCGCGGCGGGCTCCGGCTCGATGACACCGCCACCGCCGTCCGCCGCTACCCCGAACCGCACCAGCGGCGCCCCGACCGCCACGGTGTCACCCGGCTGCGCCAGCAGTTCCGCGACCGTTCCCGCGAACGGTGAGGGCAACTCGACCTGCGCCTTGGCGGTCTCCACCTCGCCGAGCGGCTGGTTGAGCGTGACGACGTCGCCGACCTGCACGGACCACGACACCAGGTCCGCCTCCGTCAGCCCCTCGCCGAGGTCGGGCAGCCGGAACTCGTGCGTGCCCATCACGCCGCCAGTGCCCGGTCGACCGCCGACAGGATCCGGTCCGGATCCGGGAGGTGCAGTGCCTCCAGTTTTGATGGGGGATAAGGAATGTCGAACCCGGTCACCCGCAACACCGGCGCCTCCAGCTGGTAGAAGCAGCGCTCGGTGATCCGCGCCGCGATCTCCGCGCCGATGCCGAGGTAGCCCGGCGCCTCGTGCACCACGACCAGTCGCCCGGTGCGCAGCACCGACTCCTCGATCGCGTCGAAGTCCAGCGGCGCCAACGACCGCAGGTCGATCACCTCCAGCGAATGCCCCTCGCTCTCAGCGATATCCGCGGCCGCGAGCGCGGTGGCCACCATCGTGCCGTACGCGACGAGCGTGGCGTCGTTACCCGACCGCATCACCCGCGCCCGGTCCAGCGGATAGTCCGGCGGCGCATCGAGGTCGACCTCCGCCTTGTCCCAGTAGCGCCGCTTGGGCTCGAGGAATACCACTGGGTCGTCGAGCGAAATGGCCTGCTGGATCATCGTATACGCGTCGACAGGGTGGCTCGGCGTCACCACCCGCAGCCCGGCGGTGTGCGCGAAGTAGGCCTCGGGCGACTCGGAATGGTGCTCCACCGAACCGATTCCGCCGCCAAAGGGGATCCGCAACGTGATCGGCACGGTGACCCGGCCCTCGGTGCGGTAGTGGATCTTCGCGACCTGCGAGACGATCTGATCGAACGCGGGATAGACGAACCCGTCGAACTGGATCTCGCAGACCGGTCGGTACCCGCGTAGCGCCATCCCGAATGCCGTTCCGACGATGCCGGATTCGGCCAGCGGCGTGTCGATCACGCGGTTGTCGCCGAAGTCCTTCTGCAGTGCGTCGGTGACCCGGAACACGCCGCCGAGCTTCCCGACGTCCTCGCCCATCACGACGACCTTGGGGTCGTGCTCGAGCGCCCGGCGCAACCCGGCGTTGAGTGCGGCGGCCATCGTGAGTTTCATCGGACCTCCTGCTCTGGTGTGGAAGGGGCGAGCGTCGACAGGTACCGCGCGTGCTCGCGTCGTTGCACCTCGAGCAGCGGATGCGGTGTGGCGTAGACGTGGTCGAACAGCGCGTCGGGTTCGGGGTCGGGCAATTCCAACGTCGCCGAGCGAAGCCGCGCGGCCACCTCGTCCGACTTCGACTGCACGCGCGCCTCGAACTCGGCGTCGAACAGACCCTCGCGCTCGAGCAGGCGCCGCATCCGGTCGATCGGGTCGCGGGCCTTCCACTGCTCGGTCTCGGCGGCGGTCCGGTAGCGGGTGGGGTCGTCGGCGGTGGTGTGCGGACCCATCCGGTAGGTGATCGCCTCGACGAACGACGGTCCGCCGCCCTCGCGGGTCCGCGCGACCGCTTGCCGTGTCACCGCCAGTACGCCCAGCACGTCGTTGCCGTCGACCTGCACCGCGGGGATGCCGAACCCCGCCGCCCGCGTCGCGAGCGGCGTGACGCTCTGCAGCCGCACCGGTTCGCTGATCGCCCACTGGTTGTTCTGACAGAAGAACACCACCGGCGCGCCCCAACTCGCCGCGAACACCATGGCCTCGGCGATGTCGCCCTGGCTGGTCGCGCCGTCACCGAAGTACACGACGGTCGCGATCTCGGCGCCGTCGAGGTGCGATGCCCACGCGTACCCGGTGGCGTGCAGGCCCTGCGACCCGACCACGATCGCCGGGTTCGTCATGTTCACCGCGTCCGGATCCCAGCCGGAGTGCGCGACGCCGCGCCACAGCCGGGTCAGCACCGCGGGGTCGACGCCGCGGCAGTACGCAACTGCGTGCTCGCGGTAACTGGGGAAAACGTAGTCGTCGGGGTGCAGCGCGTGCGCCGAACCGACCTGGGCCGCCTCCTGGCCGAGCAGCGGCGCCCACAGGCCCAACTCGCCCTGGCGTTGCAGTGCGGTCGCCTCGGTGTCGATGCGCCGCGAGACCACCATGTCCTCGTAGAGCTTGCGCAGCCGTTCGGGGCCGACGTCGGCCACGACGTCGCTGTGGGCCCGGTCGAGCACCCGACGACCGTCGGGCTGCAGCAACTGCACGGGGACGGCAGGAACGACCGACATGACGCCTCCTCACTCCCGCGGCGCGCCTTGTGAGCCGCCGGGTCGCGCGTGCTGCCCGCCGGTGGTGGCCGACGGACAGTGACCTACTTCACAGGATCCACGTCCACGCGCGATGCGCAACCAGCCCTGATGCGGGTAAGCAGAATGCGAGAAAACTGGTCACGGTTCGGTGTCATACTGCGTCGCATGACCACTCTCGATGCCACCGATGCCCGACTGCTGCTGGCGCTCACGGACAACTCGCGCGCCACCGGTGTGGAGTTGGCGCAGCGGCTCGGGCTGTCCCGTAACACCGTGCAGGCCCGGCTCACCCGGTGGGAGAACGACGATGTGCTCGGCTCCTTCGACCGCCGCGTCGACCCGCGCGCGCTCGGCTATCCGCTCTCCGCCTACGTCGCAACGGTGGTCGACCAGCATCAACTCGACGCCGTCGTCGACCAGCTCGCCAACATCCCGGAGGTCACCGAGGTGAGCGGCATGACCGGTCTCACCGACCTCACCGTCAAGGTCGTCGCCCGCGATGCCGACGACCTCTACCGCATCGCCGGCCAGATCCTGCGCATCCCCGGCGTCGAGCGCACCAATATGGCGCTGGTCATGCGCGAACTCGTGAAGACCCGGACCACACCGTTGTTGCGCCGCCTCGCCGCCTCCCGGCGCTGACCCCACCCGTGAGTGGTTCACGAGGCTGTGCCGACTCCCCGTCGCTTCGCTCGCCCCGGCAGACTCGTCAAGTACTCACGGGTCACAGCGAGATCAGGAACACGCACAGCGTGAGCAGCGCCAGCGCCAGCGTCGACAGCGTGAGCAGTGCGGTGCCGCGCAACTTGACGCTGCCGAAGTCGCCGTACATGAGGTGGAACGCCACACCCCAGCCGTAGAGCAGCACCAGCAGACCCGACGCGAGGACGCCGGCGGGCACCCAGAACAGTCCGGCCATCAGTCCGATCACGGCCAGCAGCTCACCGATCCCCATGGCCCGTACGACACCGCCGCTCAGCCCCCGGGAGCGAAGAAAAGCCCAGCTCGCGCTGCGCGATTGGACCTTCGGGATGCCGTAGGCGAGAGCGGCGACCGCGAGTACCACCGAACAGACGATGGCCACGACTTGCATGTGTGCTTCCTACCATCCGTGCCGATGCCCGGTTAGTCTCGCCGGATGGAGATTGCGGGCACCGTGGCCGTGGTTACCGGCGCCGCGTCGGGTATCGGTGCCGCCCTCGCGCAGCGCCTCGTCGGGGCGGGTGCACGGGTGGTGGTGGTGGATCTCGACGCCGACGGGGCGCATCGGGTCGCCGACGGGATCGGAGCGGTCGCGGTCGGCGGCGACGTCTCCGACGCATCCGTCATCGCGGCGGCCGTCGAGCGCGCCGAATCGGAATACGGCCCCGTCGACCTCTACTTCGCCAATGCCGGCGTCCCGGGCGGCGCCGGCCTCGACGCTCCAGACGAGCGGTGGGCGCTCGCGTGGGACGTCAACGTGATGGCGCATGTGCGGGCGGCGCAGCTGCTGGTGCCGAAGTGGCTCGAGCGTGGCGGCGGCTATTTCGTCGCTACAGCGTCGGCGGCCGGGTTGCTCACCCAGATCGGATCGGCGCCGTACGCGGTGACCAAGCACGCGGCGGTCGGGTTCGCGGAGTGGCTGTCGGTGACCTACGGCGACCGCGGCATCCGGGTCAGCTGCCTGTGCCCGATGGGCGTCGACACCCCCCTGTTGAAGGCCGGGTTCGACGATGGCGAGCAACTCGCCGCACGGGCGGTGACGACGTCGGGCGCGGTCCTGACGCCCGACGACGTCGCGGGCCAGGTCCTCGCCGCACTGACCGAGGAGCGGTTCCTCATCCTCCCGCACCCCGAGGTGCTCACCTTCTACCGCAACAAGGGTAGCGACTACGACCGCTGGATCACCGGCATGCGCCGCTATCAGGCGTCGCTGCAGGAGGGCGCGCACTGACGCCGAGTGCGCACTTCCTGACCGCAACAAGTGCGCTCTCGGCGCGAGCCCCGGGAGCCCCGGGGCGCCACCTATCGCCGCAGCATCACCCGCACCACCAGCCCTACGACCAGCGCCCAGAACGCCGACCCGATTCCGAACACCGCCACGCCTGACGCCGCCACGAGAAACGTCAGCAGCGCCGCCTCGCGGTCGGAGTCCCCGCGCAGCGCGCCGACCAGTGCCGCCCCCAGCGTGCCCAACAGCGCCAATCCCGCAACGGTCTCCACCACCCCCGACGGCGCCGCCGCGACCAGCACCACCAGCGCTGCCGACGCCAACGCCAGGAACACGTACGCCGCCCCCGCGACGAACGCGGCGATCCATCGGCGATCCCGGTCCGGGTGCGCCGACGGTGACGCCGCCAGCGCCGCGGTGATCGCGGCCAGGTTGATTGCGTGCCCGCCCGCCGGCGCACCCAGCACGGTCCCGACGCCGGTGACCGTCATCGCCGCCCGCCACGGCACCCGGTATCCGTACGACGAGAGCACCGCCGTGCCGGGGATGTTCTGCGACGCCATGGTCACGATGTACAACGGGATCGCGATGCCGATGAGCGCCTGCCAACTCCACTGCGGGACAACTAGTTCCAGCCGTGGAACCAGATCCGAGACAGCCACCTGGTACCCCGAACGCACCAGCGAAACCGCAATCACCACCGCCGCGGCCGCGAACGCCGCCGGCACCGCCCAGCGCGGCGCGAACCGGGTCAGCACCAGCCACACCAGCACCACCGGGATCACCGCCGCCGGCGAGGTCTGCAGCGCCGTGATCGGAGCCAGACACAGCGGCAGCAGCACGCCGGCCAGCATCGCCTGCGCCAGCGACGTCGGGATCCCGGCGACCAACCGACCCAGCCGACCCCACAACCCCGTCGCCAGCACCAGCACCCCGACCACCACGAACGCCCCGACAGCGGCCGGCCACCCGCCGTCCACCACACCGGTACCGGCCAGCAGCGCCGCCCCGGGCGTCGACCACGCCAGGGTGATCGGCATCCGGTAGCGCCGGCTCAACGCCATCATCCCGATCGCCTGCGTGACACACAGCGCGAACAGCCCCGACGCGGCCTCCGACGGCGTCGCGCCGACGGCCCGCAACCCGGTCAGCACCACCGCGAACGAACTCGTGAAGCCCACCAACGCGGTGATCAACCCGGCACCCACGGGCTGGGCCAGCCCGCCCCCGATCGTCGTCACGTCGTGCCATGCTGCCCGCCCACTGCCGCCACCTGGCGTCCGGGCATGATTGGAGCCGTGACCAAGATCGTCGTCGTACAGGGCGACATCACCGAACAGATCGTCGACGCGATCGTCAATGCCGCCAACTCCGGCCTGCTGGGCGGCGGAGGCGTCGACGGGGCGATCCACCGCGCCGGCGGCCCCGAGATCCTCGCCGAGTGCAAACAGTTGCGCGCCACGACGCTGCCCGACGGCCTGCCCACCGGCGAGGCCGTCGCCACCACCGCCGGGCGGCTACGGGCACGCTGGGTGATCCACACCGTCGGCCCGGTGTACTCCGCCCACGAGGACCGCTCCCACCTGCTGCGCTCGGCCTACACCCGAAGCCTCGCGGTCGCCGACGACCTCGGCGCCACCACCGTCGCGTTCCCGCTCATCTCCTCCGGCATCTACGGTTGGCCCGCCACCGACGCGGTTTACCAGGCGCTTACCGCGGTCCGCGATGCACGCACCGACGTCGCCACCGTCACCTTCGTCGCCTTCGACAACCCGATGGCTCGCCGACTGCACGACGCGGTCGGAACGTAGCGGGTCCACCGCGGCACACCAGATCGCCGTGCTCGCCGTCGCCGGGATCGACGCGGCGCTGTACCCGGGGTCGTGGTCGCAGTGGTCCAACGACCCCGACCGCCCGGCCGCCAGGGGCGATTAGGGCTCGGCGCGCGAGTACTTCGACGCCTGCGCAACCAACTCCGGATCCGGCCGCACCCCGGTGTAGAGCACGAACTGCTCCGCCGCCTGCAGCGCGATCACCTCCGCACCGGTGATCACGGGGACGCCCGCCGACCGCGCCAGCCGGATCATCGGCGTCTCCGGCGGCTTCGCGACCACATCGAATACCGCCTTCGCCGCCCGCACGTTCTCCTCGGGGAACGGCAGCTGATCGGCCTGCGGCCCGTCCATCCCGACCGGGGTCGCGTTGACCAGCAGTTCCGCGGAGTCCGCGCCCAGTGTCGGCCGCCAGTCCAACCCGTAGCGCGACGCCAGCGCACGCCCGGCTTCCTCGTTGCGCGCGATCACGGTCCCCGACGCCAGGCCCGAGTCGCGTAGCGCCGCGACCACGGCCTTCGCCATCCCACCGGCGCCCGCGACCGCGAACGAATACTCGGTGGGGACCTCGTGGCTGCGCAGCAGGTCCGCGACAGCCTGGTAGTCCGTGTTGTAGGCGTGCAGCGTCCCGTCCTCGTTGACGATGGTGTTCACCGAGTCGATCGCCGACGCTGAGTCGTGCATGACGTCGACCAGCGGTATGACGTCCTCCTTGTACGGCATCGACACCGCCGCACCGCGGATGCCGAGCCCACGGATTCCCGCGACCGCGGTGGTGATGTCCGCCGGCGCGAACGCCTTGTAGACGTAGTTCAGCCCGAGGGCGTTGTACAGATAGTTGTGGAACCGGGTCCCGATGTTGCTCGGGCGAGCCGCGAGCGAGATGCAGAGAACCGTGTCCTTGTCGAGTGCACGCGCGTGATTCACGCGGTCTACGTTAGTCGAGCGCTGGGCCGGTGCTAGGCCGGTGCTAGTCCTCGGCCAGCTGAGCGAACGGGTCGAACGCGTGCTGGCCGATCGGGACGCCGATCTCGTCGAAGCCTTCCGCGAGGCAGTGGATGAACACGTCGGGGTCGGGGATGGCGACGTCGTCGGTGTTCACGCCGATGCAGCAGCGCTGCTTCGCGTAGGACACCATCGTGATGTTCGCTGCCGCACCGATTGTCGGCACCAGGGGGTAGCTGCGCTCGAGCTTCGCCCCGCCGACCCACACCGGCACCGGGATGCCCGGCACGTTGCTCGCGGTGAGATCGAGGCCGGTGGTGAGTTTCACCACAACGTCGACCGGGAACAGCCGGCTCACGTCGCCGAGTACATCGGGGTGCCGCAGGAACGGCTCGTTGCGGGCGCGTTCGACAGCGGCGTGGGCGTCGGCGAACCGGCTCGCGACGTCGGGTTCGGCGGCCTCGAGGTCGACGCGCGCGAGCCCGACCTTGTTCTCCTCGGCCTTGTCCGCGGCGGTGCGGAAGCTGACCGGCACGCTCACCCGCAGCTTCGTGATCTCCGCGCGGTGGACCCGGTGGTAGCGGCGCACCCCGCCGGTGATCGCGGTGAGGAAGGCGTCGTTGATGGTGCCCTCGTAGTTCTTCGCAGCGGTGCGCAGGTCCGCGAACGCGATATCGAGAGTGCGGGGCGTGTAGGTCGAGCCGCGTCCGGTCATCAGCTTCGACAGACCGGCCGTCGGCGTGGTGAACGTCCGCGCCGCCGAGAGCGCCATCCGTGCCGCGTCCGTCGTGGTCTTCTGCGGATGCGTGGCCAGGTCGAACATCGTCTTCGGCACGGCCTTCAACAGGCCGGCGTAGGTCGTGCCGGCGCGCTTGGCGGCGCTGCCCAACGCGACCGCGGTCACGGTCGGGCGGTCCACCCGGCCCGGCTTCGGCGCCGGCGGCATCGGATCGGTCGGCGGCGGCGCGTCCGGGGCGAAATCGAGCATGCCCGCGACGATCATCACCGCGCCCTGACCGTCGGCGATGGCGTGGTGGATGACGTGGATGATCGCGCAGCGACCGCCCGGCAGGCCGTCGATGATCACCGCACGCCACAGCGGCCGGTCGCGGTCGAGATCCTGGAGCATCTGCCGGCGCGCGTGGCGTAGCAACTGCTCGTACGACGCCGGTGCCGGCAGCGCGTAGTGGCTGGCGTGGAAGGAGATGTCGAACTCGGGGTCGACGATCATCCGCGGCTGTCCGAGCGGGCCGATCGGCTCGACGATGCGCTCCCGCAGCGCCGGGAACCACCGGCTGACACGCTCCATCCGGTCGCGCAGCGCGTCGAGGTCGGGGGTACGGTCCAGGATCATCAGCGATGTCATGGCCGAGCGCATCATCGGGCTGCCCGTGGCCGTCCGCCACACTGTGGCGTTCCACCCCTCGAGCTTCTTGCCCCATTCGGGTATCTGCGGCGGCTCCGCCATCGCCATCCCTTCTCGTGATCTCACTGGAGAATCCTGCCCTGGCCGATCTTGCTCGTTGCCGTTGGGTCGGTTGTCGAAATCTGTGGGTGTGCGCCGACTCATTCGTGTCACGCTGAAGACGAGGAGGCTTGCATGAAATACATGCTGCTCATGGCGAGCACCAGCGCCGACTGGGACGGGTCGATGTCGGGTATGAGCCACGACGAGCTGATGGCGCACATCCGGTTCATGCACGGTGTCAACGCGATGCTGACCGAGACGGGTGAACTCGTCGACGCCGTCGGGCTGTCTGCCCCGGACGAGGCTCGCCTCGTCCGTGCCGACTCCGCCGGCGCGGCGTTGGTGACCGACGGGCCGTTCCCCGAGTCGAAGGAGTTTCTCGCCGGGTTCTGGGTGGTCGAATGTGCCGGGATCGAGCGCGCGTGCGAGATAGCCGCGCACATCTCCACCGCGCCCGGGGCGGGCGGAGCGCCGATGAACTTCCCGGTCGAGGTGCGCCCGATCGGTACCGCGCCGGAGATCGAGGAGTAGCTCTGGAGAGTCCACACACGGGTGGATCGCTCTGGTGGACCTGGGTCGGTGCCGCCAGGTCTCGCGAGTTCAGAGCTTGTTGAGTCCCCGAAGGACTCCGATGAATGGGCGGCCCGCTGCCAGGCCCCTGCGCAAGCTGGGCTGCAGCACACTGATGTTGGCCACCACCACGTAGCGCAGTCCGACATCGCGCCATTCCGCCGTTTGCTCGACCACCTCGTCCGGTGTGCCGGTCAAGAGGACCTCTTTCAACAGTGACACAGGAACTTTCGCGGTGTACGACAGGACGGTCTGCTCGTCGAGGGTTTGCGCGATCAGATCCTGCGCGCCGGCGAAGTCCTCCCCGAGCGGATGCGGCACGCCGTGGCGGGTCCACATCGCGGCGGGTGCGTTGAGCGCGAACGATTTCATGATGTCGCAGTTCAGCGCTTCCTCGACGGCGTCGCGGCTGTGGCCGGTGACCACGAACCGCCAGTTCGCCGGGATGATCGCCATCGGATCCCGGCCGGCGTCCGAGGCTGCGGTGCGCACGACCTCGAGACCGGTCGCGTAGTCGCGCGCGCGGGTCATCGCGGGGAACCAGGCGTCGGCGTAGCGTCCGGTCGCCCGCAGCATGCGGGGCCTGTGTGCGGCTATCCAGATTTCGGGCCATTTCCCGCGGTAGGGCGGGAGGTCGAACACGGCGTTGCGAAGCGGGAAGAACGGGGAGTCGCGCGAGACGAGTTCGCCACCGGAATCCCAGAGCGCCCGGATCGTGGCGACCGCCTCTTCGAACCGTGCCACCGGGTTGGCCCAATCCACCCCGTAGGGCTGGTTACCAACACGTTCACCGACCCCGAGGCCGAGGACCGCCCGCCCCCGGGTGAGCAGATGCAGAGTTGCGGCGGCCTGCGCGGTGACCGCTGGGTTGCGGCGACCGCCATCGGTCACGCCGATACCGAGACGAAGCCGGCCCACCCGGTTGCGGGCGGCGAGGTGCCCGAGCATCGTCCACGGTTCGAGGAACGCGTCGACCTTGGGGGTCAGTTTCACCGCGCCCAGGTACTGCGGGGTGGCGATCGACCGTGGGATCAACGCGTTGAGATGGTCGGGAACCCAGAACGAGTCGATGCGCGTCGCGGCCGCCGTGAGGTAGTTGCCACGAACCAGGGCGGTCGGGGAACGACGAGCGTTCGTCAGCGTGTCGGCCAGACCCACACGCAATGTGCTCATCGCCACAGCCCCCGTCGAGTATTGCTGAGCAGCCGAAACGGTGTCCTGGGGATGAGTGACGTTCAGGCATCGAGCGTCGGGATCGAGAACACCGGTCTCCGAATCGCAGGGTATAGCACAGGACGAGGCTATGTAGCGAAAGCTTGTTGACTCAACTTCGCCTGAACTTCGGATGACCGAGACCCGGGTGCGCACCTAAGGTGAAACGCATGGCGCTCACATCCGGCATCGGCCCCCTGGCCCGGCCGTCGCGTGGGCACCTCAACTCCGATCTGTTCGCATCCGGTCCCGCGCACGCCGTCTTCACCCATCCGGTGGAGAAACGGCTGTGGGCGGAGGTGGAGGGACGCAAGGTGGTCGACACGACGGCGGCACTCATGCTGCACGAGACCGGGTTGTTGCCGGTGTACTACGTGCCGGTCGCCGACGTCGACGCGAGCCTGCTCGTACCGAGCGACACGGTGACGTCGTGCCCGTTCAAGGGCAAGGCCAGCTACCACCACCTGCGCGTCGGCGACCGGATCGAGCACGACGCCGTGTGGTCCTACCCCGAGCCGTTCGACGAGGTCGCCGAGATCGCCGAGTACTGCTCGATCCGCTTCGACGCCGTCGACACCTGGTGGGAGGAGTGTCAGCCGATCGAGGGCCACCCACGCGACCCGTTTCACCGCGTCGACTGCCTGCCGTCGAGTCGGCGTGTGGTGATCCGGGTCGGCCCGGTCGAGGTGGCCGACAGCTCACGCGCGATCGCGTTGTTCGAGACCGGATTGCCGGCGCGGTTCTACCTCCCACCCGACGACGTCGCGATCGAACTGGTGCCGTCGGAGACGCACACGACGTGCCCGTACAAGGGCCGCGCGAGCTATGTGCACGCCCTCGGCGTCGAGGACATCGCGTGGGTGTACCGGGTCCCGCTCGACGAGTCGGCCGCGATCGAGGGCCGGTACTGCTTCGACCCGGACAAGACGACGATCGAGCTGTCGCCGCTGATCTAGTGCTCGATCAGCGGGAACCGCGTTGCAACCATGCTGGCGATGGTCGCGCCGTCGTGCCCGATCACCCACGATCCGCCCGCTTCCTCGCACTCGGCGATCTTGTTGAACGTCGAGAGCAGGAAGTAGATCGCCTCCTCGTGCGTCCGTGTGTGCGCGAGCCGCTGCGACTCGCCCGGACGCGCGAGGTCGAGCCAGACCCCGTATTCGCCGTCGAGGCGCATCGCGGTGATCCGCTCCGTGCTGACGAACGTGAACGTGCGCCGCTCCCACGGCGTGGTCGGCCTGAAACTCTGTTCCAGCACCTGCAGCAGGATCGTCATGGCGGCAGTATCCAACGCCGGAGGTGTCGCGCGCAGCGCTACCGGAGGGCTTCCGCCCCGGGTGTGCTACTGAGGGGTCCCCTCACGGTTGATTTCGCTCATGAGGGGTCCCCCGAGTCCGGCGCCGACGCTACTCGGGGGTCCCCTGAGTAGCGTCGACGCCCACCGCGCCGCCTTGTCGGCACCACTTGATTGGATGGTCCGATGCTGCACGGCCTCTGGTCCCCGGGTGCCGGCCTGTTGCTGTGGCGCGACGGCAACCAAGCGACCCTGCCCGACCCGTACGCCCGCGTTGTCGAGTCCCGCCGGTTCCGGCACCGCGTCGACGTGCCGGTGCGGACCACCACCGGCGTGCGCTCCGAGCAGGCGCCGGCGCTCGCGCTCGCGCCGGGGGCCGCCGCCGACCTGTTGCTCACCCCGTCGCCGACCCACGGTCTCGCCGGCGACCTGCGCTACCTGCGGCACGCCGTGCGCGGGGTCGACCGCTGGGTAGCGGCGGGCCGGATCGTGCCCGACGTCTACCGCGCCGAGGGGCAGTGGTGGACGCGCTGGCGCCTCGTCGGCGGGGAACGCCAGCGGGCGTGGGCGGCGGAACTCGCCGCGGCGATGCCGGCGGTGCAGCGCTCGCAGGGTGCGCCGTCGGCGGTGCTCGACGACCTCGTCACCGAACTCGCCGACCCGATCGCGCGCCGCCGGCTCGTCGATCGCGGCGCCCCCGACCGCTCCACCCACCCGCTGGTCGGATCGTTGCTGGCGCAGACCCCGCTCGACGAGGGCAGTCACGCCGTGGTGCGCACCCTGGAACGCTGGCGGTCGAGCCTCACCGTCGATGAACCGGAGTTGGTCCTGCGACTGCTCGAGCCGCTCGACGAGGACCAGTCAGACGAAACGGACACGGCCGCGTTCTGGCGGCTCGAGGTCTGCCTGCGGCCGGAAGGCGAGGCGCCGCAACCGGTTCCGCTGCGAGGCGCCGATCCGGACCGGCTCCGGCTCGGCGTCCGCAAGCTCGGTGAGGCGATGGCGGCGTATCCGCGGCTGCGCGAGGTGCCCACCGACCCGCAGAGCCTCGACCTGCTGCTGCCCACCGCCGTCGTCGTCGACCTCGTCGGACACGGCGCGCTGGCGCTGCGCGCGAGCGGGGTGAACCTGCTGTTGCCGCGGGCGTGGAGTGTCGTGGCGCCGTCGCTGCGGCTACGAGTTTCCTCGTCGCCGGCGGTGACGGTCGAGGGCAGCACGGTCGGCATGAACGAATTGGTCAGCTACGACTGGCAACTCGCCCTCGGCGACATGGTGCTCACCGATCTCGAGATGCAGCGGCTGGCGCGATCGAAGTCGGACCTCGTGCGCCTGCGAGGACATTGGGTGCAGGCCGACCACACCGTCCTCGCCCGCGCCGCGCGCTACGTCGCCGAGCACGACGCGGGCGCCGAGACGAGCCTGGGTAGCCTGCTCGCGGAACTGACCTCCGCGCACCCGCCGCCGGTCGCCGTCGACGAGATCACCGCGACGGGGTGGGCGCGGTCGCTGCTCGACCCTGCCGCCGAACCGGTCGAGGTCCCGTTGCCGGCGGGCCTATATGCCGACCTGCGCCCCTACCAGCAGCGCGGGCTCGACTGGCTGGCGACCATGAGCCGCCTCGGCCTCGGTGCCGTGCTCGCCGACGACATGGGTCTGGGCAAGACGCTGCAGGTCCTGGCGCTGCTCGCGCACGAGGTCCCCGACCCGGTTGACGACACTGTGGACGCTGTTGAGTCTATGGACTCGTCAACCACTCACGGGTCGCGACCTGCGCCGACGCTGCTGGTCGCCCCGATGTCGGTGGTCGGCAACTGGCAGCGCGAGGCGCAGCGGTTCACCCCCGACCTGCGCGTGCACGTCCACCACGGCGCCACCCGGTTGAGCGGCGACGCCTTCGCCGAACAGGTCGCGCGCACCGACCTCGTCGTCACGACGTATTCGCTCGTCGCCCGCGACGTCGGCCTGCTGCGCGAGCAGGCCTGGGACCGGATCGTGCTCGACGAGGCCCAGCACATCAAGAACGCCGCGACCGCCCAGTCCCGCGCCGCCCGGTCGATCCCCGCGCGGCACCGCCTCGCGCTCACCGGAACCCCGGTGGAGAACCGGCTCGAGGAACTGCGTTCCATCCTCGACTTCGCCAACCCGCGAATGTTGGGCAGCGCCCAGGCCTTTCGCGCGCGTTTCGCGATCCCGATCGAACGCGAGCACGACGAGACCGCCGCCGCCCGCCTCCGCACCGCGACCGCGCCGTTCCTGCTGCGCCGCGTCAAGACCGACCCCGCCGTCATCGCCGACCTGCCCGAGAAGTTCGAGATGACCGTCCGCGCCAACCTCACCGCCGAGCAGGCGAGCCTGTACCAGGCCGTCGTCGACGAGATGATGCGCCAGATCTCCGAGGCGGAGGGGATGAGCCGCAAGGGCGCGGTGCTCGCCGCGCTGACGCGGCTCAAGCAGGTCTGTAACCATCCGGCGCACTTCCTGCGCGACGGGTCGAGCGTGCTGCGTCGCGGCCAGCACCGGTCGGGCAAGCTCAACCTCGTCGACGACGTCCTCGACTCCGTGCTCGCCGACGGCGAGAAGGCGTTGCTGTTCACCCAGTTCCGCGAGTTCGGCGACCTGGTCGCGCCCTACCTCGCCGAGCGGTTCGGGGTGAGCGTGCCGTTCCTGCACGGCGGGGTGTCCAAGACCCGGCGCGACGGTATGGTCACCGGGTTCGCCGAACCCGACGGACCGCCGATCATGCTGCTCTCACTCAAGGCGGGCGGCACCGGGCTCAACCTCACCGCCGCCAACCATGTCGTCCACCTGGACCGCTGGTGGAATCCGGCGGTGGAGAACCAGGCCACCGACCGCGCGTTCCGGATCGGGCAGCGCCGCGACGTGCAGGTCCGCAAGCTGGTCTGCGTCGGGACCGTGGAGGAGCGCATCGATGCGATGCTCACCGGCAAACAGGAACTCGCCGACCTCGCCGTAGGCACGGGGGAGAACTGGGTGACCGAGCTGTCCACCGACGAATTGCGCGACCTGCTGCGCCTCGGTGACGATGCGGTGGGCGAATGACCCCGCCGCAGCTCCGCGATTTCAGCCAGTTCGGCAAGCGCCGACCCGTGCGCGGCGGGATCGAGGCACGCAGCCGGCGCGGCGCGTTCGGCGGCACCTGGTGGGGGCGCAGCCTAGTCGAGTCGGTGGATCGTCTCGCCGACGCGGGCCGGATGTCGCGCGGGCGCACGTACGCACGGCAGGGTCAGGTCGTCGATATGCACCTGCTGCGTGGTGAGGTGCGCGCCGAAGTGCAGGGCAGCCAGCCCTCCCCGTTCGAGTCCGTGTTCTCGCTGCGGACCTTCGACGACGACCGCACCGCCGAACTCGTCGACGCGATCCGTGCGACGCCCGGGATGCTCGCTGAGATCGTGTCCGGGTCGCTGCCGCAGGAGTTGGGCCCGCTGCTGTTGCCGCAGACCGCGAGCGAACTCGACTTCGACTGCACGTGCCCCGACCCCGGCTGGCCCTGCAAGCACGTCGCCGCGGTGGCTCTGCTGACGGCGGAGGAGATCGACGAGCGCCCGCTCGGGATCCTCACCCTGCGTGGTGTCGATCTCGACACCCTGATCGCGGGCGTCGAGCGTGAACCGGCCGAGGTCACCGACGACCTCTACGGCGACCACCTCGACCTGCCCGACCTCCCGACGGTCGAATTCCGCCCCGCCCCCGACGATCTCGACCCGCTGCTGCTGCGCAAAGCGCTGCGCGAGACCGCGGCCGACGAGCGCGAGGTCGCCGCCGGGTTGCGCGACCTCACCGCCGCGTACCGCAGGCTGGCGGACTGACGGCGCAGGCACCGCCGCCGCGCCACCGCCGTCCCGTTTGCGCTACTGAGGGGTCCCCACAGGGTCGTTTTCGCTCATCAGGGGGCCCCTTCACTCCATCGGCGACGCTACTGAAGGGACCCCGTGTGCGGTGCCCGCGGTGCCCCCACTAGACATATGTGGACGTCCAACTATAGGATGGTCGACATCACGTTGCAGTGAAACGCGCGCTCCAACAGATCCAAGCAGAACGGGTAGGTCATGGTTCGAGAACTGACGCACTTCATCGGTGGCAAGCACGTCCAGGGAACGTCGGGACGCTTCGCCGACGTCTTCGACCCCAACACCGGGCAGGTTCAGGCCCGCGTCCCGCTCGCGAGCACCGACGAGGTGGCCGCGGCGGTCGCCAACGCGGAGGAGGCGCAGAAGGAGTGGGCGAAGTTCAACCCGCAGCGCCGCGCCCGCGTGCTGATGCGGTTCCTGGCGCTGGTGCAGGACGAGATGGACACTCTCGCGGCGCTGCTGTCGAGCGAGCACGGCAAGACCGTCCCCGACGCCAAGGGTGACATCCAGCGCGGCCTCGAGGTCGTCGAGTTCGCCACCGGCATTCCGCACCTGCTCAAGGGTGAGTACACCGAGTCCGCCGGCACCGGCATCGACGTCTACTCGATGCGCCAGCCCCTCGGCGTCGTCGCCGGCATCACGCCGTTCAACTTCCCGGCGATGATCCCGCTGTGGAAGGCCGGCCCCGCGCTGGCCTGCGGCAACGCTTTTATCCTCAAGCCGTCCGAGCGCGACCCCTCCGTGCCGCTGCGCCTGGCCGAACTCTTCATCGAGGCGGGCCTGCCCGCGGGCGTGTTCAACGTCGTCAACGGCGACAAGGTGTCCGTCGACGCGATCCTGCACGATCACCGGGTCAAGGCCGTCGGCTTCGTCGGCTCCACCCCGATCGCGCAGTACATCTACGAGACCGCGACCGCCAACGGCAAGCGCGCGCAGTGCTTCGGTGGCGCGAAGAACCACGCGATCATCATGCCCGACGCCGACCTCGACGACGCCGCCGACCAGTTGATCGGCGCCGGCTACGGTGCGGCCGGCGAGCGCTGCATGGCGATCTCGGTGGCCGTGCCGGTCGGCGAGGAGACTGCC
>DATDBL010000174.1:0-2052 GCA_036524855.1 Aldersonia sp. | reverse complement strand
CACCTGACGTGGCCAGCCGTCCGGCCGGGCAGACCTAGTCGTTGGATCAGTCCCCCGTGCCGACGCGACTCGATACTGTCGATCCAGAACGCGCACCGCGACCGGTGCGCGGCGATTCGACCGAACAGAGGAAGTATCCATGCCGCAGCAGGTTCGTGGTGTTGTTGCCCGGTCGCAGGGTGCGCCGGTGGAGATCGTGCCGATCACCGTCCCGGATCCCGGTCCCGGTGAGGTGATCGTGCGGGTGCAGGCGTGCGGGGTGTGCCACACGGACCTGGCCTACCGCGAGGGCGGGATCAACGACGAGTTCCCGTTCCTGCTGGGACACGAGGCCGCAGGCATCGTCGAGGAGATCGGCGAGGGGGTGGACTCCGTCGCGGTCGGCGACTTCGTGATCCTCAATTGGCGCGCGGTGTGCGGCCAGTGTCGTGCCTGCAAGCGCGGTCGCCCGCAGTACTGCTTCTCCACCTTCAACGCGAAGCAGAAGATGACCCTCGAGGACGGCACCGAACTCACTCCCGCGTTGGGGATCGGCGCGTTCGCGGAGAAGACCCTCGTCCACGCCGGGCAGTGCACTAAGGTCGACCCGACCGCCGACCCCGCCGTCGTCGGCCTGCTGGGCTGCGGCGTCATGGCGGGCCTCGGTGCCGCGGTCAACACCGGCGGCGTCACCCGCGGCGACAGCGTCGCGGTGATCGGCTGCGGCGGCGTCGGCGACGCGGCCATCATGGGCGCGCGCCTCGCCGGCGCGGGCACGATCATCGCCATCGACCGCGACCCCGGCAAGCTCGAGTGGGCCCGCGATCTCGGCGCCACCCACACCATCAACGCCACCGAGGCCGACACCGTCGAGGCCGTGCAGGAACTCACCGCCGGGTTCGGCGCCGACGTCGTCATCGACGCGGTCGGCCGCCCGGAGACCTGGAAGCAGGCCTTCTATGCCCGCGACCTGGCCGGCACCGTCGTCCTCGTCGGCGTCCCCACCCCCGACCTGCGCCTCGAGATGCCGCTGATCGACTTCTTCTCCCGTGGCGGTTCCCTCAAGTCGTCGTGGTACGGGGACTGCCTGCCCGAACGCGACTTCCCGATGCTCGTCGACCTCTACCAGCAGGGTCGGCTGCCGTTGGAGAAGTTCGTGTCCGAGCGGATCAAGCTCGACGAGGTCGAAGCGGCGTTCCACGCCATGCACGCGGGCAACGTGCTGCGTTCGGTGGTCGTGCTGTGAGCGGCGGGGCGAGCGGAGCGACGGGGGATCGACACAGCCTGCGCATCGACCGGGTCGTCACCTCCGGCACCTTCAGCCTCGACGGCGGCACCTGGGACGTCGACAACAACGTGTGGGTAGTCGGCGACGACGACGAGGTCGTCATCGTCGACGCCGCCCACACGTCCGCCCCGATCATCGAGGCGGTTGCCGGGCGGCACGTGATCGCGGTCGTGATCACCCACGGCCACGACGACCACGTCACCGTGGCGCCCGAGTTGGCGACCACGCTGCACGCGCCGGTGCTGCTGCACCCGGGCGACGACATGCTGTGGAAGGCCAGCCACCCCGAGGCGCCGTATCGGGGTCTCGACGACGGCCAGCGGATCGCGGTCGCCGGCACCGAGATTCAGGTGATCCACACGCCCGGCCACTCCCCTGGTTCGGTGTGCCTGCACCTGCCCGAGGCCGGCGTGCTGTTCTCCGGCGACACGCTGTTCCACGGCGGGCCGGGCGCGACCGGGCGCTCCTACAGCGACTTCCCGACGATCATCGAGTCCATCCGGGAGCGCATCCTCAACCTGCCGGAGGAGACGCGCGTGCACACCGGCCACGGCGACCACACGACCGTCGGCACCGAAGCACCCCACCTCGCGGACTGGATCGCCCGCGGACACTGACGGTGCCCGCCCAGGGACACCGATCGACCCGGCCGGACGCTACGTGCGGATGCCGGCGTCGCGGGCGATGGCGGCGGCTTCACCGCGGGAGGCGACGCCCAACTTCTTCAACACCGCGGCGACGTGGAACTTGACGGTCGACTCGCTGATTCCGAGCGTCTCGGCGAT
>DATDBL010000173.1:0-4727 GCA_036524855.1 Aldersonia sp. | reverse complement strand
GCGGCGACGAAACCCGCCGTCGCCGCGGCCTGCCAGGCCAGCGAGTGCAGTGGCAGCTCGGACACAGTCAGGCCGCCGGGGAACGCCATGACCGAGGTCCGACCGGTGCGGCTCACCGGGCGCCACGCGTTGAGGGTCCGGGTCGCGCCGATCGCACTGGCGGCCAGGAAGGCCCGCCCGACCCGCTGATCACGGACGTCGGATCGGGCCGGCGCTCCGGTGCGCTCGTGCTGCTCGTCGCCGGCCATGGGGCTCAGCATGCCTTGGCTGGCGGCCCCCGCGGTCGGGGCCCTGCGACGAACCGGTGACGTCCGCGAGGCGTTCGCCGGAGTGCCAGGTCAGGCTCGTCCGGGAGTCGCTGCCGAGCGGCCGGGTCGCCCAGCTGGCGATTTGGACGACGTCGCTTCGCAGTAATCGGACTCGAACTCCCACGACTTCGGGATGTCATCCGATCGTGCGTCGGGTTAAGAGCCCGATGGCTCCGTCCGGGGAAGGCGGCGAGCTCAAGGGTGAGAGTGGCGCCCCCATGCCGGACCGACGGTGTCGCACGGCCCACCCTGACACTGCTTCGATGGAGTGATTGCCCCGCTCCTGAGGCGGCGAGATGAACCTGTTCCAGCTCAACCTCTTCGTCAGCGACTTCCCGACGATGCTGGCCTTCTACCGGGACACGCTGGGCTTCGGGACGAACGACCTCGACCCCGGACCACCGTGCATCCCGATGGTCAACTGGGCATCCCTCACGTCGGGCTCCGTGATCATCGAGCTGTTCGACGCCGCAACATTCTGGGACCCGACGCTGCTGCGGAGCGCCAACCGGGATGCGGCGCAGCTGTGCTTCATCGTGGATGACCTGCCGGTCGAGCGCACCCGGCTCTCCGCTGCGGGCGTCGAGTTGGATCTCCCGATCACCGAAGGATGGGGCCGGTATGCCTCCTTCCGTGACCCTGAGGGCAACTGGCTACAGATCTTCGAGGTCTTCGACACCCGTTGACTCGGCGGACGCGACGAGGCCCCCTCCACCCGGGAGGGGCCTCTCAGAACTTGGTGGCGGGGGGAGGATTTGAACCTCCGACCTTCGGGTTATGAGCCCGTCGGTCAGCGTTCCGGCCCGTCCTGTCTTCCCGAAGCCGTCCCTCCCGCGCGTTCGGGCGCATGTTCTGGTGACGTCGTTCGGCTCGCGCACGCGGATCCGCCAGGTTCACACCAGCGAGGTCACCAGCAGCGCCGAGGCGGCGGCCCCGAGGATCGTGCGAAGGGTGTTCCACGCCGTCCATCGGCGGAGGTACCGGTGCCAGACCTCACCACCCTCCGCGCTGCCGGCATCGGCGGACTCGAGCTGGACGTTCATCGGCACGTTGATCGCGATGGTCACGCCGAACGTGCCGACGAGGTACAGCGCGGCACCAAGCGCCCGCAACAGGGCGTGGGACTCGTCAACAGTGAACGGCGCGGTGACCGCGAGCACCGCGCACAACAGCGCCGCCCCGCCGAACGCCAGCCCGAATGCCGGGTTGAGGATCGCTGAGTTCATCGCCTGCATCGCCGCGATGCCCTCTGGCGCCGGGCGCCGCCCGAGGGCAGGCATCACGCTCGTCGAGAAGGCGAACATGATTCCGGCCACGAGCGCGGACGCAACCGCGGCGGTGACCGTCCCAACGGTGATCAGGTCACCGGTCACTGAACGTCGGGGCGAGCGCGGCGAACGCGGGCGCCAGGTCGGCGGCGGCGAAGTCTTCGAACCGCGTCGGCGTCGTCGAGGCCGCCGTGCGGGTGGCGCGGGCCGCGACGCTGCCGTCGTTGAACACCCGATTCATCTCAACCTGCAGTCGCGTGGCGTCGGGCGACCAGCCGGCAGCCTCGAGGGCGGCCCGCAGGTCGTCCTCCGGGATCTGCACGTAGGCGAGGTCGGGCCGGCCGATCGCCGCGCCGATCATGCGGGCGACCTCGGCGTAGGTGAGGTCGCGGGGCCCGAGCAGCTCGCGCACGGCGAAGCCGGTCCAGTCGCGCAACCGCAGCGCCGCGGCGGCCGCGGCGCCGACATCGCGGGTCGCGACCATCGGCAGCGGGGCGTCGGGAGCGACCGAGTCGGCCACGACACCCTGCTCGGCGATGACCGGCAACCAGCCGTAGGCGTTCTCGAAGTAAGAGCCGGGGCGGAATGCGAGCACGTGGGCCACGTCGGTGAGGGTCCGCAGACGCTGCTCCTGGGCGTGCAGGCCCGTGAGGAACCCCGTGCCGCTGGGCAGATCCGCGCCGACGGCGCTCACCGCCACGACGTGCGGCACACCCGCGGCACGCACGGCGGTGACGATCGCCCCGCCGAGCTGGGCCATGTGGGCGTACCCGTCGGCCACCTCCGGTGCGAACGGCAGCAGCACGTAGGCGGCGTCGGCACCGCGAAACGCCTCGGTGAGCGCCGAGGCGTCGCTGGCGTCGACCGAGAACGGCTCGGCCCCGGCGTCACGCAGGGCGGCCAGCCGGTCCGCCGAGCGGCCGAGCGCCCGGACGTGCTCGCCGGCCTCGAGCAGGCGGAGGGCGGTGGCGCCGCCAGTCTGTCCTGTGGCTCCCATGACGGTGATCATCTGCGTCGTCCTCTCGTGAGTCAGGTCATTTGCTTGCCGTCCACTCTGAGGGTGATGCGCCGGCCGAACAATGCCTATGCGTCGCCGATTCATGCCCAATCGTCCAGCCGCCATGGACGAACGGCGGATCGGGTCGGCACACTGGCGGCATGCGAGGCGAGGACCCGTGGGCCACACCCGATCCCCTGGGCGAGGCGCTGCACGTGCTCAGGATGTCCGGCACCTTCTACGTCCGCTCGGAGCTGAGCGCGCCCTGGGGCCTGACGCTGCCGCCCGAACCGCACTCCCTGTGGTTCCACGTCGTGAACGTCGGCGGCGGCTGGCTCGAGGTCGAGGGCACCGAGCCACGCCTCTTGCGGCCGGGTGACTTCGCCCTCGTGCCCCACGGCGAGGGCCACCGGATCCGCAGCGACCCGGACGCGCCCGCGCCCCGGGTCGAAGGGCTGCCCCACGACTACGTCAGCGACCGCTACGCGGTGCTCCGGCACGGCGGCGGAGGAGCGGCGACGAGCATCGTCTGCGGCACGGTGCGGTTCGGCCATCCCGCGGCGCGCAACCTGGTGGCGCTCCTGCCGCGGACGATCGTCGTCGAGATGTCGAGCGGCCCGACGCCCGTGCCCGAGACCGAGTGGATGCATGCCACCCTGCGCCTCATCGCCGCCGAGGCGAGCGCGCTGCGACCCGGGGGTGAGGCGGTCATCACCCGGCTGTCCGACATCCTGGTGATCCAGGCGATTCGGGCGTGGATCGCCCGCGAGCCCGAAGGCCAAACCGGCTGGCTGGGCGCGCTGCAAGACCCGCGCATCGGCCAGGCGATGTCGCTCGTCCACCGCGATCCCGCGCAGCCGTGGTCGGTGGCATCACTGGCCCGGGCGACGGCGATGTCGCGCTCGGCCTTCGCTGCCCGCTTCACCGAACTCGTGGGCGAGCCGGTCATGCGCTACGTGACCCGCTGGCGGATGCAGGTGGCACTCGACTGGCTCCAGCACGACGACGTGCCGGTCGCCGAGCTGGCGGCGCGGCTGGGCTACGAGTCCGACGCCGCGTTCAGCCGAGCCTTCAAGCGCACGATCGGGATATCCCCCGGCGCCGTCTACCGCTCACCCTCCGGAACGCTGCCCGAGCTCCCGCTGCTGACGACGGCCTGACACCGCGTCGGTCTACCGGATCCGCTGCAAGCCGCACACCCGGCCCGTGAGACGCCAGAGAGGCCCTCTTCGAAGTACCGAAAAGGGCCTCTGAGCTGGACTTTCGTTGGTGGCGGGGGCGGGATTTGAACCCGCGACCTTCGGGTCATGAGCCCGAAAGCCAGGATCCGCGGTGATGCTCGAGCGCGCCCAGCGCGACAGCGACGATGTCGTCACGGCTGGCGGCCGCGGCGGCGGCGAGAATCGTCGCCAAGCGGTCAGGGGGGAGGTCCGCGGCATCGGAGTCGTCGCCGCCCCCGGTGCTGGGTGGTGCGTCGGGGGCATTGTCGGCGGCGGCCTCGAGATAGACGGCTGTCTCCTGGTCGTCGACCGTGCGGAGGAGCTCGGCGAGGTTGCGGAGCGTCGTCCACTGCTGGACCCAGCCGCCGGTGCGGGCCCAGTACTCGATAAGGGCGCGGTAACCGTCCAGCGCGTCCGCAACTCGGCCGTCACGAGCAAGGGCGGTGAGATGGCCGACCGAGGCGATGGCGTCGAGGAAGGTGGCGCCGCTCTCGCGACTAAGGGTGCTGGCCCGTAGGTAGTGAACCTGGGCCCGGTCGGTCCGGCCGGCAAGGGCGTCGATCTCGCCGGCGACGTAGGAATGGAACCCCAGGAGCGTCGGCGAGACCGTCAACACGGCGAAGCGGTCGTTCATGGCGGTCGCCGCCTGAAGGTCGCCGTCGTAGGCGTGGGCGAGGGCCGCTATCCCGAGGCTTTGGTCGGGGAAGTCGGCGCCTTCTGCGGCCTGAGTTGCATGAGCCACCGCGCGATCGAACTCGGCGTGGCTCAGCTCGACGACCGCGAGCGCGGCGTGGCAACGCCATGCGTTGCCACATCGACGTTCGAGGCCCCGTCTCGCCAGCCGTTCAGCAGCGGCGAGATCACCACGCGACCAAGCACTGAGCGCGGCAACCGCGAGCACGGCTGCGGCATCAGGATGGGCGTCGATCTGGTC
>DATDBL010000172.1:0-3631 GCA_036524855.1 Aldersonia sp. | reverse complement strand
CCGTCGTGGCCGGCGTCGCCGCTTTCGTCGTGTTCCTCACCGCCTATCTGGTCGCCCGGCACCTTCCCCTCGTCGGCGCCGCCCGCGACGGTGTGCGGGCCACCGCCGATGCCGGCTCCATCACCGTCGTGCTGTTGGTCGCGCTGGTCAACGGCGCTGGCGAAGAGTTGTTCTTCCGCGGCGCGCTGCACGCCGCGCTCGAGCCGCACCGTCCTGCTCTCGCCGCCACCATCGTCTACGTCGTGGTCACCGCGGCCACCGGCAACGTCGCCCTCGTCATCGCGGCGGTGGTGATGGGGACGCTGTTCAGCGTCGAGCGCCTGTCGAGCCGCGCGGTCCTTGCCCCCATGCTGACTCACCTGACGTGGACGACGCTGATGGTCCTCGCTCTGCCGCGCTGACCACCAGGCGCCGCCCAGCCCTCGTTGCGAAATCGAAACAGTCCAGGGCGGCGCCGACAGCAACGGCGATCGCTGCCTCGGCGGGCAGGATGCTTGCGCGTGGAGCTTGCGTTAGCCGCACAGTCCGGGCATTCGTCGTCCGTTTCCCCATGTGCTGAGAGAGCCGCTCCCGTCAACCGCTGAGATGCATCACGCGGGAGACTCGATGGAACGGCGGCAGCACCTCGGTATTCGTCGGGGGTGAGGGAATGCTGATGTGTCCCCGGTAGACGTAGCTGCCGTCAGCCACGATGTCTTTGAAGTCGATTCGCCCGGTGGCGCCTGCCCACCGCCTCTGTCACCCGGTGGAAAGCTCCGGTTGGGGTACGACCTATCAGGCTTGCACTCGAGCGGACAGGTAGCGCCGAACTGCCTGCTCTGCTCGGCTCGAACGGCCGGGCGCGCTCCAGGCCGGTGTGCGGTGCCCGCACCTGCGTCGAGCGCCGAGGCTGCACGGTGCGCTGTCTCGGGACGGGCGACTGTTCGGGCTGGGAGTGGCTGCTGCTGGTTACGGACCGGTATGGGAAACTGGGCGGCGACGAAGGAGGCACATGTCGGACGGGTCGACGGGCACAGTGACGTTCCTGTTCACGGATATCGAGGGATCGACGGAGAGGTGGCAGCTCGACCATGCCGCGATGGCGGTGGCGTTGTCCGCGCACGACGAGTTGATCCGTTCGGTGGTGGCGGCTCGTGGCGGGGTGGTGTTCAAGCACACCGGTGACGGGATGTGCGTGGTGTTCACGTCGGCGTCGGCGGCGGTCGCCGCGGCGGTCGAGGTGCAAGCGGGTGTGGGGTTGCCGGTGCGGATGGGTTTGCACACCGGTGAGGCCGAGTCGCGTGGTGGTGACTATTTCGGTCCGACGTTGAATCGGGCGGCGCGGGTGATGGATGCGGGCCATGGCGGGCAGGTGTTGGTGTCCTCGGCGACGGCCGGCCTGCTGGCGGGTGTGGATCTGGTCGATCTCGGCGAGCACCGGTTGAAGGGATTGGAGGCCTCGGAGCGGATCTTCCAGGCGGGCCGCGGCGAGTTCCCGGCGTTGCGGACGCTGCAGCCGGTGCTGGGGAATCTCCCGACGGAGTTGTCCACGTTCGTAGGCCGCACCGACGAGGTCGCGTCATTGTCCGCCGAGTTGGCCGATCAGCGTCTGGTGACGTTGATCGGCGTCGGCGGCACGGGCAAGACCCGGCTGTCGCTGGAGGCGGCGAGGGCGGTGTCTGGGTCGTTCGCCGATGGGTGTTGGATGGTGGAGTTGGCGCCGGTGATGAACGAGGACGCTGTGCCGTTCGCGTTCGCGGTCGGGATGGACACGGCTGCGCCGCCGGAGGGTGATGTCCTCGATCACCTCGTCCACCGTCTGCGTGAGAAACGCTGTCTGGTGGTGGTCGACAACTGCGAACATGTGCTCGCTGCGACCGCTGATGTCGTGGAACGCATCGTGAATGCCTGTCCGACGGTGACGGTGCTGGCGACGAGTCGGGAGCCGTTGATGGTGCGTGGTGAACGGCTGGTGCCGGTGCCGTCGCTGCTTCCCGAAGACGCCGAGCGGCTGTTCGTGCAGCGGGCTCGTGACGAAGCCCCCGATCTGGTGATCGACGACGAGCAACGTCGTGCGATCAGCGAGCTCTGCCGGCGCCTCGACGGGTTGCCGTTGGCCTTGGAGTTGGCGGCGTCTCGGGTGCGGGCGTTCACGCCGATGGAGTTGGTCGCGAACCTGGAAGAACGCTTCCGGATGCTGATCGGTGGACGCCGGTCCCGGATGGAACGCCACCAGACGATGCGTGGCACCCTCGACTGGTCCTACGACCTGTGCACCACCGTCGAGCAGGCCGTGTTCGACCGTTTGTCGGTGTTCCCGGCCGGGTTCGACCTTGCCGCGGCACGTGCGGTCGCTGCGGGTGACGGCGTCGACGACTTCGACGTGGTCGACGTGGTGCCGCAGTTGGTGGACCGCTCGCTGCTGCAACGCTCCACCGCCACCGACGGCACCACCCGGTTCCGGATGTTGGAAACCATGCGCGCCTACGGACGCGAACACCTGCAACATCGCGAGCAGTCCGACACGGTACGTGAACGCCATGCCCTCTACTTCGCGTCAACGATCGCCGCGCTCACGCTGCGCAAGTACGGTCCCGACGAAACCCAGGTCGGCCGCCGCTACGCCGAGTACCTCCCCGACGCCGGTGTTGCCATGGACTGGTTCATCGACCGCCAGGACTGGGAGAACGGGCGACGCCTTCTGATGGGAGGGGAGGGGCACATCGCCTCATCCGAGGTGGACGACCTGGCCAAACGATTGCATGACGCCGCCAAGCTCGGGGGAGCATCCCACCACCTGCTCGACGAAGTCGCCAACTCTGACCCTCGGGTCACGCTGACCGAGCCGATTCAGCAACAGAACGAACGCGGATGGCGGGCGATCCGGGCCGGGCTCCCCATCCCGGCGGACCGGTTCACCAGCTCCCCATACGACTCGTTCAGCGAGGGTGGCCTGACTGCAACCGATGTCGCCGAGTTCGTGGCCAGCATCGACCGATGGCTCGCCGCGCCCCCCGTGACCCGCTTCGAGGCCGAGTGGAGTCTCATCCGTTCCCTCGTCCACAACGGTCATTTCGATGTCGCCGAGCGACAGCTCGCCACGTTCACGCCGTTCGTGATCGGCCTCGACAGCCGCCACGCCTCGCGGATGCTCGCGGAACTCCACGGCTCCATTGCTCGCCAACGCGGCGACTGGGAGGCTGCCGCCCACTGGTACGCAAAGGTGACCGACGCCACCCAAGGCGGTCTCACCACCTGGTTGGACCTCGCAGCGGCGTGGCACCTGCTCATCGCCCGCTGCCTCAGCCCAGGGGTCGTCGACATCACCGGCGCCGACCTCCGCGACCCGTGGCACTGCTACCAGAACGAACGACTCGACATATTGCAATGGCACGGTGCAACCGCCACAGCCATCGCACTGCACCGCCTCGGCCGCACCGACCTCGCCGACCGCTTCGTCGCCTGGACACTCGCCCAGGAAACCCATGTGCGCGAAGTCTTCGGACCCCGCCTCGACGCCGCCGGTCTCCCGACCACCGTGGTCGAGCCGCGCGACGACCTCGACACCCTCATCGCCGAGGTGTACGCCGTCGCCGACCAACTCGACGGCCTCGAGCCGTAGCACGTCCCCGCGAACGAGCAGACCGCAGCT
>DATDBL010000171.1:0-5064 GCA_036524855.1 Aldersonia sp. | reverse complement strand
CGAGCAGGCGCGCCCGTACCTGCCCTTCTTCCTGCAACGCTACGCCCAGGCATACCGCGCCGAACTCGACGCGTTCACCCACGCAATCCGAACCGGACAACCCTGCACACCAGGATTCGACGACGGCGTCGCCGCCCTCGTGCTCGCCAACGCCGCCGCCGAATCCGCCACAACCGGAAAGACCGTTACCGTCGCCAGCGTTTGACAAGTCGGGCGCTCAAGCTGGCGCAATCGATCCCGCGCTCCATGTTCACCGAGCCGGCATCACGGCGCTACCTCGCTGTCGCCGGGTGGCCGTCGCGGCTCGATAGACATCCGTACATGACCGTGGCAACCGGCCTCGACACCCGATACCGTCTCGTCGTCTCCTCCGATCGCGAGCACCGCCTCGCCGCACAACGGCTGCGCTACTCGGTGTTCGCCGCCGAACCGGGCTTCGCGATGCGCGGCGACACCGACGCGGACCGGTTCGACGAGTTCTGCGACCACCTGCTCGTGCGCGACGAACGCACCGGGCGCTACGTCGGCTGCTACCGCATGCTGCCGCCCGACGCTTCCGTCGCGGCCGGCGGCTACTACACCGAGACCGAGTTCGATCTCGCCGCTTTCGCGCCGCTGCGGCCGCGGCTGGTGGAGATGGGTCGGGCCTGCGTCGACCGCGAGCACCGAAACGGCGCCGTGCTGCCGCTGATGTGGGCCGGCGTGCTGCGCTACCTGCGGCTCACCGGGCACGACTGGTTGATCGGATGTGTCTCGGTGCCGATGGGCGGCGAGGTCCCAGGTGCGAATGTCCGCGCGGTGCGGGACGTCCTTCGGGCGCGGCACGCCGGGCCGGTCGTCGCCAGCCCGTACCGGCCCGTGCCGGGGCTCGAGACGCTGCCCGTGCCCGATCGGGCGGTGTTGCCGCCGCTGCTGCGCGGCTACCTGCGTCTCGGCGCCACCATCTGCGGGGATCCGGCGCACGATCCTGACTTCGGCGTCGCCGACTTCGTCGCGCTGCTCGGCTTGCATCAGGCCGACGAACGCTACCTGAGCCGACTGCAGGCCGCGGCGAACCGGATCGCGTCGTGACCGCCCCGGCCCTGGCCGCCCGACCCGTGCACGCGTGGATGCCCGCGAGCACCTGCGACACCGAGTGCATCGACCGCGACATCGTGCGCGCCGGTCCGGCCCGCGTGGCGCTCCGACTGCTGGTGATCGCGGCGCTGCTGCTCACGTTCCCCGTGGCGCACATGCTGACTCCGCGCCGGACGCGGGGCGGCGTGCAGCGCGGGTACGCGCGCGCGTTGCTGGGGTGCTTCGGCGTCCGGATGCGAGTGGTCGGCGCCGGTAACGATGGCGGTGCTCTGCTCGTCGCCGGCCACGTCGGGTGGCTCGACGTGCTCGCGATCTCGGCGGTGCGCCCGGTCACGTTCGTCGCGCGCGCCGACCTCGTCGACTGGCCGGGACTGGGCACGGCGGCGCGGATGATGCGGATCATCCCGATCGACCGGGCCGACCTGCGTGCCCTACCCGCGGTGGTCGACGAGTTGTCGCGGCGGTTGGCTGCAGGCGAGGCAGTGGCGGTGTTCCCCGAGGGGACGACCTGGTGTGGCCGCGCGGTCGGCAGCATGCGTCCGGCGCTGTTCCAGGCCGCGGTGGACGCCGGCGTGCCGGTCCAGCCGGTCGGGCTGCGCTACCTCGGCCCGCACGGCGAGCCTTCGACAATTCCCGGATTCGTCGGTGACGAGACCATGATCGCCTCCATCCGGCGCCTGCTGCGTACCCGGTCGGTGCTTGCCGAGGTCGTCCTCGCCGCCCCCGAACCGCCCGGAACCGACCGCCGCGACCTCGCCGCACGGAGTGAACGCGCCGCCCGACCAGTGAGTGGTTGACGAGTCTGCGTCATTCCCCCCGTCGCTTCGCTCGCCCCGGCAGACTCACATACCACTCACGGGTCGGGTGCGCTTATCCTGGTGAGGTCATGACGTCGGCATCCCATGCCGCGACCTCACCCGTCGCGGCCCACTCGGTCTACCTCGATCACGCAGCCACCACGCCGATGCTGCCCGCTGCGATCGAGGCGATGACGGCTGTCTTCGGCACGGTCGGCAACGCGTCCTCCCTGCATGGATCCGGCCGCGCCGCGCGTCGACGGGTCGAGGAGGCGCGCGAGTCGATCGCCGCCGACCTCGGGGCACGCCCTTCCGAGGTGATCTTCGTGTCCGGCGGAACCGAGAGCGACAACCTCGCCGTCAAGGGCATCTTCCGCGCGCGCAGGACCGCCGACCCGCGGCGCACCCGGATCCTCGTCGGTGCGGTCGAGCACCACGCGGTGCTCGACGCGGTGCAGTGGCTCGCCGACCGCGAGGGCGCGCAGGTGACCCTGCTGCCGGTCGACGTGGAGGGGACCGTCCGGCCCGGGGTGCTGCGCGCCGCGCTAGAGCAGCACGCCGACGAGACCGCGCTGGTCACGGTGATGTGGGCGAACAACGAGGTCGGCGCGATCATGCCGATCGCCGACCTCGCGGCCCTCGCCCGCGAATACGACGTCCCGATGCACAGCGACGCGGTGCAGGCGGCCGCGCAACTGCCGGTCGACTTCGGCGCCAGCGGGCTGTCCGCGGCGAGCGTCACCGCACACAAGTTGGGCGGGCCGCTCGGGGTCGGCGTGCTGCTGCTCGGCCGCGACGTCGCCTGTGAACCGATGCTGCACGGCGGCGGCCACGAGCGCGACCTGCGCTCCGGCACCCCCGACACACCCGGCGTGGTGGGGATGGCGGCGGCGCTGCGAACGACCGTGGCCGAGCTGCCGGTGCGCCATGTGGTGCTGGGCGAGCTGCGCGACGAGCTGATCGCCGGGGTGCAGCGCCTGGTGCCCGACGCGAAGCTGAACGGGCCCACCGGTGCCGCCCGCCTGCCCGGCAACGCGCACTTCACGTTCCCCGGCTGCGAGGGTGATTCGCTGCTGATGCTCCTCGACGCCGCCGGGATCGAGTGCTCCACCGGGTCGGCGTGCACCGCCGGAGTCGCGCGGCCGAGCCACGTGCTCCTGGCGATGGGCGCCGATCCGCGCGAATCGCGTGGGTCGCTGCGATTCTCGCTCGGCCACACCTCCACTCGGACGGACGTGCTGGCGCTCTTCGCCGCGCTCCCGCAGGTGATCGAGCGCGCCAAGGCGGCGGGTCTGACCTCGGTGCGGGGGGCGTTCGCGGGAGGGGAGTTCTGATGCGGGTGCTCGCCGCGATGAGCGGCGGTGTCGACTCCGCGGTGGCTGCGGCGCGCGCCGTCGCCGCGGGACACGACGTCGTCGGCGTGCATCTCGCGTTGTCCGACGCGCCGGGCACACTGCGGACCGGTTCGCGCGGATGCTGCTCCAAGGAGGACGCCGGTGACGCCCGACGAGCCGCCGACGTGCTCGGAATCCCGTTCTACGTCTGGGATTTCGCGGAGCGGTTCAAGGCGGACGTGATCGACGACTTCGTCGCCGCCTACGCCGCGGGCGAGACGCCCAACCCGTGCCTGCGGTGCAACGAGAAGATCAAGTTCGCCGCGCTCGCCGACCGGGCGGTCGCGCTGGGCTTCGACGCCGTCGCGACCGGTCACTACGCCCGGCTGCACGAGGGAGTGCTGCGCCGCGCCGTCGACGCCGACAAGGACCAGTCCTACGTGCTCGCCGTGCTGCGAGCGGATCAGTTGTCGCGGGCCCTGTTCCCGGTCGGCGACACCCCGAAACCGCAGATTCGCGCCGAGGCCGCCGCGCGCGGACTCGCCGTCGCGGACAAGCCCGACAGCCACGACATCTGCTTCATCCCGACGGGCGACACCCAGGCGTTCCTGGGCGCACGGATCGGGGTGCGGCCGGGCAGCGTCGTCGACGCCGACAGCGGTGCGGTGCTCGCCACCCATGACGGCGTGCACGGGTTCACCATCGGGCAGCGCAAGGGCCTCGGCCTGCCCGGGCCGGCAGCGGACGGGCGCCCGCGCTACGTCACCGCCATCGAACCGGACACCGGAACGGTCACCGTCGGCACCGCCGAGGACC
The DNA here is from genome assembly GCA_036524855.1 of Aldersonia sp. GTDB lineage: Bacteria > Actinomycetota > Actinomycetes > Mycobacteriales > Mycobacteriaceae > Aldersonia. The sequence goes on along the minus strand of DATDBL010000171.1, from coordinate 1,040 downwards.
TGCGGGTGTTCGAGATCGACGCCGAGCGCGCGGTGTGGACCGCCGACGTCGCGCCGGACGGCCCGATCGAGTGCGTGGCGCAGGTGCGCGCGCACGGCGGCACCGCGGACGCGGTCGCCGAGGCGGTCGGAGACGGGCTGCGGGTGCGGTTGCGCGAGCCGTTGACTGGGGTCGCGCGCGGTCAGGCCGTCGTGCTGTATCGAGCCGATCCTGCCGGCGACATTGTCGTGGGCAGCGGCACCATCACCGCCACGCGAGTCACGGCCACCCGATGACCTCGTTCGCCGGGCGCGCCACCGGCATCGGCTCCTGGCCCGGCACCGACCCGCGCGAGGCCGCATCGACCGTGGTCGGGGAGGTGCCCGACCTCGCGCATCTCGTCGAACTGCCCGCCCGCGGGGTCGGCGCGGACATGATCGGCCGCGCCGGTGCGCTGCTGGTCGAGTTGGCCCTGGATACGACGACCCGCGGCTACCGGATCGCTGCGCGGCCGGGCAACGTCGCGCGCCGTGCCCACGACCTGCTCCGGGAGGATCTCGACGCGTTCGAGGAGGCGTGGGAGGTCGGCGGCCGCGTCGGCGACGGCTCGACGGTGAAGGTGCAGGTCGCGGGCCCGTTGACGCTGGCCTCGGAGATCGAACTCGCCGGCGGGCACCGGCTGCTGACCGACCCGGGCGCGGTGCGTGACCTCGCCGCGTCGCTCGCGGAGGGAGTCGCCGCCCACGTCGCGGAGATGCGCCGCCGGCTGCAGGCCGACGTGGTGGTGCAACTCGACGAGCCGGCCGCGCGCGCGGTGCTCGACGGATCGGTTCGCGGGGTCACCGGCCTCGACGTGGTGCGCGCGCTGCCCGCGCCGGACGCGCTGGACCTGCTCGACACGGTGATCGGTGGCGTCGGTGCGCCCGTCGCGGTGCACTGCTGCGGGTCGGCTCCACCGCTGGAGTTGTTCCGCCGCAGCGGCGCGGTCGCGGTCGGCCTCGACGTCTCCGTGCTGACCGCCCGTGACCTCGACGGGGTAGGTGAGCTGCTCGACTCGGACA